>NZ_CP026363.1:3805000-4141666 GCF_004117055.1 Brevibacillus agri
GCTCTTCGCCTTCCCCGATTACCGTCTGGCCATGGTCCGAGATCAGGATGCAGACGTTTCGCTCCAGCATTTGCTCCCAGGAGGCGAAGCTGTCCAAAAAGCGCACGAGCTGCTTGTCTACATCGGCAAGGTGCTGGATAGCATTTTGCGGCGAAGCGTGGAGCTTGTGATCGTTTTCCGGGAGGTAGACCAAGGTAAAATGAGGCTGTTTGCCACTGCGAATGACTTCGATCAGGACGTCGATGGCGTACGTGTCGTTGATTCCGTAGCCTTCGAATACGGTCTGCGCCATATTCCACGTCACCGG
The DNA here is from genome assembly GCF_004117055.1 of Brevibacillus agri. Classification (NCBI taxonomy): domain Bacteria; kingdom Bacillati; phylum Bacillota; class Bacilli; order Caryophanales; family Paenibacillaceae; genus Brevibacillus; species Brevibacillus agri. The sequence goes on from NZ_CP026363.1 coordinate 3,805,308, forward strand.
ACGGAATATGTCTGGCCGCACCAGCGTGCCTATGCTCATGATCGTCGGGCCGCTTACCGTCTCGCGAAGCTGAAAAGAGGTGATGGCGTCGAGCAGAGGCGGCATGTGCACCTTGTGCTGCTTATGGCCACGGTGGGCAATGACATTGATCGACCCCGACACGAGCTGGTGCTCTTCCAGCACCTCATGGATCGTCTTCACGTCTTTGCTAAGGTGGCGCTCGTTCAAGTCAAACAGCACGTTGGTTGCACATTGGGCAATGCCCAGCTTGCGCACCGGAACCGCGCCGTTAATGTAATTCACTATTTTTTTCTGCTCCGAATCGTACCAAACCAGTCCCGGAACTTTGTGCTGATCCGGGTACACGCCCGTTATCAGAGAGCAGTCGATCGAAGCCGTCATCGTCGGAAACACGGTCACGCAGTCCGGGATGTACTGGCTATGTTCCAGCAAAAAGCGCAAGCCCGGCGCTTTGTTTGCCGCAATGCAACGCTCCAGCACATCCGGCATCATGGAGTCGATCAAAAAAAGAAGTACCTTTTTCATCGGTCTGCCATCCTTCGTTCTTCATTAGTATCACCTGATAGTGTTCGGCTTCCAGCAGTCGACTATACTCCAAGCGAAAGAAAACTTCCCCCCTGGCTTTCCGCAAGCCCCGCTCGTATGCGAAAACGAAAGGCTTCGACCGTGTTTTTGGCGAAGCATCTTTGGAGGATAGCCCATGTCAAACAAAAAAGCCTCTGCCGGCACGTGGAATGGACAAATCCCACGGACAGCAGAGGCCTTCTCTTCTCTTTTCGTTAGGAAGTATAAGTCAGGACATGGAATCCATTTTTGCTTTGCACTTTCAAGGCAGAATGCTTATGCAAATAAGGCGAAAGCTCCACATACTCTTTTTCCCCGATCTCAGGATCTTTCAACAAGTGCGACAGGACAGCCGCCCTGATTTGCAATCCGTTGGTTCCTTGCTTGAAAAGCGGTTCCACGGTAGGAAACGGAATGCCGTTGATAACCGTATCGCCATCCTCATCGCTCAATTCCCACTGGCGAACATTCAGGGAGTGGAGAGCTTCGATCACTTGCGCCCCGTAATCCTCTACCAGTATGTCCGGCGTGAGTCCGATGTGATTGACGATCGTATGCTTGGGCGTGAAATACTCGTTCAGCGTCAGCTTCAACGCATCTCCCGCCGATAGCGGGATGACTTGCTGCGCGCTTCCTTTTCCGTACGTTTTAGTGCCGATCAGCTTGGCAATGCCGTGGTCGCGCAAGGCGCCAGACAAAAGCTCAGAGGCGGAGGCTGTTCCTCCATTCACCAAAATCCGCACCGGAACGTTGATATCCCGTCCGTTTCTCACCCATGTCTCCACTTCCACGCCATTGCGGTTCGTCGTGTACATGAGCAGGCCCTCTTCCATAAACAGGCTCGCGATGTCTCGCGCAGTCGCCAAATAGCCCCCGCCGTTGTCGCGCAAATCGAGCACAAGCCCGGTCAACGGTTTTGGTGAGCGAGCAAATTCCAGCAGCTTGTCGCGCATTTGCAAAGCGCCCTCGGAGCCAAATGTTTCGAGGCTGATGTAGCCAATGGACCCATCGGAAAAAAGCTGTCCTTCGGCTTCCGGAAGGGTCATCATCGCCCGTTTCAGCTTGACCTGAAGCTCGCGTTTTTCAGCGGGACGATAGACGGTCAGGACCGCTTCCGTTCCTTCCGCCCCTTTCAGGTAGGCGTACGACTCCTCGAAGCTTTTGCCCACAAGCGAAACCTCATTGACCTTTTGCAACTGGTCGCCGCGCTTGAGGACTGAGGCCGCAGCCGGGGAGCCGGGAACGATTTCGCGAATAATCAAATGATCGTTTTGCATCCGCAGACGAAAGCCGAACCCGACGAACTGATTCTCCACATCGGACTGGAACAGCCGCAGTTCGTCTGCTGTAAAAAAGACGCTGTGCGGATCATCGAGGGTCGAGAGCATGCCGTCGATCGCCCATACGTTCATCGAAGCCGCATCGAAGCCGCCTTTGCTTTGCCATTCCACAAGCCGCTGCTCCAGCTCGTCCCATGTGTCGTCCTCAGGAGAGACGGCAAGCTGCAGCTTTTTTCGTTCCTTTGCCTGCTCGCTGACCGCTTGCAGCGCGCCTTTTACCAACTGCGCCGCTTGCGGCTTGCTCAGATGACTTTCCATGACGTGATAAAACACTTCTTCTGTTTCCACGTACGGATTTTCTGCTGCCTGGACTGGCGCTTGCCATGCCGATACTGCCAACAGGGCAGCCGCTAGCCATTGACTAAACCGCTTCATGGAGTCACCCCTTTTCGCACTTCATCAGGAATTGATAGTTTCACGTTTGCGGCGTAATCGTACCGATCCGTACCGGAATACGCGACATATTCATCGCTGCTGTAAATCTCTTCATAGCGCCACGTATGCTTGACGACGCGATCGCTCGCCCGGTCAATGTAATACTTGTTCATGAACAGCGGCACGTGTTTGACTTTGCCGCGCTCAAGCATGAGCGAAGCGGATTTTTCTTCGAGAGCGGCACCGGGTATCCACTCCGTAATCACGTCAATCTCCCCGAACGACTGCTTGAAGTAGCGGGCATGCAAAGTTTTGGCACGTTCCGCTACCGGAAGGGCACTGACCCATTCATGCAAAAAGTCGAGCTTGTCCGTCTTGTGCTGCTCCCATTTTTGCGATTCGGAGTCGTAGGAGTATTGGATATGTTTGCGACCGTCTGTATAGGTAGACAGCTTGTCGGACACGAGCTTTTGCGGCGATTGGTAAAATCCGTTGAGCTTGCTGATCTGGCTGCGCTGGTCGATCTCCTGCGTGTACTTGAAGGTGAACCCGCTGAGCACCGCTTCGCCCTTGACCTGATAGGACTCCGTGCTGTCCAGGCGGCGCAGCGAATAGCCGAGGTCGCTCACAATCGCCGTTTGCTCCTGCAAGGAAGCCAGCTCCTGCTGCAAAAGCTTGCCGAGCTGCACCATCCGGGTGTCTGCGGCGTTCGGCTTGACCGTTGCCAGCAGCGCTGCCGCTTCTTCCAGCCGTCCATCCTGATGCAAATAGTAGCAGGCGTTGAGCAGCGCTTCCGGATTGGCGGCGGCAAACTGCTTGTAGCGGCTCAGCGCTTTTTCCGTCTGTCCGCTCCTGATTTCCAGAGCCCCCAGGTAGATGGCAAGCGCCTCCCATTCTTTTGAATCCGGTTTGACTTTTGCTTCATACGTGCTCAAACGGTCCAGCACCTTGGCGAATTGCTGCGGGTCGTTTGCCCCGAGCTGCAGCGCCAGGTCATATACATTGGCGCTCAACAGCCGCAGCGTATCCGGCGCGATGACCTTGTCGGCGAAATAAGCGTCGATAGCACTCATCGCTTCATCGAGGTTGGCGGAAATCTCCGTCTCCGGGTCCCAGCTCAAATAAAAATGCAGCCCGATCCGGTTGTCAAACGAGGTCCCCAACAGCTTGCGCAGCACCTGAAACGTCTGATCCGTGTCTTCGTGGTTGCGAATCGCGTCCACGGCCTCCACGTACGCCTTTTCCTCTGTTGTTGACCAAATCGTATACGTTGCAAAATAAGGGAAAAGCTCCTCAATCTCCGGAACCATCGGAAACTTTTGACCATCGTAGTCCAACAGCGGCAGGATCGTGTCCTGCACCAAATACGTAATCATGCGATCGGCTGCTGCCGCCGCCTCGCCCCGCTTCAGCTTGTCTGAGCGTTCGCCTTCCAGCCAGCCCCAAGCCTTGACTTCTTCCCACGCTTTTGCGCTGTCCGGCGACATCGTGAACATTTGCATGAGCTTTGCCGCTTCTTCGCGGGTGATCGGCTGGTTCGGGTTCATCGCCTCGCCGGGAAATACTTCCTGGATGGCATTCGGGCCGTACAGCCTGTCCAAAATGACTGACACGCGCAACGTCGGGTTGTACATCCACGTCAGCCGATCGACGTCTTTATAAGGAAGGTACGGCTCATCGAACCCTTCTCCTTTTGACCATTCGGCATGTTCGGATAAAAACGTCAGCGGATACAACTGATACTGCCCGCCGTTGTACAAGCGATCCATCAAGGCCACAAATTCGGCGCGGGTCATCTCCCGATTCGGGTAAAACATCGGCGCATCCGCACCCGCTGCAAACAGCCCTGCCTGTACACCGCGAATAATGGATGCTTTCGCCCAATGCGTGCCAATGTCTTTGTAAGGCAGAAAGCCCCCAGCCGCTGAAGCGACGCCGGGGGTGAGCAGAGCAGCGACAAGCAGTCCGCTAGATAGCGTTCGAATTAGTTTTTGCACACAAAATCCTCCTACACTTCAACTGGACGGCAACCGTTCTTTTTTGCCGACATGTTCCTTACACAAATTGAAACGGATCCGTGTGCACAGCAGAGGCGATGACTTCGGTTTCGTAGCCGTTTGCTTTCAACTGCTCCAGCAAGTATTCCGCCAGTTTTTGTTTCATGATCTTTTCGATATTGTGGCCCGCGTCAATGATGGAAAGCCCGTCGGCCTGCGCATCGTGTGCAGTATGGTAGCCGATGTCTCCCGTCAGGAACACATCTGCGCCTTTGAAAATCGCCTTGGAAGCGAACGAGCTGCCATCTCCGCCGACGACCGCTACTTTTTTGACCGTGGCATCCAGATCGCCTACCACGCGAAGCCCTTGCAGCGAAAAGCGCTCCTTGACCAACTCAGCCATTTCCCGCAGCGTCATGGGAGCAGGCAAGTAGCCAATGCGCCCGATTCCGTAAGCCTGGCCGGACTGTTCCAGGCTGATGATATCGTAGGCAACTTCTTCGTACGGATGAGCCGCGAGCATCGCTTTCAGCACCGCCGTTTGCTTGGAAGCCGGAATCACCATTTCGATGCGAACTTCCTCGACCGTCTCCAGCTTGCCTTGCGAACCGATATGCGGGTTGGTGCCTGCGCCCGGCAAAAAGGTTCCGGTTCCCTCCACCTGGAAGGAGCAGTGACTGTAGTTGCCGACATGCCCGGCACCCGCCTCAGACATGGCCTGGAAAACAGCGTCCTTGTGCGTGGCCGGTACGAAGACGACGAGCTTTTTCCACGCTTCTCGCTGCAGCACATCCAGCACGTCCACATCGACCAGCCCGATCGCTTCTGCCAGCCAGTCGTTCATGCCGCCCACCGCGACATCCAGATTCGTATGTGCCGTATAGACGGCAATGTCGTGCTTTATCAGCTTTTCAAAAACCCGTCCTGCTGCCAGATCGGTCCGCAAATGCTTGAGCGGGCGATAAATGACGGCGTGGTGTGCGACGATCAGGTCGACGCCTTCGGCAATCGCCTCGTCGACCACCGATTCGAGCACGTCGAGTGCGACCATCACTTTTTTCACTTTCTTTTGCAGCGTCCCGACATGAAGGCCGATTTTGTCGCCTTCCATCGCCAAAGCCTTTGGCGCCAAACGCTCTACGTACTGGATTACGGTTTGTCCGTGCGCAAGCATGCTATCACCTCATTGATCCATTTCACTTCTCGTTCGATTTCCGCAATTCGCTGGGCAGCTTCCGGCTTGTCCGAGCGCTGCAACTGGAGCAGGACCTTTTGCCATTTTTCAGCTTCGCTACTCCATTTTTCCAGGAGAATTTCTGATTTTTCTTCCCAGAGGAACGGACCGATCCTCAGGAGATCTTCTTGCGGACGATCTTTGTTTTCATAAGGAACAGTGGGAACGCCTCGTTCGGCCACCAAAATTTCGTAAATAATGCCGTCTTCCTTCAAAATGGTTTCGGCTACGAGCTGCCAGCCCTGATTCAACAGCCAGCGGCGCACCGCCTCTTCCCCGACATTCGGTTGCAGGATCAGGCGCTGTACGCCTTCCAGCTTGGGCAGTCCCGCCTCCAAAATGGAGACGATCAACTGTCCGCCCATTCCGGCGATGCAGACGACGTCGGCTTCGCCCGGTTCCAGCACGGCCAGTCCGTTTCCTTTTCTGACGGACGCGCGGTCTTTCACCTGCAAAGTATGTATTTGCTTTTTCGCTGCCTGAAAAGGTCCTTCGTTCAGCTCGCCGGCAATGACGAACGAGGCGATTCCTTTCACAAGCAAATAAGAAGCCAACAACGCATGATCCGACCCGATGTCGGCGACGCGGGCTCCTTCTGGACAGTAGCGGGCAATCGTTTGCAGCCGCTTGGAAATCGTTAATGATGTCATCTTTGTTTTCACCTTCCGTTGCCTCTATTCTACCCTATTTGGCAGCAATTGCGAAATGCAAATTACGTGACAACGCCCGCGCAAAGAACGACAAAATCCCCGCTGATCTGGCAGCGAGGATTCCAAATGTTCCAAAATTTGTTAGCAGCCGATTTCCCTGGCGATGACATTGCGCAAAATTTCCGAGGTGCCCTCGCCGATTTCCAAAAGACGCGCATCGCGGAAAAAGCGTTCCACCTGGTATTCGCGCATGTAGCCGTATCCGCCGTGGATTTGAATGGCCTGGTGAGTCGCGGACATGGCGACTTCCGAAGCGTACAGCTTCGCCATCGCGGCTTCTTTCGTAAATTTGCGCCCGTGGTCTTTGAGCCAGGCTGCCTTGTACACCATCGTCCGAGCCAGATCAATCTGCATGGCCATGTCAGCCAGCTTGTGCTGAATCGCCTGGAACTGACTCAAGGAATTGCCGAAAGCCGTGCGCTGCTTGGCGTATTGCAAGGCCTTGTCGTAAGCGGCCTGTGCGATTCCGACCGCCATCGCCCCGATGCCGATGCGCCCGCCATCAAGCGTAATGAGAAACTGCTTGAAGCCTTCGCCGCGTTTTCCGAGCATGTTTTCTTCCGGCACCCGGACATTTTCCAGCACCAGCTCTGTCGTATTGGAGCTGTGCAAGCCGAGCTTTTCGTAATTGGCCAGCACGGTAAAGCCCGGCGCATCGGTCGGGACGATAAAGGCGGAGATCCCTCTCGATCCTTTGTCTTTGTCCGTCACGGCGGTCAGGGCCAGAAACGACGCGTAAGAAGCGTTCGTAATAAAACATTTGGAGCCGTTGATGAGCCACTCCGAATCGGACAAGACGGCTGTCGTCTTCGTCCCGCCTGCATCCGAGCCGGCGTTTGGCTCCGTCAGGCCGAATGCCCCAAAGCTTTCACCGGAACAGATTTTGCTCAAATATTTTCGCTTTTGCTCTTCCGTGCCAAAAAGGTGCAGCGGAGCGCCGCCGAGCGAAATGTGCGCCGAATACGTAATGCCCGTCGAGCCGCAAGCACGGCTAAGCTCCTCGACAACGATGGCGAAGCTCGTGGAGTCAGATCCGCCGCCGCCGTACTCTTCCGGAAACGGCAAGCCCATCAGGTTCAGTTCGCTCATCTGCTTGAATATTTCGACAGGAAATTGCTTGGTGCGGTCACGTTCATCTGCGCCAGGTGCCACGACTTCATCGGCAAACTCCCGCATCATTTTTTTGAGCATTTGCTGCTCTACCGTCAGATCAAAATTCATCTTTTGCTACCCCCTTGAAAACGCTTTAGTAGTGAATGGGCAAGACTTGTACCGTTATGACTGAGCGTTTGTTCAGAATGCTCCTTCCATTATACACCATGAAAGGCTTGTTTGTGTGATTTCCGCAAAAAAAACACGCCTAACGTTGGCGTGCTCCCACGAGGATCGCTCCCAAAAAGGCCAGAGCGCCCAGTATGTACCCGATGCTGTATGTTTTGACTCCCATAAGCTGTGCAGCCGTCTCTCCACCCAAAAAGACGACAGCCAGCAAGATTCCGATCAATACTTTCCACTTGCTCTCCATTTCCCTCACCTCATTTTCTCTCTCCCCTCATTGTAGCAAATCGGACAGGCGAAAAAAATGGGGCTGCCTTACAGTCTGAGCCATGTGTACCAGTAGCCGCGCGTAAAGAAAAACAGCGCCGAGGCTAAAAACACCTTGATGAACAGCAGCAACTGGATCATGTCTCTTTTCGCTTCGGCAATATACAGCGCCTGAATCTCCGCGCCAAAAAAGGAGATGAGCCCGCACACTGCGAAAACCCCTGCCCACTTCGGGTTGCCGTTGTTCATTAAAAAGCCGAGTCCCGTCAAAAGGCAAGCGAGAGGCACCCAGTACAGCTCCGATTTCCACCACGTGTAGTCCTCCCCTACTCGCTGCACAGTCGCAAATCCGTACAGGAGCGCCAGGCCGAGCATCCCGCAATAAAGCAAGTAGGCGTAGCCAAACAGGAAAGCACTTACGCACAATAGCACGCAAATGAAGCCCAAATACAAGAGGACCAGCGGCATGGAACCGTTCAGCTTTTGAATGCAATATATTCCACCCGCAATTAACAGAATAAAGGAAATCATGAGAAACAAATGCGTCAATGGCGGGGCTTGGCGGCGAAAGCCGAGTCCTAGAATATAGAAAATGAGAGCGAAACAGGCAAAGATGGCAATTTGCATTGGGGTCGTAAAACGGTTAAAATGAAAAGCAAGTAAGATCAAACCAGCAATAACAAAGGCGCCAAGGAGCCAGGTCATCACCATTTTTCCCGTAATCGGAGCTACTTGTCTGGTTGCGTAGGCATAAGCGGTGGATGGTGACGAGTTGCCTGTCGCAACCCCTGCTCCCGTTCCCAACGTCGCATCCGTTCTCTTCTTTTCTCCCCTGCCCGCGGATGCCGTAGAACTCGTACTCGGCCGATCCCCTTCTGTGTACAGGTTTAACAGGAAAATGCAGTAATGTTCAGGCAGCAGGTGATTGCGCCGCCAGTTTTCAATTTCGGCTATGATGGTTCGCTTGCGCTGGTCGTCCAACGCGGCCCCTCCTTACTCGTGAAAGAAAATGATGGTGGAAAACGAAAAGCCTACGTCGGCTAAAACGTAGGCCTCATACTCCTTATATCGGCTATTCCAGGAAATCTTTTAAGCGTTTGCTTCGGCTTGGATGACGAAGTTTTCGCAGCGCTTTTGCTTCGATCTGACGAATGCGCTCGCGCGTTACGCCGAACACTTTGCCAACTTCTTCCAACGTGCGCGTGCGACCGTCGTCGAGGCCAAAACGCAGGCGAAGAACGTTTTCTTCCCGATCAGTCAAGGTGTCCAGAACGTCTTCGAGCTGCTCTTTCAACAGCTCATACGCCGCTGCATCCGAAGGCTCCAGCGCGTCCTGGTCCTCGATGAAATCGCCCAAGTGAGAGTCGTCTTCTTCCCCGATTGGCGTCTCCAAAGAAACAGGCTCTTGAGCAATCTTCATGATTTCTCGAACCTTTTCCGGGGTCAAATCCATTTTTTCCGCGATTTCCTCTGGCATCGGCTCGCGTCCTAGCTCCTGGAGAAGCTGCCTGGAAACGCGTATCAGCTTGTTGATCGTTTCCACCATATGCACCGGAATCCGAATGGTCCGCGCCTGGTCCGCAATTGCACGGGTAATGGCCTGGCGAATCCACCATGTCGCGTACGTACTGAACTTGTAGCCTTTGCGGTAGTCAAACTTTTCCACCGCTTTAATCAGACCCATGTTCCCTTCTTGAATCAGGTCGAGGAACAGCATGCCGCGGCCTACATAGCGCTTGGCAATCGAAACAACCAGTCGCAGGTTGGCCTCAGCCAGTCTTCTTTTCGCTTCCTCGTCACCCTGTTCAATGCGCTGCGCCAATTTAATCTCCTCTTCAGCGGAGAGCAGAGGAACACGACCAATTTCTTTCAAGTACATCCGTACAGGGTCATTGATCTTAATTCCAGGCGGAACGGAGAGATCGTCAAAGTCGAATTCTTCGTTGTCCTCGTCCTTCATAATCATTTCGTCGACTTCATCGTCGTCGTCGTTCTCGTTGTTGTTGATCTCGATACCTTGATCGCCCAGGTATTCGAAAAACTCATCCATCTGATCCGAATCCTGCTCGAAACCTGCCAGGCGATCCGTAATTTCCTTGTACGACAAAACGCCGCGTTTCTTGCCTAATTCGACCAACTGCTCCTTCACTTGTTCGATGGACATTGCTTCCATGTCAGAAGTGATATTTTGCTTGTTCATCTACTTTCCCTCCTTCCCCGGGAATGATCTGAAGCTACCCTTCTTTTAAAGCATTTTCCAATTCAAGAATCTTCATCCCTGTTAAGGCAGCTTGAATTTCCAGTTGTTTGCGCGCATCCTCGCTGTCCGCTGCGGCCGCTTGGAGGTGTAAGCTCCGCTGCTCTTCGCGCAATCGTTCCAACTCGGCACGCTTCGGGTAGTTATTCACTTGTTTGATGTAGTCACCGATCTCTAAATCAGATACGTCTTCCTTGCACTCCATCATGGCCAATCCCGAGGCTAATTGCTTTAACAAATCGTCTTGCACGTAATGTATGAACCCTCCAGGGTCTTCCGGGTTTCCCTCTGCGTAGTAGGCGTACAGGTAGGCAGCCAGCGCGTCGTGTTCGTCCACTTGAAAGTGGGCGCTGCATTCCTCCTGGACGCGGGCGGCTATTTCTTGATTCCGCATCATGTAGTACAGCAGCATGCGCTCAGCCGTATGGTAAGCGGGCGGCAGTGTTTTCGCGAGCGTAACTTTGCCATTATTTATACTATTATTCCATGCTGGCGACACTTTATCCCTTTGCCGTTCACTTTTTTGCTGTTTGTAAACGCGCTTGGCCTCCCACTTGAGATCGCTGAGCGTCAGGGAGTATTCATCCGCCAATTGCCGCAAATACATATCCCGTTCGACCGGGCTTTCCAGCTCGTTAATGATTTCAACGGCCTTGGCAATCAAGCGGGCCTTGTCCGTCTCATCATTTATTACGATCTGGCTGCGTAAATGTTTCAAGCGAAAAGCCGTAATCGGCATCGCCTGCAGCAAAACCTGCTGAGAAAAGGCTTCAGCTCCGTACTGGCGGATGTAATCATCGGGGTCGACTCCCTGCGGCAAAGGAGCTACCCGAACGATGAGACCAGCCTGCTGCAGTATGTGGATCGCCTTGCTTGTCGCCTCCTGACCGGCAGCGTCTCCGTCATAGCAAAGCACAACCGAATCGACATTGCGCCGAATCATTCTGGCCTGCTGCTCCGTCAGGGCGGTGCCCAGCGTGGCGATTCCTTGGGGAAAACCCGCCTGCCATGCCGAGATGACATCGACATATCCTTCAAACAACAGTGCCTGCTTCCTCTTTCTAATATATGGACGGGCACGGTGAAGGTTGAACAGGGTAGCGCTTTTGTTAAACAAAAGGCTTTCCGGGCTGTTTAAATACTTGGGTTGAGACTTCGGCTTTGAGCCGTCCAACAGGCGGCCGCCGAATCCGATGACATTTCCCTGGGTGTCGTGGATGGGGAACATGATCCGTCCCCGAAAGCGATCGAATACTTTTCCTCCATCGCTTTTCGCCAAGAGTCCGGCCTCCACCATCAACTCCTGGGAAAACTCCCGCTTTTTTAAAAACTGCGTCACAAAATCCCAGGAATCGGGCGCAAAGCCGATCTGAAACTCGGCAATCGTCTGCATAGACACTCCGCGCCGTTCGAGGTACTTCATCGCCTCCACGCCATATGGCGTCTCCGTCAGCACGTAGTGGTACAGCTTTGACACAAGCTGATGCGCTTCCTGCATGGCTTGCTTGGCGCGTTTTTCAGGAGATTCCTCTACTTGCTGTGTCTTGGGCATCTCGATCCCGGCACGCTCCGCCAATTTGTGCAGTGCCTCTGGGAACGTCAGTTGCTCCAGTTTCATTAAAAAGGAAAAGACATCCCCACCTGCCCCGCAGCCAAAGCAATGGAAAAACTGTCGCTCTGCATTCACATTGAAGGAAGGGCTCTTTTCAGAGTGAAACGGACATAGACCGAGAAAGGCACGACCGCTTTTTCTCAGTTGAACGTACTCTCCTACAACGTCTACGATGTCGACAGCGGCACGCACTTGATTCACAAATTCATCTGAAGTGGGACCTGTCATGTCTTTCCACCTTTTTAGGAGAATCGCACGATGAGATTATTTAGTTCGTCAAAATTCGTCAAATTCCTTCTTTGTCTCGAACTTCTTTTCTTCTTTTCTACTTTTCCACATTTCCGCAAGCAATAAACGCTGTTGCGCTCCATGTATGAAAAGCTTTCGCTACTCGTTTTCTACAAAAGTCGCCAAATCCCTTCTTTTGGCCTATTTTCTTTCGTTGCGGAGGTTGTTTTTGCGAATCATCTCCAAAATGATGTTGGCCGTTTCCTCCACAGCCTTGTTCGACACGTCGATCACCTTACAGCCCAGACGGTCGATAATCCGCTTGGAGTAGGCCAGCTCTTCCGCAATCCGGTCGAGATTGGCGTAGTTGGCTTGCGCCGTCAATCCGAGCGCTTTCAGTCGCTCGGTGCGGATGCCGTTCAACTGCTCCGGATTAATGGTCAACCCGACACACCGTTCTGGCGGGAGCTGGAACAGCTCTTCCGGCGGCTCCACCTCCGGAACGAGGGGAACATTCGCCACTTTCAGGCGCTTGTTCGCCAAGTACATGGAGAGCGGTGTCTTGGAGGTGCGCGATACCCCGATCAAAACGACGTCCGCGCGCAAAAGCCCGCGCGGGTCGCGGCCGTCGTCGTATTTGACGGCGAACTCGATCGCGTCCACCTTGCGGAAGTACTCCTCGTCCAGTCGACGCACAAGCCCTGGCTTGCCTGTCGGCGGCTCCTTGAGCATGCCCTGTAGCGTGTGCATGAGCGGGCCCATCACATCAATCGCAGGAATGCCGTGCAAGGCCGCTTGCTGGGTAATGTACGCGTTCAGCTCCGGGATTACCAGAGTAAAAACGATCATCGCTTTCGATTCCTTGGCGGAAGCGATGATTTCGTCGATGGATTCCTTGTCTTCTATGTAGGGATACTTTTGCACATCAAACAAAAAACGGTCAAATTGGCTGGCTCCAGCGCGAACGACCAGCTCGGCCGTTTCGCCGATGGAGTCTGAGACCACGTAGATGAGCTGTCCTTGTTGGTTACCTTGCATCCATTCTCCTCCTACACTTTCGGCTCGCTGCCCAGTTCTACAAATGCTTTGGCGATCGTCGTCTTCGTAACCCGTCCCATCAACTCCATCTGCTTCGGATCTTCGTCACTGGGTCGCACGACAGGCAAGGAATCGATCTGGAAATCAATCAGCTTTTTCGCTGCCGCGTACAAGGTTTCCTCTGGCCCGCAGGTGATGATGTTCGGCATCCGCGACATGATGATGCTGACTGGCACATCCTCCAGCGTCTTGTTGCCGAGGGAAGCGCGCAAAAGGTCCTTGCGTGAGATGACGCCAGCTAAATACCCTTTTTGGTTGACAACGAACAACGTCCCGACATCCTCCAGAAAGAGGGTCACGATGGCATCGTAAGCGGAGGCGGACTCGGAAACTACGATTGGCACTGCCTTGTAGTCATTGACAATAAGCTTGTGAAGCCGTTCACTAATGACGGAGCTTGCAGGTCGGCCGGCATAAAAATACCCGACCCGAGGTCTGGCTTCTAAATATCCTGACATCGTGAGGATGGAAAGATCAGGGCGCAACGTAGCGCGAGTCAGATTGAGACGCTCCGCGATATGCTCCCCTGTAATCGGTCCGTCATCCTTCACTATCTGTAAGATCTGCTCTTGACGCTTGGTAAGCTCGATGACCAATCACCCCGGTTCTGTCTTTACCTCTTCCTAGTATTACTCTATTCGACCGGATATTCCTTCTTTCGCGCGGAAAAAAGGTGCCCCCGTCTCATTTTAAGACGGAGGCACCAGCCTATTTGTTTTTTACGCAAACACAATTTTTGCAAAGTCGGCGTAGCCGTTCAAAAGACGGGAGATGCGAAGCAGCAAGCCCAGGCGATTGGCGCGAACCGCCTGATCTTCCGCCATGACCATCACCTTGTCGAAAAAGCCTTGAATCGGCTCGCGCAGCGTGGAGAGCGTCGCCAAAATTTTCTCCTGATCGGCGAGTCCCTGCACTTCGCTTTCGACGGACTGGTAAGACTGATACAGGTTGCGCTCGGCTTCTTCGGCAAACAGCGCTTCGTCCACGCTGTCCGCTTCCGCTTTTTGCGCCAGGTTGTTCACCCGGTTAAACTGCTCGACGATCAGCTTGAAGTCTTCGGCCGAGACAGTCGCCATCAATGCCTTCGCTTTTGCCAGCACGTCAGGCACCCGCGTCAAATCTGCGCTCAGCACGGCATCCACCACATCGTAGCGGACTCCGTTTTCCTGCAGGACGTTTTTCAGGCGCAGAGCGAAGAAGTCGACCAAGTCCTTTTTCACTTCTTCCACGGTACGTTTGCTTACGCCCTGTGCCGCATAGCCTTCCAGCGCCGCATCCCACAGTTCGTCCAAAGACAGTTGCCAGTTGCGTTCCAGCAAAATGGCGACGATTCCCGCCGCCATCCGGCGCAGGCCGTACGGGTCTTGGGAGCCTGTCGGCACGATGCCGATGGAGAAGCAGCCGACGATCGTGTCGAGCTTGTCAGCCATGCTCGCGATCGCGCCTTGGGCAGAGGCAGGCATGAGGTCCCCGGCAAAGCGCGGCAAGTAGTGCTCGAACACGCCGCGCGCCACGAGGTCGGACTCGCCTGCCTTGCGGGCGTAATCTTCACCCATGATGCCTTGCAGCTCAGGAAACTCGCCGACCATGTTCGTCACGAGGTCAAACTTGGCGATTTCGGCGATGCGGTCTACTTGCTTGGCTTCTTCGGCAGTGACGCCGAGCTTGCTTGCGATCAGTCCCGCCGTCTTGCGGACGCGGCGCACCTTGTCGCCGATCGTTCCCAGCTCTTCATGGAACACGATCGTCTCCAGGCGCTTCAGGCAGCTTTCGATGGACAGCTTCTGGTCCTCTACATAGAAGAAGCGGGCGTCAGAGAGACGGGCACGCAACACTTTTTCGTTTCCTTTTGCGACGTTCTCCAGCGCGCGGCTGTCGCCGTTGCGCACGGTGACAAAGTGGTTGAGCAGTTGGCCTTGCGCGTTTTCCACCGGGAAGTAGCGCTGATGCTCGCGCATGGAGGTGACCAGAACCTCACGCGGAATCGTCAAAAACTCCGCTTCGAACGTGCCGTAGAGTGCGGTCGGATACTCCACGAGGTGAACGACTTCATCGAGCAGCCCCTCATCCATCGGAATCGTCCAGCCGTGCTCCTGCTCCATACGGCGGATTTGCTCCACGATCAACGCCCGGCGCTCTTCCGGATTGACAATGACGTGCTGCTCGGCCAGCTTGCTCACGTACTCGCCCGGGTTGTTCAACGTCACTTCTGTGCCCAGGAAGCGATGGCCGCGGGAGACGCGACCGCTTTTGACGCCTGCGATTTCCAGGTCAATCAGCTCTTCGCCAAACAGGGCAACGAGCCAGCGAATCGGACGAACGTATTTCAAATCTCTTGCGCCCCAGCGCATGTTTTTCGGGAAGCTCATGCCCGCGATCACATCGGCGAGCTGCGGCAAAATTTCCGTCGTCGCCTTGCCTGCCTCCGCTTTTCTTGCATGTACATACTCCACGCCGTTTACTTCCTTGAAGTACAGGTCGTTCGGGTCGACGTTGTTGCTGCGCGCAAAGCCGAGCGCTGCCTTGGTCCAGTTGCCCGCTTCGTCCTGGGCGATTTTTTTGGCCGGACCTTTCGCTTCATCGTTGCGATCCGGCTGCTTTTCCGCAAGGCCGTGGATCAGCAAGGCAAAGCGGCGCGGCGTTTCCAGCGCCGTAATCTGGTCAAATGGCACGCGTTCTGCCGTCAGCCATTTTTCCACTTTTTCCTTGAATTGCGATGCTGCCAGTGCCACAAACCGCGCTGGCATTTCTTCCAGACCAACTTCTACGAGCAAATCGCGTTTACTCATTTGTATCCTCTCCCTTCACCTGTGCCGTCTGTTCCTCTTGTCCGCCTGCTTTTTTCAGCAGCGGGAAGCCGAGACGCTCGCGCTCCGCGTAGTACGTTTGCGCTACTTCACGCGACAGATTGCGGACGCGGGCGATATAGCCTGTACGCTCGGTCACGCTGATCGCGCCGCGGGCGTCCAACAGATTGAACGTGTGCGAGCATTTCAGCACATAGTCGTACGCCGGGTAGACGAGACGCTCCTTCATCAGTCGTTTTGCCTCTGCTTCGTACGTGTTGTAGAGGGTAAACAGCATGTCTGTGTCAGACAGCTCGAACGTGTATTTGGAGTGTTCGTACTCCGGCTGCAGGAACACGTCTCCATACGTGAAGCCGTTGCACCATTCCAGGTCGAACACGTTTTCTTTTTCCTGAATGTAGGAAGCCAGCCGCTCCAAGCCGTACGTCAGCTCGACCGCTACCGGCTTGCACTCCAGGCCGCCCACTTGCTGGAAGTAGGTGAACTGGGTGATTTCCATGCCGTCCAGCCAAACTTCCCAGCCGAGCCCCCACGCGCCCAGACCCGGGTGCTCCCAGTTGTCCTCCACGAAGCGGATGTCGTGCTCCAACGGCTCGATGCCGAGCTCACGCAGACTTTCCAGATACAGCTCCTGGATGTTGTCCGGCGACGGCTTCATGATGACCTGGAACTGGTGGTGCTGGTACAGGCGGTTCGGGTTTTCGCCGTAGCGGCCATCCGCCGGGCGACGGGAAGGCTCCACATAAGCGACATTCCACGGCTCAGGGCCGATGGAGCGCAAAAATGTCATCGGGTTGAGTGTCCCCGCCCCTTTTTCCACGTCGTACGGCTGCACGATCAGGCAATTTTGCTTCGCCCAAAAGTTTTGCAGCGTCAAAATGATGTCTTGAAATGTCATTTTCATGCTTTTTCCTCCTCCAAAAATAAAAACCTCCCGCCCGCTACACTGTCGCAAAAAGCAACAGTGTAGGGACGAGAGGATTCTCGCGGTTCCACCCTACTTGGCGAAAAAGTTCTTCGCCCACCTTGTCAAGATCAAATTGCTCCGGAACGCCCTTCATCAGCATGGTGACCGGGCTTGCACCGTCCCCGGTTCGCTACTGGCACACAGTGGCCGACTACTCTTTTCCTTCATGGCAACATTTCGATATGTAAGTTTGCTACCTATCATAGCGAAAAGAAAATCGGATGTCAATCAGTCGCTGTCCGGCTGCGCCATCCTTTCCATTCGCTCAAGCTGTTCCAGAAAGGCGCGACTTTTCAGCCGCAGATCGAGATGCTCATCCATGAAGCTGCGGATGACATGCTTGAGCTGGCTGCGCGTCGCCGGCTTCACCTCGATATCGCCGAGCCGCTCCAAATCAAAGACCTGGAACAGCCGCAAAAGCTTCCAGGTAGAGGGCGTAACCGCCAAAGCATACGGATCAAAAGGCTGACAGGACGGACACAACAGTCCCCCCTGCGACACGCTGATCGCGTACGGCTCCCGCTGCTGTCCGCAGTTCGCGCAAGCTGACAACTGCGGGGAGATTCCGGCCACGCTCAACATCTTCATCTCGAAAATGCGGCAAAGAATTTCCGGGTCCACCCCTTCATCCAAGTAGCGAAACGTCTGAAGGAGCAACTGGAACAAAAAAGGATTCGGCTCCCTCTCGTGTGTCAATCGATCCAAAAGCTCCGCTATGTAAGCGGCATAAGCCGTCGCCGTGAGGCCCTGCCGCATATCCCGAAACGAATCCAGTATGTCCCCCTGTGACAAATCAGGCATTCCTGCTCCGGGTCCTGCTTTGCACAGAAAGTAGCCGTGCGAAAACAACTGGGAGACGGCGGCAAGACGGCTCTTGGTCTTTTTTGCACCGCGCGCCATCACGCCAAGCTTGCCGTTCTCCCGGGTAAACAACGTCACCACTTTGCTGGACTCGCCGTAGTCCACGCTGCGAATGACAATCCCTTCCCACTTTACAAGCATGCCTGCGAGTCACCCAATTCTTCCTGGGCGAGATCAAGCAGCGCGTCTTCCGAGGAGCCGTCTGCCTGATGGTGATCGCGGTAGAGAAGGTAAGCATGGATGTCACCGGTTGAAGCGAAAACTCTCCAAGAAAAGTCACGAAGCATGGAGCATCATCCTTTCCTGTATCGGGTCTCTCCACTTCCTTCTTAGAATCACCTGCGCCCGTTATTCTATGCCTTGGAAAAATTAACACGAATGAAAACGAAGGACACTGACCCGGCTGTTATTCCTCGTCAAAAAAGCCGAAGTTGCGCAACATGCGCTCCTGGTTGCGCCAGTCCTTTTTCACCTTGATCCACAGCTCCAAAAACACTTGATCGCCCATCAAACGCTCGATGTCCTTACGCGCCCGTCGGCCGATCTCTTTGAGCATCTGGCCTTTTTGCCCGATCAAAATGCCGCGCTGCGAATCGCGCTCGACGTAGATCGCAGCGTAAATGTACAGCGTTTTCCCGTTTTCGCCGCGCTTCATTTCTTCCACGACGACGGCGATCGAGTGCGGCACTTCCTCGCGTGTCAGGTGCAGCACTTTTTCCCGAATCAGCTCCGCTACGACAAAGCGCTCCGGGTGATCGGTCACCTGGTCGGCCGGGTAGAACATCGGGCCTTCTTCCATTTCGCCCATGATCGCTTCGGTCAACGAACTGGTGTTGTTGCCCTGAAGCGCCGAGATCGGAACGATCTGCTTGAAATCGTACAGCTTGCGGTAGTCGTCGATGATCGGCAGCAAAGCTTCCGGATGCACCTTGTCGATTTTGTTGATGACCAAAAATACCGGGGTCTTGACTTGCTTCAGCCGCTCGATGATGTAGTCGTCACCTGCGCCGCGCTTTTCGGTCGCGTCGACGACAAACAGCACGAGATCGACTTCGTTCAGCGTGTTTTCCGCAACCGAAACCATGTAGTTACCGAGCTTGGATTGCGGCTTGTGAATGCCCGGCGTATCGAGGAAGATGATCTGCCCGTCTTCCGTCGTATGCACGGCGGTAATTTTGTTGCGCGTCGTTTGCGGCTTGTTCGACATGATCGCGATCTTGTGGCCGACGATGTGATTCAAGAGCGTCGATTTGCCCACGTTCGGTCTGCCGACAATCGAAACAAACCCTGATTTGAATGACTTTTTGGTCTTGCGGTTATCCACGTAAATCCTCCTTGGAAAATGCCCCTGGCAACAGGGCAGATACTGTCGTTTCCTCCACGTCCCCTTTGAGGTTGGTCAAATACACCGGCATGTCCTGCGGGCACAGCTCGGCGATCACCTGACGGCAAGCGCCGCACGGAGACACCGGCCCCGGCGTATCTGCTGCCACCGCCAGCGCCTTGTAGGTGCGATCCCGCTCGGAAAACGCCTTGAACAGGGCGGTACGCTCCGCGCAGTTGCACAGCGAGTACGCGGCATTTTCGATGTTGCCGCCCAAGTAAACATTGCCGCTCTCGCACAGCAGCGCAGCTCCTACCTGAAACTTGGAGTACGGCACGTACGCCAGCTCCCTTGCTTCGATGGCTTTCGCCAGTAACGCTTGTTTATCCATTCTCATCATTCCTCTTATACGTAGTCTCTACCACGATTTTTCGCGAACCGGAAAAAACGCGCCTGCCCCTGACGAAGAGACGCCAAGAGACCAGACTTCATGGCCTCCCAAAAAGGCTCGTCCGGTCAGTCGTCTATTCGGGGCCTGTCAAACGTCCGGCTGGGACATGCCGCAGGCTAGCCCGCTATTTTTTGCAGCAAAGGCGGCCCGAAGACAGCCATGCCGATAATGACAGACAAAATCGCCGCCACCAGCACAGCCCCTGCGCACGCGTCTTTGGCGATTTTCGCTTTTTCGTGCCAGTCTGGAGAGGCGAGGTCGACGACTGCCTCTACAGCCGTATTCGCCAGCTCCAGCGAAAAGACAAGGCCGATAGAAAAAAAGACCAGCAAAACATCGCTGCGCGGGATGTGCAGCCACCAGGCCGCCGCCAGTACGATTACAGCAGCGGCTACGTGGATTTGCATGTTTCGCTGTGTCTTTACGGTGTGCCCGATTCCTTGCAAGGCGTAGCCGAAGCTTTTCGCCATTCTCCGGAATTCCTTCAACGTGATCTCCTACCTCGTCAAGCCGATTTGCTCCAATACTTTTTCTTGACGGGAAAACATTTCTTTCTCCTCTTCCGGCGTACCGTGATCGTAGCCGAGCAGATGGAGAAAGCCATGCACAGCGAGAAAGCCCAGCTCTCTTTCGAAGGAGTGGCCGTAATCCTCAGCTTGCTCACGCGCTTTTTGCACGGAGATGATAATGTCTCCAAGCATATTTGGAACTTCGTCCGCTTCGCTCTCGTCGAAGAAGATTTCCATTTCGCCCTCACCCGGTTCGTTCATGGCGAAAGACAAAACGTCTGTCGGACGATCCACGCCGCGATAGTCGCGGTTCAGCTCGTGAATCCGCTCGTTGGTGACCAGCGTAACGACTACTTCTCCCTGTACGTCCTCCAGCTTTGCGCATGCTTCGAGACAGTCGGTCAGCAGTTTTTGCAGGCTTTCATCAAGCGGTTCGATTTCTTCATGGAGGATTTCTACAGATAGCACAGATGAACAATCTCCTTTTTTTTGCAAACGCGATTTATCAATAGCCGTGATCGGCTTCTTCCTTGGCATAGGCCGCGATAATTTTTTGCACCAGGCTGTGTCGCACGACATCCCCTTCTTGGAAATGGATGAAGGCTACGTCCGGTATCCGGTTCAAAATCCGCTCCGCTTCGCGCAGTCCGGACTTTTTGCCTTTGGGCAGGTCAACCTGTGTCACGTCACCCGTAATCACCATTTTGGACCCGAACCCAAGCCTGGTCAAAAACATTTTCATTTGCTCGGGAGTGGTGTTTTGCGCCTCGTCCAAAATGACGAACGAGTCTTCTAGAGTACGACCGCGCATGTACGCCAGCGGAGCGACTTCAATCAGTCCGCGCTCCATCATCTTGGCCACCTGCTCGGTGCCAAGCATGTCATACAAGGCGTCATAGAGCGGACGCAAATACGGGTCTACCTTTTCCTGCAGATCGCCAGGCAAAAATCCAAGGCTCTCTCCCGCTTCCACAGCCGGTCTGGTAAGAACGATCCGTTTGACACGTCCATTTTTCAACGCGGTCACTGCCGTAACCACCGCCAAATACGTTTTTCCCGTTCCGGCAGGCCCGATTCCGAAGACGATGTCGTGCTTCTTGATCGCCGACAAATAGTGCCGCTGGCCGAGCGTTTTGGCCCGGATCACCTTTCCGCGCTGGGTGCGTGCCACTTCCTCATCATAAACATCCAGCAGTTGCGCTGCTTCTCCCCGGCCGACGAGCATCATCGCATACGAAATGTCGCGCTCGGACAGTGCAATTCCTCTGCGGATTAGCTGCAGCAAAATGCCAATCAGCTCCGTCAGCTTATCCACTTCCGGCTTGTCGCCGCTAATGACCAGTTCGCCTTCGCGGGTCATGATTCGGGCAGGACTTTTTTCCTCGATCAGCTTTAGGTACGCGTCGTGCGGTCCAAACAACAACAAGGCCTCAGATGCGTCTGAAAACGGGATTCTTACCTCATCTTGTACGTGCAACAGGCTTCCATCTCCTTGCAACGGTTATCAGCAATATGACGTCACGGATTGCCATTGTTCACGGGTGCCTGGGGGATGATCGGCTGTTCAACGGCAATTTCTTCAATGACGGAAAAATGAATGCTTACGTAAACTTTACCATTCTCTGCGGTGACGTGCAAAACTTTTTCGTCCTGAATGAACGCATCTTTACCAGCTTTTTGCAAAATGTCTGCTCTGGCGAATTTTTTCGCTATCTCCGTCGCCTCTTCTGCGCTCAATTGCTTCGTAATCGGCTCGATTTGCGTGTACGTGACCGTTTTCCAGCCGATCGGCGACGTGTACCCGGCGTAAGAGGGGACGTACCGTTTTTCTTCGGTCTGGGCATCGGCAAACCCTTCCTTGTTGAACGGCCACACCTGGATCGCGTACGGCCCCACCAGCAAGTACTGCTGCTCCTGGCGCTCTCCGGTCAAGCGGTAGAGCGTTTGCTTCAGCGGCACCGAGGTGTTGCTGACATACCAGACCTCCCCTTGCACCTTGCCGCGCGCCGAAACAGCCTGCTGGCGCTCTTCGTTGCCGATAATGCCCGAGATGAGCACCTGGCCTTTTTCGACGAGCTGGTTGTTCGTCACCTGGCTTTTGCCCACTTCGGGGAGAATTTTGTGGATGACCGCGCGCTTTTTCGCCACGAGATGGCGCGGCCCCGTCGCTAGCGGCTTGACAGGCGCTTCCTTCTCCACCACTTGCAGCCTGACCTTCGTGCCCTGGATGTCGATGCCGACCCAGGCCGCTTCCGGCAGCAGGCTCAACAGCTCTTTTTGCAAAAGCAGCGGTTCCTTTAGTTTGACCTTCCAGGCCCCTTCTTTAATCCCGATCTGATCGGCGGCTTTAATCACCCGCGCCGGATCAATATGCTTGGTTCCGGTCACCTCGACGCTCCAGACAAACGAGGAGAGCATGTACAATCCGATAAAAAACAAAACCGCGCCAATAGCCAGTCCCGCGCGCCTGCGCACGCGCAAGAGCCAAAAAGGCAGGCCGTCCCTGTTTTCCACATGGCTGCGACAGCCTGTCTCCTTCAACAGCGGCCGCAGGCGAAAATAGTCGCGAATCAGTATATCGCAGCGGCTCACCTCCGAACCGACCCTGCGAATATTCCAGATTCGGATGCCATCCCGTACGGCCATATTCAGCAAACGCTCAAAACGCTTACCCCGTACGGTGATGGTGATGTGTCCATCTACCCATTCCTTGAGTCCGTTTCGCATATGTGCCGTCTCCACCTTTCTTTGTGCTACGAGCCCTGCGGCCCCGTCTCCAAAAATTTGACCCCGCCAATTCTTCCTTCGAGTAGCACTTCTTCCGGCAAAATCGCTCTTATGACAAGCTGTTCGCCTGAGACAATCATCTGCCCGTTTGTCAACAGCAAGCGCAGCTCATGTTCGCTGAAATGCAGAACACCGCGATGATTCTCTATGTACATTTGCAAGTGACCGATCATCGTAATGCGCGGGACTTCCAGGACCACATCTTGCGGCAGATCCAACACACCTCCGGCCAACTGGCGCAGACGGCGGCTCCAACGCTTCATGGATAAGCCCCCCTTCTACTGGCGCACGCGCCTTGTTTTCTACAACGGGTCATGCCAAAATCGCTTCCGGGCATCTGGTGCAATATCATTCTTACCTATGCGTATGCGAGCGAACTGTGCGGCATTCATACGAAAACCTGCGCTTTCGCATTTCCAAAGAGGGGGCAGATTTTTTTGCGAAAAGGGGCGTGGACAACCAAAAAAAGACCTCCGTCACTCGGGAGTCCCAAGTGCCAGAGGCCTATCGCTGCTGTTCTTTCTCAAGGAAGGCGGACAACTGTCGTTCGCTTCGTGTAAGCACCTTCCATTTTTTCAAGACGCGCTTTACTTTTTCCGCGGAGCACCCGCAAGCAATGGCCGTTTCGTAGATGGATTTCTTTTCAAAAATGGCAAGCCGAATCACTTTTTGGCGAAAGCGCCCCATTTGCTCAAAGATTTGCTGATTCATTGCTTGTCCACTACCCCTTATCTTTATTGGAACAAATTTCTATACTTTCAGGATAGTCAACCGCCTTGATGGACACAAGCCCAAGTTTTCGACAAACGCAATTAGAAAACTTGGCTGCGCCAATGGCTTGGCGCAGCCTTAGTTGCCCTTATACTGGATAAGAATCTTAGAAATTTTTATCTGTACAAAAAAACAGGCGAACATGACGTTCACCTGTTTTCGCTTGGCCGCTACTTGGCCGATTTGCGAGAGCGCTCGGCGAAATATGGCGCTTTGGAGCGCGGCTCGCCGAAAATCAGCGCCCACTTCATGCCTTCACGCGGATCGACGGTGCTGGCAGGCTGCGGCTTCGCTCGCTGTGGAGCCGACTGTGCCGCCGCCGCAGACAGGCGAATCGTGGAGCCTGTCGAAGCGCGTACAGGTTCCGAAAATGCCCATTCCTGCTCCACTCCGACGCCTTCCATCGATTCTGTGTCTCGGTCCATCGGCTCGTATTTGGCGGAGGCTCGCACCGTTTTCCGCTCCTCCGTCACAGCAGGCTCTTGCCTAGCCCATGGCGTCTCGACAGGCGTAAGGGGGCGGTTCGGTCTCCCTTGCGACATCTTCTTCCCTTTGCCGCCCAATCCAAGCAGCTTGTAGCCGATGTAGCCCAAAATGATAAACCAGTACTTTCCAATCAGAGGCAGAAGCCAGCCAAACAAGTCAAAGAGGAGATCCAAGAGATCGTCCATGGCGATCGCCCTTACTCTTTCTTGTCAGGCGAGGCAGGGTCCTGTTTGTCTCCTGGATGCCCGAACGATTGGCGCATTTGCGTATCGGCTGCAATGTTTTGCAGGTTGTAGTAATCCATGACGCCCATTTTGCCGCTGGTCAGCGCTTCTGCCAAAGCAAGTGGAACCTGTGCCTCTGCCTCTACTACTTTCGCTTTCATTTCCTGTACGCGAGCGATCATTTCCTGCTCTTGGGCAACCGCCATCGCGCGGCGCTCCTCCGCTTTTGCCTGGGCGATGCGCTTGTCGGCTTCGGCCTGGTCGGTTTGCAGTTGCGCCCCGATGTTTTTGCCTACATCGACGTCCGCGATATCAATGGAGAGAATTTCGAATGCCGTTCCTGCATCCAGACCTTTGTTCAGTACGGTTTTGGAGATGAGGTCCGGATTTTCCAATACGTCCTTGTGGCTCGCGGACGAACCGATTGTCGAAACAATCCCTTCCCCGACGCGGGCGATGATCGTTTCTTCCCCCGCACCACCGACCAGACGGTCAATGTTGGCGCGTACCGTTACTTTTGCTTTTGTGCGCAGCTCGATACCGTCTTTGGCCATGGCTGCTACGACTGGCGTTTCGATAACTTTCGGGTTCACGCTCATTTGTACCGCTTCCAAGACGTCGCGCCCTGCCAGGTCAATCGCTGCGGCGCGCTCAAAGCCGAGCGGAATATCTGCGCGCTGCGCGGCTACCAATGCGTCCACGACACGGTCTACGTTACCGCCTGCCAAGTAGTGGCTCTCCAACTGGTTTGTATCCAACTGCAAGCCAGCTTTGCGCGCCTTGATGAGCGGATTTACGATGCGCGACGGAACGACGCGGCGAAGGCGCATGGCGACGAGCGTAATAATCCCGATGTTCACGCCCGAGGCGAGCGCGGAAATCCAGAGCATCACGGGAACAAACGAGAAGAAAATCGAGAGAGCTACGATGGCGACCGCCACCATAAATATGAGAGGTATCAATCCACTTTCCAACATGTGCAGTTCACTCCTTTATCCTTGTTCGGCTACGACGACGCGCGTGCCTTCCACTTGCACGACGACAATCGCCGTTCCGGCGTCGATAAAGCCTCCGGCCGAAACCGCATCGACGCGTTTTCCATCCACTTTCACGACACCAGCCGGACGCAAAGGCGTCAGGGCAACACCTGTTTTCCCTGCGAGGTCACGCTGGTCCTTCGGCGCCACATATCCTTCCTCGTTGCGCTGCGCGTCGCCGAGAACGAATTTGCCAAGCAGACCTTTGACGCCGTACCGTTTGATGAGCAGAAATGCCACCAGAGCCGTGACGATTGCCGCGAGCCCCAGCGAGGCGAGCCCTTGCTGCGTGTCGTAGGCAGCCATCACCAGGCCGGTCACGATGCTGATAAACCCGATCGCTCCGACGATACCGCCTGGCAGGAATATTTCCAAGATCATGAGTAAAATTCCGATGACAAACAGACCGATGTGCAGCCAGTTTGCAAAGCCTGCCACATAATGACCGAAGAAATACAGGCCGAAGGAAACCAGAGAGATCGTACCCGCGACCCCAAAGCCGGGTGCAAACAGCTCAACCACAATTCCTACCAGGCCGATGACCAACAGCAGGCTCATGACGTACGGGCTGGTCACCCAGCGCGCGACCTTTTCCCCACCTGTCGGCTCGATCACCTGAAGGGAATCGCCCGGAACACCAAGGCTGGCCAGCAGCTCTTCCTTGCCGGAAACGACGCGGTCCGCGTAGCCCAACGTTTTGGCTTGCTGGGCGTCGAGCGAGAGCACCGTTCCTTTCGGCTTCAAGCCGGGAAACTCCGTATCCATTTCGACCATGGCCCGCGCCACATCAGGGTTGCGATTGTTCAAGCTGGCGGCCGCCGACATTTTTTTGCTCCATCCGGAGATGAACTTGATATCGGCTGCGTTGCCTGCCAGGTCAATCGGAGTCGCCGCCCCCATGCTGCTGCCTGGCGTCATAATGATTTCATTGGCATTCAAAGCGATGTAGGTACCCGCTGAAAAAGCTTGATTGTCAATGTAGGCAATGGTATGCATGGGAGATTGGCGGATGAGCTGCCCAATCTGGTCGGCAGCATCCACTTCGCCACCTGGCGTATTAATATGCAAGATGACAAGGTCTGCCTGCTGCTCCTGCGCGTCCGCGAAAGCTCTCTCCAAGAAGCTCTCCAGGCCGCGCTCAATCGTGTTGTCTACCGGAATCCAGACGGCTTTTTGATAAGACTGTGCAAACGTCCCTGGCGCTGCCAAAAACATCGAAAGCCCCATCATCAGGCAGAGAAACGAAAAGAGCAATCGCACACGGCGTAAAGCTGGCCTTGTTGCAGTCATTGCATTTACCTCCTTCCTCGTATCAGCTTCAACTTATGCCCAATAAGGTATACGAAGGAGAGGGAAGATTGTTTCAGATTTTTGTCAATAAGATGACCGCTCAAGCACCTTGACACGCCGCAAGCCGTATGTACCGCAAATTCCTCTGGGGGAAAAGAAAAAACCCAGCCATCATCTGGCTGAGTTTTCTCGTTCGTATCTATATGAGGTGTTGCTTGTCTA
The DNA here is from genome assembly GCF_004117055.1 of Brevibacillus agri. NCBI lineage: Bacteria > Bacillati > Bacillota > Bacilli > Caryophanales > Paenibacillaceae > Brevibacillus > Brevibacillus agri. The sequence goes on from NZ_CP026363.1 coordinate 3,832,025, forward strand.
CGATGGTAGTTCCTCAGATACAATCTTTTGCACGAGGGTTCCGTCTGCTCTGCCTTTCACTTTCGGCATGATTGCCCCCATCACTTTGCCCATCTCTTTTTTGGAGGCGGCATTTGTGGCGGCAATTGCTTCCCGAACGATATCGCGAATTTCGTCTTCGCTGAGCTGAGCGGGCAAGTAAGCGGAGAGCACGTCGATCTCTTCGCGCGATTTTAAGGCAAGTTCCTCACGGCCTGCCTTCTCGAATTCGTGGAGGGATTCACGGCGTTGTTTTAACTCACGAGTCAAGATGGTCAGCACTTCGTCTTCAGACAAAGTTCTGCCTTTGTTAATCTCTTCATTCTTTAAAGCGGCTTTCACCATGCGAATAACAGAGAGTTTTAGAGCAGCTTTGTCTTTCATTGCTTGCTTCATATCTTGATCGAGTCGCTCCATTACACTCATGATGGGCCCTCCGTCCATTAATACTTACGTTTGCGAGCTGCTTCGGATTTCTTTTTGCGCCTAATGCTAGGCTTCTCAAAGTGACGACGTTTACGCAGTTCCGCCATCACCCCGGATTTGGCGCTCTCACGCTTGAAGCGGCGAAGTGCGCTATCCAAAGACTCGTTTTTCTTGACTCGAATTTCTGCCATTTGTCTTCCCTCCCTCCGCTAAAACCGTGGGACGCCTGAATCGTGGTACGAACAGACTGTCACACTTCATTATAGGATAGATGACTAATGAAGGTCAACCTTTAGTTCATTTTTATTCGTGAAATCCTGACAAGAGGTGGTAATGAATGTGGAAAACTTCTTGTCCGCCTTCTTTTCCGCAGTTATTTACCAGGCGAAAACCGGACAACTCCAGCTTTTTCGCCAACGTCTGCGCCACCCGGTGAATGTGGCCGATCAGCGGCAAATCTTCCTCCGTCACATCCATCAGTGTCGGAATCGGCTTGCGCGGGATAATCAGCAGATGGACGCGCGCCTTTGGTGCGATGTCATGAATGACGATGACCTGTTCGTCTTCGTATTCCACGCGGGCTGGAATTTCGCCCTCCATAATCCGGGTAAAAATGCTCTTCTCCATTTTGGCAACCCCTTTCAGCTATGTATATGGCTTCGACGATTTCAAGGCACAGACAGTATCATGATAGCGGACGACACGCGGCAAATGCAACGGCCAGTCCCGCACTTTTGTCTTGCGGCCTTCCCGGGCGCGTGGTAGCATGACTTCGAGGATTCACGAGTTCGTGAACAACACGACTTCGCAGCTTCACGTTCGCGTTGTCGGCTTCCCGGTGGAGATAGATCCATGGATCAATAGAAAAAGGAGTTCGTGCACATGAAACCAATTGCACTGGAACAGGCCACAATCAATGCAGAAGGACTCTTGCTGGCAGGCTCCCCGCATCTTGTCTTGTCATCCGTTCACTTTGACACCCGCCAACTGAAAGCGGGTTCTTTATTCGTGGCGCTGACTGGCGGCGTTCGGGACGGCCACGACTTTTTGCTGCAAGCAGCCGAGCAAGGAGCAGTCGCGGCGCTCGTATCCAATCAGGAAAAAATTCCTGCGGGCTTGCCCGATGAGTTCGGGCTGATTCTCGTCAACGACACGTTGCGCGGTTTTCAAAAGCTGGCAGCCGCCTATCGGAAAGACTTTTCGATCCCGCATATCGCGATTACGGGCAGCATCGGGAAAACGACGGTGAAGGACATCGTAGCCCACGTACTCGAAGCGCGCTCCCCTGTCTACAAGACATATAAAAACTTGAACAATCATTTAGGCGTGCCGCTTTCCTTGCTACAAATGGAGCCGGAACATCAGGCCGCCGTCCTGGAGCTGGGGATGAACCACGCCGGGGAAATCGACTTGCTCGCCAGCCTGGTCAAGCCGCAAATCAGCGTGATTACGTACATTGGCGAATCGCATCTGGAGTTTTTCGGCACGCGGGAAAAAATTGCGCTCGCCAAGGCAGAGCTGCTGCCGCATACAGCCCCGGACGGCCTCGTCCTGCTGAACAAGGATTCGGAGTACTTGCCGCGCATTGCCCACCTGTATTCCGGCGAGATCATGTACTACTCGGTCAAGGAGCCTTGTGACCTGTGGGCAGAGCAAATCGAGCCGACCGACAGCGGGACGCAGTTTGACGTCTGCTTCGCTTCTGGGGAGCGCTTTTCCGCCTTCCTCCCGCTGCACGGCAAGCATAGCGTGCTGAACGCCCTGCCAGCTGTCGCCATCGCTAGACGCCTTGGCATGAGCGCCGAGCAGATCGTCGAAGCATTGTCGACTGTCAAGCTGTCCGCCATGCGCTTTGAGCAGGTGCCCTCCAGGCACGGCGCGCTGTACATCAGCGACGCCTACAACGCCAGCCCGTCGTCGATGGAAGCTGCTGCGCGCACGTTTGCCGAGCTGTTTTTCGCCCGCAAAAAAGTGCTCGTGCTCGGCGACATGTACGAGATGGGCCCGCAAAGCGCACAGATGCACGCGGGGGTCGGCCAAGCGCTCACAGACATTGCGGACCGCATCGAGCTGCTCGTCACCGTCGGCGAAGACAGCCGCCACCTGCACGATGCCTACGGCGGCCACAAGCTGCATTTTGCCACGAAGGCCGAGGCGCTTTCCGCTCTTTTGCCGCTGCGCGACGAGCGCCACGCCTTTTTGTTCAAAGCGTCAAAAGGCATGGAGCTGTGGACGCTGCTCTCCGATCTGGAAAATCGCGATTAAAAAACAGCGCCTCTCGTCCTGTACGGGAGGCGCTGTTTCATGTGCGGCAGCGGCTATGGCTCCTGCGGCTCGCAGCGTGCCGGGGGCGTGCTCGGGTCAAAAGCCCGGTGTGCCTGCTGTTCGCTTTTGGCTTTTTGCGGGCGGCGTGGCGAAAAAGAAAAAGGCGCTATCTGCTAGCACCTTTCGTTTTGCCTATTCCAACCCTTCCGCTTCGACGATGTTGCGCTGCTTGTCTGCGTGGCGCTCGAGCGCGAGCTGCACCAGGCGGTCAATCAGCTCGCTGTAGCTGACACCCGCTGCCTGAAACAGCATCGGGTACATGCTGAACGGCGTGAAGCCTGGCATCGTGTTCACTTCGTTGATGTACAGTTTGTCATTTTTCTCGTCCCAGAAAAAGTCGACGCGGGAGAGCCCGGAACCATCCAGCGCCTGGAACGCTTTTTTCGCAATGTCGGCGATCCCGTCTGCGACATGCTCGGGAATGACGGCAGGAATGGACAACTCTGTGCCCGCTCCCTTGTACTTGGCTTCGTAATCGTAAAATTCCTTGGCGGCGATGATCTCGCCCACCACAGACGTCACAAGCTCCTCGTTGCCGAGTACGCCAATTTCCAGCTCCCGCGCCTGAACAAACTCTTCCACGATCAGTCTGCGGTCAAAACGGGCAGCCAGATTGAGCGCTTGCACCAGCTCCGCACGGTTTTTCGCCTTGCTGATCCCGACGCTAGAGCCCATGTTCGCTGGCTTGACAAAGCACGGATAGCCGAGTTTGCGCTCGATGTTTTCCGCGACTTCCTCGGGGTTTTTCTCCCATTGCGAGCGCAAAAGACCGACGTACTTGACCTGCGGCAAACCGACTTGGGCGAAGACGGTTTTCATCATCCATTTGTCCATGCCGACCGCGGAGGCCATGACGCCCGTGCCGACATAAGGCAGGTTGGCAAGCTCGAGCATCCCCTGAATCGTGCCGTCCTCGCCGTTTGGGCCGTGGACGACCGGAAAGATCACATCTACCTGCTGGCCGATGGAAAACAACGAAGCCGGCTTGCTCGCCGGGATGAGTTCCTGTCCCGATCCGGTTGCCTGGTTGATCGCCTGGTCGCCTGTCGTCAAGCGCAGCGCGTCGATTTTTTCCGGCAGTTGGCCTGCCAGCGCCTCTCCTTTTACCCAGGAGCCGTCCAATTGCACGTAAATTGGCGTTACCTCGTATTTATTCGCATCCACAGCCTTCATGATCGACAAGGCTGTCCGCAAAGAAACCTCGTGCTCCGAGGATTTTCCCCCATAAATAATTCCCAGACGGATTTTTTCTGTTCCCATCCGTGCCATGCTCCTTTCCTCTGTGGCAGGCAAAGAGTCTACCTTAGTTTCATCTCTCTCCTATGCTATGCACGCGCCCAGCATCTGCACTTTGTACCGGGCAAAAGCTCGTCATTTAGCATACACAAACCGACCGGCAAATACAAGAGAAGCAAGTATCACCCACCGCGAAACTTCGTCATATCATGGGAAGTAAAAACCCTGTCATGGAGCTATTTTGCTGGAGGGATGTCCATGAGAGACTACTTGCTTTACTGTACGTATTGCTCCACGTACACGCTGCTGCACAGCTATGACAAAGACAACGGCGCCTTTTTGGGGGAGTACTCGCTCCTTCACAACGACTACACGCGGGACAGCATCGTCCTGAACAAATTTTTGCTCGCTCACCTCGGTCACACCATCCGGCCGATTCCCTCCCAGACGGATGACTATCGGCAAATTATTTGCAACGCCTCCCATTTTCTCGAGGATGACATCGACAAATATGTGGAGGAAAGCCAGCAACGGGCGAAGTTCCGGGAGCGGAACCGCAAGAGCGAGCGCGAAATCGGCCAGGTCCAGCTCTACCTCATCGAGCATTTGCTGACCCACGAGTTGCAAACATTAAGCCAGGCCCGCGCCGCTACCCCCGCCGAAGGACAAGTCTTGCTCGGAAAAGAGCTCGGCTTCAAAAAAGCTCTCGACCTCGTCCGGCAGGTGAAAAACGACAAGCAGTTTGCGCAGTAAGCCTGGCAGGCTGGCGAAATCGGCGCGCGGATGTCAGCCAGCTAGCGCGAGCAGCGACCCCATTCCACGTGAACGCAAAAACAGCGCCAGATACGCTTCGGCGCTGTTTTCTTTTTCTACTTGCGATCGCGCACTTCAAAAATGGCGAACTTCAAGTAATGCGCTTCGTCGGCCCCGCTGATTTGCGGGTGGTCTTTCCCGGCTCCGCGCCACTCGATCAGCCGCAAGATTTTTTTCGCATCGACGGCCGCTTCCTGGATCGTTTCCAAAAACAGCTCCGGCGACATATGGTACGAGCAGGAGGCAGTGACCAAAAAACCGCCCGGACGGACGAGCTTCATCCCGTTCAGGTTGATATCCTTGTAACCGCGGCAGGCGCCTTTGACTGCGCCACGCGACTTGGCGAAAGCTGGCGGATCGAGAATGACCACGTCCCAGCTTTTGCCCGCCTCCACGTTTTCCCGCAAATAGTCAAACGCATTGGCTACGACAAACTCGACGCGGTGCAAAAAGCCGTTCAAGGTGATGTTGCGCTTCGCCGTTTCGATGGCGTGCTCGGAGATGTCGAGCGCCGTCACTTTTTTCGCCCCGTGCTTGCAGGCGTTCAGCGTGAACGAGCCTGTATGCGTGAAGCACTCCAGCACCTCTGCCCCGTCCCAGAACGGATTTTTGACTACTTTTCCCCGCTTGTCGACGGGCATGAGCTTTTGCTCGCCATCTGTTTCTACCTGCTGTAGTGTAATGCCGTGCTTTTCGCCCCACCCTTTCATCAATGGCGCGATCGAAGCGCGGTTTTCCCGCTGGTCGTAGAAAAATCCGGTTTTTTGCCCCTCGACGATATCCACATAGTACTTCAGACCGTTTTCCTCGATCAATACTTCACGCGGACATTCTCCGTACAGAACGCCTTTTCCTTCCGCCAGCCCTTCCAGCTTGCGCACAGGCACGTCGTTGCGCAAATAGATGCCCGTCGGCGCAAACACTTCCACGAGCGCATCGGAAATCCAGTCGATCCGCTTTTCCATGCCCAGCGAAAGAACTTGTACGACCAGCGTATCCTCGTAGCGGTCCACGATCAGCCCAGGCAAAAAATCGGCCTCGCCGTAAATGACGCGGCAGGCGCGCGGGTTGTCCACAAATCTGTCGCGAAACTGTGCAGCTTGTCTGATTTTGCGCAAGAAAAACGCATAGTCGATCGCTTCGTTCGGGTCGTAGCTCAAAATGCGCACGATCATTTGCGATGCTGGGTTGATGTAGCCTTTTGCCAAAAAGTGTCCTTTGTGGTTCGTCACTTCGACGATCTCACCCGGCACGACCTCGCCCTGAATTTCCAATACTTCCGACTGAAAAACCCACGGGTGGCCCGCTTCTAGCCGCTTTTTCCGATGCTGATTCAGTAGCACTCTCGCCATGCAGTCAGTCCTCTCCTTGTCATGCTTGCCCCTGTACAGGCATAGCGTTATAGTAACTTCCTTTACGGTTGGCCCCGCGTTTTTAACGGCCAGCCTCGCTTGCTATTGTAATCAAGAAGGAGGAACCCAACTTGTGATGTTCTCCATCCTCGCCCCGTTTACGCTCGGGCTCTGTTTTTTTCTGCTTGGTATGTATGCGATGCGGACCGGCTTTCAAAATCTGGCAGGCAAAAAAATGGAAGAATGGATGTCGCGCTTCACCCGCACGCCCTACCATAGCTTCTGGGTCGGACTGATCGCCACGTTTGTCCTGCAAAGCTCCAGCGCCGTAACCGTCCTGACCATCGGCCTGACCAATGCGGGCATCATCCAGTTCGCCCAGACAGTCGGCATCATCCTCGGGACCAATCTGGGCACAACGGTGACGACAGAGCTGGTCGCATTGAAACTGGAGTCGTTTGCCATCCCGATGTTGCTCGTCGGCGTGGCTCTCTGGCTGATGCCCCGCCCGAACGTTCGCTGCACAGGGCTTGTCATTGCGGGCTTCGGCCTGATCTTCCTCGGGATTGATACGTTGAAGCTGATGGCAAAGCCGTTGGAACAGTCCGAGACGTTCCGCTCCCTTTTCCTGGAAAGCAGCCACTCCATCTGGATCGGGCTTGTCACCGGGATCATTTTCACCGCGCTCATCCACAGCGGATCAGCGACGACCGTCATTACGATGGGGCTGCTCACCCATCAGATTTTGTCCATGGAGACAGCGCTTGCCATCGTGCTTGGGGCCAATATCGGCACATGCTTCACCGCTGTCATTGCCGCGATCGGAACGAATACGGCCTCGAAGCAGGTTGCCTGGTGCCATACGCTCTTCAACGTCGCAGGCGCGATTGTCTTTTTGCCTTTTTTATCCCAGCTTGCCCAGGTCAGCGCCTTTTTAACGGCAAGCCCTTCGATGCAAATCGCCCATTCGCAGACGCTCTTCAATCTGATCTGCTCCATGGCCGCCTTGCCGTTTGTGCCCCAGATTGCCCGCTTCATCCAGTGGATCATTCCAGATAAGCGGCAGCCGCCTACACCGACCGTATGGCTTAAAAAGAAAACGGGATGAGGTAGAGCGAGGTGACGACGCCCGCAACGATCATCGCGACGCTCGAAGCCGCTGTCTGGACAGGGGAAATCCGGTTCAAGCTGGCTGTTCCAATCGCATGCGCGCTCGTTCCCACGGCGATCCCGATTGCCCAGTCATCTGTAATCCGGCCCCATTTGAGGACAGGTCGCGCGATCATCACTCCGACCATGCCTGTCAGTGCGGTAAAAAAGGCAGCGAGAGCAGGCACTCCGCCAATCGAGGCAGCCAGCTCCAACGCAATCGGCGTCGTGACCGATTTGCTCAGCATGCTTTTCAGCAGCATATCGTCTGAGCCAAAGCACCAGTGGATCGCATACACAGACGCAATCGCCACGGCACACCCCGCGCAGACTCCGAGCAAAACGCCGCGCCAGATGTGGGCAAACTCTCTGATTTGTCTGGCGAGCGGAACCGCCAACGCGACGGTAGCCGGACCGAGCCAGAACGAAATCCACTGTCCTCCGGCAGAAAAAGCTTCCCAGTCACCGCTTGCGGCCCACCAGATGACCCAGACGAGCACGACCGCCACAATCAGCGGCTGCAAGCGGGGAAAGCGGGCGTTGACCAGCATCGCCCCGCGATAGCCCGCCAGCGTGACCAGGATCGCGAACCATTGGCTAAGCATCCAGCGTCCTCCTTCCTTCCGGCACGGAAGCTTGCGTCTTCTTCTGCTGCTGGCGGCGCAAATAGCTCTGGACGACACGGCCAGTCACGAGCATGACGAGCATCGGCGCTACAATCATCGACAGCGCAATCGACCATGGAGCCTGGGCAAACAAATTCAAATAGCTGGCCACCCCGACGATAATCGGAACGAAAAACAGCATCATGTGGCGAACGAGAAACGTGCTCGCCCGCTCTACCCACTCCATCCGAACCCAGCCCGTGACAAGCCCCAGCGTCAACAAGAGCATCCCGACCAGGTTGCCAGGCAAAGGGATATGCAGCCACTTGCTCGCAAGCACCCCCACTCCATAAAAAGCAAGAAGAATACCGATCCCCGTGACCATTTTCATCTGCCACACCCCTCTCCCGCTTTCTCCTCTCGTCTTCTTTTGTTTCGGTCGTTTCATGCAAAAAAAGTAGGAAAAAGCCCGGCCTTACTTGGCCAGGCTTTGCTTGTGCATGCTAGTATCCGCTGCCTGTTGCTTTTGCGCCCGTCACAATCGAAATGCCGGAGCTTGTACCGATACGGCTCGCCCCTGCCTCGATCATCGCGAGAGCTGCCTCGCCGTCGCGCACGCCGCCGGATGCTTTTACCCCGATATCAGGGCCGACGGTTTTGCGCATCAAAGCAATGTCTTCTACCGTTGCTCCACCTGGTCCAAAGCCGGTGGACGTTTTCACGTAATCCGCGCCTGCTTCCACGCAGAGCTTGCACGCGATTTCTTTTTCCTGGTCCGTGAGAAGACCTGTCTCCAAAATCACTTTCACAAGCACGTCTCCCGCCGCTTGCTTCACGGCAGCCACATCCTGCTTCACGGTTTCCAGGTCACCGGATTTCAGGGCGCCGACGTTCAGCACCATATCGACTTCTGTTGCGCCGTTGGCAATCGCGTCGCGCGTTTCCGCCACTTTTGCCGCCGTCGTGTTCGCTCCCAGAGGGAAGCCGATCACGGTGCACACTTTCACATCTGTACCCGCCAACAGCTCGGCAGAACGCTTCACCCAGTATGGATTGACGCACACAGACATGAAATCGTGCTCTTTCGCTTCCGCGCAGAGCTTGTCGATCATCTCCTGCGTAGCTTCCGGCTTCAAAAGGGTATGGTCGATAAATTTGTTCAATTGCATAAACTACACCTCAATCCCGAGTTTTTGGAAGGCAAGGCGAAAAATGTCGTCGTTGTTCCGGTATCCGCGCTGCAGTTGCAGCTCCCAGGCCTCTTTGGCAGGATGCCAATGAACATCGTTGATTTCTTCCAGTTGCACTGTAATCTCTGTATTGTAGGCTTCCACCAGATAATAGTGGACTTCCTTGTCGACGGACTCCCCCGTCACCGGATGCGTGTAGACGTAGGTAATCATGTCCAGCTTGGCGTCGAGACGCCCTGCGACTCCTGTCTCCTCCAACACTTCACGCAAAGCGGTTTCTTCAATCGTCTCGCCGATTTCCTGCTTGCCTTTTGCCAGCGTGACTTTGCCATAGCGGTCTTCGATCAAAAGAAGCATGTGCTGTCCGTCTTGCAACTGATAGACTACGCCTCCTGCCGATATCTCCTTCATATGGCTCGCTCCTTCAAATAAGGCAGCAGCTCCGTCTCAACGACGCGGACAAAAGTCCCTTGGCAATATTCAGAGCCTGGTTTGTCCAGTCTGACCTTGCAAATTTTTCCGATCATGCTCTCGTCGCCAGGGAACACGACGTTCAGGTAGTTGTCGGAGTAGCCCATCAACAGGCCGCTGTCCGGCGCATCTTTGAACGGGCGCTCTGGAATCACTTCCAGCACGTCGCCGACGAATTGCTTGGAGTACGCCATGGTCAGCTCCTGGTTCAGCTCAAGCAATTTCGTTACGCGCTCGTGTTTTTCCTCTTCCGGAATCTGATCGGTCATCCGGGCGGCTGGCGTACCTGTCCGCATCGAGTACGGGAATACGTGCAGCTCCGCAAAGCCGATTTTTTTGATGAAGTTGTAGCCGTTCATGAACTGCTCCTCGGTCTCGCCCGGGAAGCCGACAATGACGTCTGTGGTGATCGCCGCACCCGGCAGCGCTTCACGCACTTTCACCATTTTTTCGTAAAACTCAGCCGTTGTGTACTTGCGGCGCATGCGCTTCAACACTTCGTCGTCGCCCGCCTGCAGCGGCACGTGCAGATGGCGTACGACGCGGTCGGAATTGTTGATGACTTCGATGACTTCATCGGTAATCTGGCTCGCCTCGATCGAGCTGATGCGGATGCGCTTGAGCCCATCCACCTGATGCAAGTCGACCAGCAACTTGGCCAGGTTGTAGTCTTCCAGGTCTTCGCCGTATCCGCCTGTATGAATCCCGGTCAGAACGATTTCCAGGTAGCCTGCTTCCACCAGCTTTTTCGCCTGCTCGACAACGCTCTCCGGCTTGCGGGAGCGCATCAGGCCGCGCGCCCACGGAATGATGCAAAACGTGCAAAAGTTGTTGCAGCCTTCCTGAATTTTCAGCGAGGCGCGGGTTCTGTCCGTGAAGTTCGGGACGTCCAGCTCCTCAAACTCGCGAGCTTTCATGATGTTGCCAACCGCGTTGATCGGCTTGCGCTCGGCTTGAATTTGCTTGACGTATTCGGTCAGCTTCTCGCGGCCTTGCGTTCCCACGACGATATCCACGCCCGGGATTTGCGCGATCTCGCTGGGAGATGTTTGCGCATAGCAGCCGGTTACCGCGACAATCGCGTCCGGGTTGCGGCGAATCGCGCGGCGGATGACTTGACGGCTCTTTTTATCACCTGTATTCGTAACGGTACAAGTATTAATCACGTAAACATCGGCGTCGTCCTGTTCAAAGTCGACTCGCTCGTAGCCTTCTGCCTTGAACAGTTGCCAGATCGCCTCTGTCTCATAGCTGTTCACTTTGCAGCCTAATGTATGAAAAGCAACGGTAGACATTGCCATTCCTCCTTTCGCTTGCGCTCATCCTTTGCGATGCGATGAAGCTTTTCGTTCAAACTGGTAGGAAGCGGCGGCGAGCACGTATTGGCTTGCCGTTTCCGTGCGCAAAATGCGGGGGCCAAGCGACACTGTCAAAAATCCTTTGCTCTCCGCCTGGGCTACTTCCTCCGGGGAAAAGCCCCCTTCAGGGCCAATCAGGACGAGCAGGGAATCGCCAGCCGACATCTGCTCCAGCACCTCATGAACGGTTGTACTGCCTTCCTTTTCATAGGCGATGGCCACATGCGTATAGGCTTGCCCTGCCGCAAGCGCCTCGCGAAACGAAACAGGTGCGAGCAGCTCAGGCAAAACGGCCCTGTGCGACTGCTCGGCTGCCTCCTTGACGATTTTGCGCCAGCGCTCCAGCTTTTTCGCTTCTTTTTTGGCGTCCAGTTTGACGATGGTCCGTTCAGAGGAAAACGGAAAAAAGGAGTACGCTCCGAGTTCCGTCCCCTTTTGCAAGATCCACTCCATCTTCTCGCCTTTTGGCATGCCTTGCCCAATGGTAACGCGGATCGGCAGTTCGCGCTCTTCCTGGAGCAGTTCGATCACTTCTGCCTGGACTTCCTTGGCAGACAAACTGACGAGCCTGGCTCGCGCCGATCTGCCCGCTCCGTCCGAGACGAGGATTTCGTCCCCGATCCGCGCTCGCATCACGTTTACGATATGGTGAACATCGTCTCCGATAATCGTTAGCTCATGCTCATGAAAGAGATGTGGCTCGACAAAATATCGTTGCATCTCGCCAACCTCACTATTCTATCGTTTTTTTGCGACAATTGCTACCCAGTCGTCGATGAAAATGGTTTCCACGACTTCAAGCCCGGAAGCGACCAAAGCGGCTTTGACGTCCGCTTCCCGCGCCGCGATAATGCCGGATGCGATGAACGTGCCGCCTGGCTTCAGCACGCGGAATACATCGTCTGTGAAGCGCAAGATGACTTCCGCCAAAATGTTGGCGACGATGACCTCCACCTGCTCCTCGATGCCATCCAGCAAGTTGTTCTGTCTGACGGTGATGTGCTCGCTCACGCCGTTCAGCTCGGTGTTGGCCTGGGCGGAGCGCACCGCCACCTCGTCCAAATCCATCGCAATCACGTCTTTGGCCCCCAGCTTGATCGCAGCAATGCTCAAAATCGCCGTTCCGGTTCCCACGTCGTACACGCGATCGCCTTTTGTCAAATACTTTTCCAGCGCGCGCAAACAGAGAATCGTCGTCGGATGCGTCCCTGTCCCAAAAGCCATTCCCGGGTCCATCTCGATGATGATTTCTTCCGGGTGGCGCGGCTCATACTCTTCCCAGACAGGCTTGATCGTCATCCGGTCAGAGACGTGCACAGGCTTGTAATACTTTTTCCAGGCGTGGGCCCATTCGTCCTCGTGAACATCGTTTACGGCGATCGACGCCTTGCCGATGTCCAGGCCGTAGTCGGTCAGTTGCGCCAGTTGCTCTTTCAATTCTTCCACGACATCAATCAACTCGCTGCTGTCAACGGGCAAATACGCTTTGACGAATACGCCCTCGGCCGGAAAATCGTCAGGAGAGAGCTGGTAGATTTCGCCAAAGGGGGTATCCCACTCGCGATAGAGCACCTCCGGGTCTTCGATGACGACACCGTTAGCCCCCATTTCATAGAGAAGGCTGGACACCGCCTCCGTAGCCTCCGCTGTTGTATGGATACTGATTTCTGACCATTTCACGAATCTACCACTCCCCACTTTTGCTTTCCTGATGAACTTGTTTAACTGCAAGCGGACAAAACCGCGACCGATTACTCGCCGCGGAATGCCCGTTTCATTTTTTCAAAAAAGCTTTCGTCTTCTCCGCCTGCGCCATGCTGTCCCGGCTTCTCTCCGGACAGTTCAGCCAACTCGCGCAGAAGCTCTTTTTGCCTGTCGCTGAGCTTCGTCGGCGTGATGACGCGCACTTTGACGTGCTGATCGCCACTGCCGTTGCCGCGCAGGTGCGGCACACCTTTTCCACGCAAGCGGAAGAAGGTTTCTGTCTGTGTTCCCGCCGGGATTTTCAGCTTCACGCGGCCATCCACGGTTGGCACCTCGATCTCGTCGCCGAGCGCCGCCTGTGCGTAAGTGAGCGGCACTTCGCAGTAAATATCGTTGCCTTCGCGCTCGAAAAACTCGTGGCTTTTCACGCGCAGCACGACGTACAAATCACCTGGAGGCCCTCCGTTGGCTCCCGGTTCCCCTTCGCCCGAGACGCGCAATTGCGCTCCGTCATCGACACCTGCCGGGATGTTGAGATGAATTTTGCGGCGTATCTTGACGCGTCCACTGCCTCGGCACGTGGAGCATTTTTCTTTGAAAACTTTTCCTTTGCCTTCGCACGTGGAGCAGACGCGACGGTTGACGATGCGGCCAAACGGCGTGTTCGCTGCCACTTCCTGCTGCCCGGTACCGTGACAAGTTTTGCACGTCTCGACGCCTGTTCCCGGTTTGGCCCCGGAGCCGAGGCACGTATCGCACTCCGCTTCTTTCGGGATTTCCACATCGGTTTCTTTTCCAAAAATCGCGTCGATAAAATCAATGCTCAGGCCGAATTGCAGATCGGCCCCTTTGCGCGGCGCGTTCGGGTTCGCGCGTCTGCCGCCGCCACCGAAGAACATGTCAAAAATGTCTCCGAAGCCGCCCATGCCCGACGTGTCAAACCCTCCGCCGCCAAAGCCCTGATTCGGGTCCTGATGGCCGAAACGATCGTACTGCGCGCGTTTTTGCGGTTCAGACAGGACATCGTAAGCTTCCTTGACTTCCTTGAACTTTTCTTCCGCATCAGCGGCTTTATTTACATCCGGATGGTACTGGCGGGCAAGCTTCCGGTACGCTTTCTTGATTTCTTCCGCGTCCGCGTCCTTGGCTACTCCCAGAACCTCGTAGTAATCGCGTTTCATCTCCTAATATCACTCCCATGACAGTCAACTGTTATCATAGCATGTGACAGACCCGAAAAAAAGTCAAAGTCAGCTTTTGCGTGACTTTGACTTCCATGGGGTCACATCGCGGGGAGCGAGGGGAGAATCGCTCTCCCCTCCCGCTTCCTTCGTGATTACTTTTTCTCGTCTACCACTTCATAGTCAGCATCAACGACATTGTCCTTCTTCGGTTCTTGACCTTCTGCTGCGCCCCCTGCATTTTGCTGCGCTTGTGCAGCCTGCTCATAGAGCTTCACGGAAATTTGTTGGATGATCTCGGACAGTTCGTCTTTTGCAGCTTTGATTTCGTCGATGTTGCCGCCTTCCAGCGCTTTTTTCACTTTGTCCTTGGCAGCGTTCGCACGGTCGATCTCCGCCTGGTCTACCTTGCCTTCCACTTCTTTCAGCGTCTTCTCGGTAGTGAATACGAGCTGGTCAGCTTCGTTGCGGATTTCGACTTCTTCCTTGCGCTTTCTGTCCGCTTCCGCATTCAGCTCGGCTTCTTTTACCATGCGTTCGATTTCTTCATCAGACAAACCGGAGTTGGAAGTGATGGTGATGCGTTGCTCTTTTCCTGTACCCAGGTCTTTTGCACGCACGTTCACGATACCGTTTGCGTCGATATCGAAGGAAACTTCGATTTGCGGAACACCGCGCGGCGCTGGCGGGATATCGGACAGCGTGAAGCGGCCCAGCGATTTGTTGTCGGCAGCCATCTGGCGCTCGCCCTGGAGAACGTGGATTTCTACAGAAGTCTGGTTGTCAGCAGCTGTAGAGAACACTTGGGACTTGCTGGTCGGAATGGTCGTATTGCGCTCGATCAGCTTGGTGAATACGCCACCCAAAGTTTCGATACCGAGGGACAGCGGAGTTACGTCGAGCAGAACGACGTCTTTCACGTCACCAGTCAGTACCCCTGCTTGCACGGCAGCACCCAGCGCTACCACTTCATCCGGGTTCACGCCTTTGTGCGGTTCTTTGCCGATAAACTTCTTGATCGCTTCCTGTACAGCCGGAATGCGTGTAGAACCACCGACAAGGATGACGCGGTCAATATCGCTTGGCGTCAAGCCTGCGTCTTTCAGCGCCTGACGGGTTGGACCCATGGTGCGCTCTACGAGTTCAGCGGACAGTTCTTCGAATTTGGCGCGAGTCAGGTTCATCTCCAAGTGTTTTGGACCTGTCGCATCTGCTGTAATAAACGGCAGCGAGATCGTCGTAGTCAGTACGCCGGACAAGTCTTTTTTCGCTTTTTCCGCCGCGTCTTTCAAACGCTGCATCGCCATGCGGTCTTTGGACAGATCAATGCCGTGTTCTTTTTTGAACTCGCTGACGAGGTAGTTGATAATCACATCGTCGAAGTCGTCTCCACCCAGCTTGTTGTCGCCGGAGGTCGCTTTTACTTCGAAGAAGCCGTCGGACAGTTCCAGAATGGAAACGTCAAACGTACCGCCGCCGAGGTCATATACGAGGACGGTTTGGTCTTCGGTCTTTTCCATACCGTATGCAAGGGCAGCTGCGGTTGGTTCGTTCACGATGCGCAGCACTTCCAGACCGGCGATTTTACCAGCGTCTTTGGTTGCCTGGCGTTGGGCGTCGTTGAAGTACGCAGGCACCGTAATCACCGCCTGCGTCACAGGCTGGCCCAGGTAAGCCTCGGCGTCTGCTTTCAGCTTTTGCAAAATCATCGCAGAGATTTGCTCAGGGGTGTACTGGTTGCCTTCCAATGTTTCCTTGTGGGTAGTACCCATGTGACGCTTGATGGAAATAACGGTGTTGTCAGGGTTGGTGATCGCCTGGCGTTTTGCCGCTTCCCCTACGATGCGCTCGCCGTTTTTGAAAGCGACGACAGAAGGAGTGGTGCGGTTTCCTTCGGCGTTGGCGATGACGACTGGTTCGCCGCCTTCCATTACCGCTACGCAAGAGTTAGTTGTTCCAAGGTCAATACCAATTACGCGACTCATACAATATGTCCTCCTAACACTTTCTCATCGAATGAATGGGTGAAATCAAGCTTACTTGTTCACTTGAACCATCGCCGGACGAACGACGCGGTCCTTGAACATGTATCCTTTTTGCAGTTCGGCCACTACGACGCCCGAATCAAATTCAGGGTTCTGGGTCTGCATGACAGCCTGATGAACGTGCGGGTCAAACGGCTTTCCTTGTGCCTCGATGGCGCTCAAGCCTTCTTTTTCGAAAACTTGCACCATCTGGCGGTACACCATGTTGACTCCTTCCAAAAGCGATTCTACCGTCATGGATTCCTTGTCGGCAGCAAGCGCGCGCTCGAAGTTGTCGAGAACCGGCAGCAGCTCTTCCACGATTTTCAGGGAAGCATACTTGGCCAGATCTTCCTGCTCCTTGCGCACACGGCGTCTCAGGTTATCCATGTCAGCCATGGCGCGCAGCATGCGGTTTTGATGTTCCTCCGCCTGCGCTTTCCACTGGGCTGCTTCCTGCTCCCAGTTCACCTCGGCCGTCTCTTGCTCTCCGGCTGCCTCATTGACTTGCTCTTCTGCGGCAGACGGATCTTGGGTCATTTTTTCTTCGCTCAACGTCGATACCTCCTGGGGGCTCTTTTCCTGATTGGCAAAAAATCAGCGAAGCCGTCCTCCATTTATTTCTCAAACTGCGAAGTCAGCATGCGCGATAAGCCTTCTGCCAAATAATTGAGTACGGAAATGACTTTGCCATATTCCATTCGCGTCGGGCCAAGTATTCCAACCATCCCTGCCGGCTTGCCTCCAAGCGAGTAGGACGTGGTAATAATACTGCATTGCTTGATCGCGTCTAGCTGGTTTTCCTGACCGATGCGCACCGTAAGTCCCTCTCCCGGCATCCCGATCAAGTGCAAAAGCTGATCGTTTTGCTCCAGAAGCTCCAGAATGTCCTTGACCTTATCTACGTCGCGGAATTCCGGCTGGTTCATGATCTTGGTCGCACCGCGTAAGTAAACGCGCTCCTCTTCGTGTGTCAGCGACTTGTCGAGAATCTTCAGCATTTCCTCGTACTGCTCCGCATAGCGGCGCATCTCGCCCGATATTTCCTGATAGACGCGCTGTCTCAACTGCCACAGCGGCACATCGGTCAATTTGGCATTCAACAGGTTGACGAGGCGCTCGATTTCGCTTACGCCAATGCCTTCGGGAAGATCGATCAGCTTGTTCTCCACACGCCCGGTATGCGTAACGACAATCGCAACCGCCTGTGTCTCGTTCAGAGGAACGATTTGAATATGTTTTAACCGATGCTCAAAAATCTCCGGCCCCAGGACAATTGCCGTGTAATTGGTCAACTGGGAAAGAATTTGAGCCGTGTACTCTACCACCTGTTCGGAATGGAGAATACGCTCGGCAAACAACTGTTTCAGTTTGCCCAATTCGGCCTCGCTCAAGTCCTGCGGCTGAATCAGATTGTCGACGTAAAAACGGTATCCTTTTGTAGAAGGAACTCGCCCTGCCGACGTGTGGGGCTGCTCCAAGTACCCCAGCTCTTCCAAGTCGGACATCTCGTTGCGAATGGTCGCCGAAGAAAACCCGATGTCCTCCCGTTTGGAAATCGTCCGGGAACCAACCGGTTCGGCAGAATGAATGTAATTATCGACAATCGCGTTCAAAATCAATTGTTGACGGTCAGATAACATGGATGTCGCTCGCCTCCCCGTTGAGCATGAAAAGAAAGATGTTGTCGCTCACTGTTTCGGAGCGTTTGTTAGCACTCATACTTAACGAGTGCTAAATCTATTTACTAAGGTATCAATAGTAGAAGGATTTGTCAACGGACTTGAGCGAGATACACGGTCAAAATCTCACATATTTCGCCAGCAATGCCCTGATTTTAGCGCAAAAAACGCGCGAATACCTCATTTCCGAGTGGAAGTCCCTGTTTGGTCAGCTTCAGACAGCCGTCTTGCTCTTCCAGCATGCCTTTGGCAATCTCTTCTTCTATTATCGTCCCGAAAACGTCATGTGCAGACACGCCAAATCGCGAGGCGAACCCGGCCAGGTCGACCCCTTCCCGCAAGCGCAGCCCCAAAATCATCTGCTCCTCCATCGCATCTTCCTTCGGCACCGCAAACTGCTCGACGCGCGGCAAGCCTTCCTTGCATTTTTGCATGTAGATCGTAAGCGGCCCGGCGTTGACATGTCTTTGCCCGCACACGTAGCCGTGGGCACCCGCCCCCAACCCATAGTATTCACGATTGAGCCAATAGGTTTTATTATGTTTACTCGCAAAGCCCGGCTTCGCGAAATTGCTGATTTCGTACTGCGGATAGCCGTGGCGCTCCATCTCCTCGATCAGCACCATGTACATCGCAAGCTCCGTCTCTTCCGACGGGAGCGGCAACTGGTCTTTTTGATAGAGCGTGTGGAAAAGCGTATTTTCCTCGACCTTCAGGCTGTACGCGGAAAAGTGTGTCGTCCCCAGCTCGAAAGCCTTGTGCAGCGTCTCGCGAAAAATTTCCATCGTCTGGTCCGGCAGGCCGAACATCAAGTCAATGCTCACGTTTGCAAACCCGACTTGCTTCGCGTTCTCGATGCTACGGTACACGTCGTCCCGGTCGTGAATCCGCCCCAGCCGCTTCAACAGGGCATTGTCAAACGACTGCACGCCGAAGCTGAGCCGATTGACGCCAAGCTCGTGCATGATCCGCAGCTTTTCCACGTCGGTCGTCCCCGGATTGGCTTCCATCGTAAATTCGATGTCGTCCGTCCAGTATGCGCCGAGGTGAGTCTGGACGGTCTGCAAAAACTTTCGCATCTGGGCGTGGTCGAGAAACGTAGGCGTGCCTCCGCCGACGAAGATCGTCTTGACCTCCTGGACTGGCTGCTCGCGAAACGTCAGCTCCATCTCCTTGTCCAAGGCGTCCAGGTAGTCCCAGACCAGTTGCGGGTTGTTCGTCACAAACGAGTTGAAATCGCAGTAATAGCATTTATTTGTGCAAAAGGGAATGTGGATGTACACCGATTGCGGCATCATGACGCTTCCCCTCCTTCGTGTTTGAAATACAGGTGAAAAACCCGGTCGCGCCAGGCTGCGCGCTTGTCGACGAATGGAAAAGACCTGACACAAGGTCAGGCCTACTTCTTATCATCCATGCGCAATACAGCCATAAACGCTTCTTGCGGCACCTCGACGGAGCCGACGGACTTCATGCGCTTCTTTCCTTCTTTTTGCTTTTCGAGCAGCTTGCGTTTCCGCGAAATGTCCCCGCCGTAGCACTTGGCGAGAACGTTTTTGCGCAGGGCGCTGATCGTTTCGCGAGCCACGACCTTGTGCCCGATGGCCGCCTGAATCGGCACCTCGAACTGCTGACGCGGAATCAGCTCCTTGAGCTTTTCGCAAATGACTTTTCCGCGGGCATATGCCGTGTCCTTGTGCACGATAAACGACAAGGCGTCGACCATTTCGCCGTTCAGGAGGATATCCATCTTCACCAGCTTGGACGGCTTGTAGCCTGCCAGTTCGTAGTCAAAAGAGGCGTATCCGCGCGTACCCGACTTCAACATGTCGAAGAAGTCGTAGACGATCTCGGAAAGCGGCATGTCGTATTTGAGCTGCACGCGGTTTTCCCCCATGTACTGCATGTCGAGGAACTCCCCGCGCTTGCCCTGGCAAAGCTGCATGACGTCGCCCACGTACTCTTTTGGCACCATGATGGTGGAGAGCACGTACGGCTCCTCGATCATTTCGATCTTTTGCGCTTCCGGCATTTTCGACGGGTTGTCGATCTCGAACACTTCCCCGTTTGTCCGGGTAATGCGGTAAATAACGCTCGGAGCCGTCGTAATCAGGTTGATGTTGAACTCGCGCTCGATGCGCTCCTGGATGATCTCCATGTGCAAAAGTCCCAGGAAGCCGCAACGGAAGCCAAAGCCAAGCGCTTGCGACGTCTCCGGCTCGAATTGCAGCGACGCGTCGTTGAGCTGCAGCTTTTCCAATGCTTCGCGCAGGTCGTTGTACTCGTTCGTCTCGATCGGGTACAGGCCGCAGAATACCATCGGGTTGATCTTGCGGTAGCCTGGCAGCGGCTCGGCAGCAGGACGGGCCGCATCGGTAATCGTATCCCCGACGCGCGTGTCGCCAACGGTTTTGATCGAAGCAGCCACGTAGCCTACGTCGCCGACAGTCAGCTCTTCCACTTGCGTCTGGCGCGGCGTCGAGGTACCGATTTCCGTCACCTCGAACGACTTGCCGGTCGCCATCATTTTGATTTTCATGCCTTTTCTAAGCGTACCGTTGATGACGCGGATCGAAGCGATAACCCCTCTGTACGCGTCAAAATACGAGTCGAAAATCAGTGCCTGCAGCGGCGCGTCCGGATCTCCCTCTGGAGCCGGCACCTTTTGCACGACCGCTTCCAGCACTTCCTTGATCCCGATGCCTGCTTTGGCAGAGGTGAGCACCGCTTCGCTGGCATCCAGCCCGATGACGTCCTCTACCTCTTGCTTCACGCGCTCAGGCTCCGCGCTTGGCAGGTCGATCTTGTTGATGACCGGAATGATCTCCAGATTGCTGTCCAGCGCCAAATAGACGTTGGCAAGCGTCTGGGCTTCGATCCCCTGAGCGGCGTCCACGACGAGAATCGCTCCTTCACAGGCAGCCAGGCTGCGGGAAACCTCGTACGTAAAGTCTACGTGTCCAGGTGTGTCGATCAGGTGGAGAATGTATTCCTCTCCGTCCTCTGCTTTATAGTTCAAACGCACGGCATTCAGCTTGATTGTAATCCCGCGCTCTTTTTCCAGCTCCATCGTATCCAGAAACTGGGCTTCCATCTCACGTGCAGTCAACGCTCCGGTCAGTTCCAAAATCCGGTCTGCCAGCGTCGACTTTCCATGGTCAATGTGGGCGATGATGGAAAAATTTCGAATCCTTTTTTGTCTTTCACGGCGATCCATGTGCTGTTCGTTCCCTCCCACGCGAATCCATTCAAACGTACAGATTGCGCCTCGAAAAAATACACTAACGGTAATTATAACAAACGCTTGATATAAAGAGCAACCAAAGAGAATACGGCGCTTGTCACGTTTTTGCTCGTCACCAAAACTTTCTTTTTATGATAAAGTGATGGAAAAAGGAGATTGGCATGCAAAAGCAACGCGTGTATTCGGAGCAAATCGACTGTCTGGGCTGCCGTTTGGCCCTTTCTCTGGCGCCCGCCCACGTCGTCTATGAAAACGAGTGGGTGACGTGTCTGCTCGATATCGAGCCTTTTTCGGAGGGACACACGCTGATTCTCCCCAAGCAGCACCTCGTCGAATGGACAGATTTGGATGCGCGCACGATGCAAAACGTTACGGAAGCGGCGACTCTCCTCTCCCGTGTCTTGCGCCGTGTGTATAAGCCTGACGGGATTACGCTCTGTCAAAACGGCGGAGCTTTCAACGAGCTGACCCATTTTCACCTGCATGTCATTCCTCGCTTCCACGGCGACGGCTTCGCCTGGAGCGAGCCGCAGCACGAGCACGGAGCCGCGGCTCGCCTGCCGCAGACACGCAAGCTTCTGGCCGATGCGCTACAAGCGAGAAGCGACAAAGAGCAACTACAACGAAACGGAGACTGATCCAACGTGAAAAGCACGACCCACCGCCTGCACAGCTTGTCTGTCGCAGACATTCCCGATCTGATGGCGCTGTCCGACTCAGTGGGCTGGGACTATGACGAAGCGGAAATCCGCACGATTTTGTCTATCGGTAAAGTATTCGGGCACAAGGATGACGGCGACCGGGTCGTCTCGTCTGCGGCGATCATCGCCTATGAAGACAGACTGGCTACGGTCGGCATGGTGATCGTGCATGAATCGTGCCGCGGCCGCGGATACGGGCGCGACCTGATGCAAGCCTGTCTGGCTGCGGTGCCGGGCGATACGACCATCATGCTCATCGCTACAGCCGACGGGGAGCCGCTCTACAAAAGCCTCGGCTTTGCCACCGTCGAGCGCATCCACAAGTTTGTGCGCCCGGGCGGCAAGCTCGCAGCACCGCCGCTCCCTCCAACAGCGACGTATCAGATCGTCCCGATGAGCGAAGCGGACTTCGCAAGCGTCGCCTTGCTGGACCAGCAGGCACTCGGCAGCCGCCGCGAGCATTTTCTGCAAGCACGCATGCGGCAAGCAGCAACCTGTCTGGTAGCGAAAACCGAATCCGGCACGATCGTCGGCTACGGCTTTGCCATCCAAGGGCCAGTCAACCTGATCGCCGGGCCGATTGTCGCGCTGGATGCCGACATGGCGATCCAGTTGCTGGGCAAGCTCACGGAAAACCATCCGGGCCAGGTGCGCATCGACGTACCGGATGGACAGCCTGCCTTCCTTGCTTTTTTGGAGCAAAACGGCTTCCAAAAGGCGTCCCACCCGCCTGTCATGGTCGCGAATGCAGATCGCTTGCCGCCCCGGGCCGGCACGTACTTCGCCATCGGCGCGCAAATATACGGCTGAGTGCTGTGGGCAAGCACATGCCTCGCCAATTACCTTGCAGCAACGAACAACCGGACCTTTTCCTCGTGACGGGAAAAGTCCGGTTGTTTTTTTGAGAACGCCACGCCGACAGCCGTGCGTCACTCGCGATAGCGAATTTGCTCGAGCACGTTTGGCGGAAACAGCTTTTGCAGGCTGCTATTGTAGCGGCTCCCGTCTTCTGGCATCTGCATGTCTTGCACGCGGTACGTTTGTCCGTCGTAAGCGAGATAAAAGACCATCGGAGCGCTGACGCCGGAGGAATGCGCCGGATTTTTGCTCAATACTTTCACCCAGGCGTACACGACCCTGCGCTCTGCATTCGGGGCCTCCACTCCCAACAGCTCCAGACTGACCTCTCTGTCATTCGGCAGCCAGCCCAGCTTGGTTTCTTCCGTCTCCAAATAGCTGCGGACGATCGGCTCGACCAGTTCGCGGTTCGCGGGGGAAATGCCTTTTTTCACCTCGACGAACACATGTCCGAGCTGCTTGCCTTGGGACAGCACCTGCAGCTTCCAGACACCCGGATCGGGCAATGCGATGCCGGATGGAAAATGCCCGGACGCATCGTGCAGCGGCCCCATCACCTGATAGCTGCCCAGCTCGATGCGCTTGCCCGCACTGCTGTAAGCGACAAGCTCCACCCGAGACAACTCGCTTGCGTTCAACAGCCAGATGAAGCGCTGTGTCTGTCCTTCGTACAGGCCGTCGGGATCGGTCATCGCCCGGACAGGCTTTTCCCCTACATAGGAAAAAGATTGCTGCTCGTACGTAGCCGAAATGAGCGGCATCGGCTTCCACAAATCCGGCGCGAGCAGTTGGCCGCCCGGCAGCAGCTCTGGCACGGGCGGTTGGGGATGGGCGGCATGCTCGGCTGGCTGTGGCAGCGGCAAAGCCGTCCAGATGAGAAAGCCCAGGACGAGGACAGTCGCTGGCATGGCGAGCCTTTTCCAGCCGCTCCTTCTCGCTTCCCGGCTTATCCGCGTTCTTACCTGATCCTTCATCGCTTCGGTAAAGCGGACGTCGCGAAAAGCGGTTTGATCGGCCCTGTCCTTCAAATTTGCGAGCCATCTGTTCTCGTCCATTCCCACTCACTCCCTTCCGCCAGACTCTGCTTCAGCCGTTGTCTCGCCCTGTGCAACCGGGTTCTGACTGTTCCCTCTGACACTGCGAGCACAGAGGCGACCTCGCTGATCGTCAAATCGGCATAGTAGTGCAGGACGATGACCTGGCGATACAGCGGAGGAAGCTGCAGCACTTCCGTCACAAGCTGATCCCGCTCTGCCTGGTCGAGCACGAGATGCTCCGTGGACAGCTCGCCGTCTTGCCTGATCCACGAGCGAGGCAGGATATTCCGAAACGACCAGGAGCGCAAATGGCCTTTGCATTCGTTGACCGCAATCCGGTACAGCCATGTATGAACCGTGCTCTCCCCGCGAAACCGGGGCAGATGCCGATACACTTTGACAAACACTTCTTGAGTTATATCTTCAGCCAGACTGTGATCCTTGACCAGAAAAGTGACCAGCCGAAGGACCCGCGTCCCGTACTCTTGCATGATCTGTTCGAATGCAGCGTCTGCCGTAGGCTGCAACGTATCCAAGGGCGCGACCTCCTTCACGCAAATCCTTTACTGGTTAGATGCAGCCGCGTAGATTTTGTTACAGGGAAGGGGCGGAATTTTTTTTGGCAATGATCGTCCAGCGCGTCGCCGCCCCCGGAGCGCCCGGTAGTTCGGCAAACGGATAGCCGCCGTGCTGCCAGCGATCCAGCTCGTACTCTTCCGTTTGCTCTGGCGGCTGGCTGCGGTGGCAAACGACGTTTTCCCTGCTTTGCACGACGTTGTAGCCCGAAGATTCCAGGAGCAACTCCAGCTCTCCCGGCAACAGCAGCGCCAGCTCGCGCTCCACTCGGTAGCGCGGCTGCTCCACCTGCTCCACAAACGTCTCATAGGTCAGCGTATAGCGGAACTTTTGCTCGGCAATGAGCGTTTCTCCCTCGACTTTTTGGTACACCATCCGGTCCGGGAACACAAACTTGCGCTGCATGAGCGACCATTTGCGGTTCACCGGCGGCAGGAGCAAGTCAATCGCCACTGTTCCGCCTTCTGTCAAATGCCGGGCAACGACCGAAAGCAACTGCCGCTGTTCCTCTCTACAGGTCGCCTGCTGAAAAATGCCTTCGGGCAGCAGCACATGGGTAAAGCGGGAAGCAAGCTGCAACTCCTGTACATTTTGCTCGATCAGCTCAAGCAGTTCCTCGTTGTCCTTGAGCATGCGCCGCTTCTTTTTTGTCGCGATCTCCAGCATGTCAGGGCTATTGTCCACGCCGCAGACGGACAAGCCGCAGCGCGCCAGCTCAATGGCAATGCGCCCTGTGCCTACGCCAAGCTCGAGCACGGACACCGGGGCTTGCTCTGCTTCTTGCAGCAGCCAGTTGCGGTAAAACGCGATGCCCGCTTTTCCGGCAAACTGGTCGTAATAGGTGGCTTCCAATCCGGAGTATGTGGCCTCCGGAAGGCGCACGTGCCGCCCCTCTCCTTGCATCCCACAGGTCGTACAGACCGAGCCTGCCAAATGCGAAAAAGGCACCCCTGGTGGGACGCCGTTTTTTGTATCGCCTAGCCATTCGTCGTAGCGGAACTTGCATACTTGGCAACTGTACACACTCATAATGCTTTGACCTCCTGTCGCGATTGCTGGACGCGGACCGCTTCCGAAAAGAAATAAACGTGTTTTTTCCCCGTGATCGGATGGGTGACCACCTCTGTCTCTACCCCGAAAACATCGCGAATCAACCCGGGTTCAAGCACTTCCTCCGGCGTGCCGGAAGCAACCAGCTCCCCGTCGCGAATGACGTACAGCCGATCGCAGTACATGGCGGCGATATTCAGATCATGCAGCGAGGAAAACACGGTAATCCCGAGCGTCTTGACCAGATCCATCACCTGTAGCTGGTACCGGACGTCCAGATGGTTGGTCGGCTCGTCCAATACGAGAAACTCGGCTTGCTGGACCAGCGCTCTTGCAATCAGCACGCGCTGCTTTTCTCCGCCAGACAAGGAAAAAAAGCTGCGCGAGGCGTACGCCTGCATGCCGACCCGCTCCAGCGCCTCTTCACAGATGCGGCTGTCCGCCGGGGTATCGGTTTGAAACAGCCTTTTATGGGGTGAGCGCCCCATCATGACGATTTCCATGACGGTAAAGTCAAACTCGATCGACGACTCCTGGCGCACGACCGCCATGCGCTGCGCATTTTGCCGGGCGGTAAGCTCGTACACGTCAGCCCCGTCCAGGGAAATGAATCCGCTGCGCGGCTCGAGCGCCCGATAAATGCTTTTGAGCAGGGTGGACTTTCCGCTGCCATTCGGCCCGATCAGCCCCACAAATTCGCCGGAGCGAACCGTCAGGCTAACGTCGCGCAAAATCGTTTTTTTCTCCAGCTCGACCGAAATGTTCTCCACATGCAGATTCATCGCCCGCTACCTCCGAAAGAATATGAGCTGCGCATCATCAACCAAATAAAGAACGGACCGCCGCACAGCGCCGTGATAATCCCGATCGGCAGCTCTTCCGGCGCAAACGCAAGCCGGGCGATCACGTCCGCCCAGATCAGGAAAATGGCCCCGAACAAGGCGCTGACAGGCAGGACGCGACGATGGTCCGAGCCGACGATGACGCGAACGATATGCGGCATCATCAAGCCGACAAAGCCGATAGACCCGCTGATCGAGACGATGACGCCCGTCAAAAGCGCGGTAATGACCAGCAGCAGCTTGCGAAATTGCACCGTATTGACGCCCAGCGTCCCCGCCGCTTCTTCGCCCATCAGCATCGCATTGAGCGAACGGTATTGCGTCAACAGGACAATCAGACAGATGACGACGATCAGCGTCGGTATGGTCAAATACTCCCACTTCCCTCCGGCCAGACTGCCGCTCATCCAGAACAGGACAGAGCGGATGCCGTGCTCGTTGGGCGCGGAAAAAATAATCAGGCTGGTGATCGCAGACAGGATGGCGGAAATCGCGATGCCGGCCATGAGCAGACGCACCGTCGAGTTTTGCCCGCCGATGCGGGACAAGGTAAAAATAAGCAGGATCGAGACGAGCGATCCGGTGAAAGCACCGAAAGAAAGCGCGAATTGTCCGTACATGCTGAATGCTCCGAACAAAATGACCAGCGTCGCTCCGGCCGATGCGCCCGAGGAGACTCCCAATATGTACGGATCTGCGAGGGAGTTGCGAACCAGAGACTGGATCGCCACCCCCACAACAGACAGGCCGGCCCCGACGACAGCCCCCAGCAGGACGCGGGGAAACCGAATGTCCCAGATAATGGTCTGTTCTCCTTTTGACCAATCCACTTCCACCCATTGATTGACCAGCGGGAGATTCGCCAAGGCAATTTTCCATACCGTCGCTGGTTTGATTTCCACCGAGCCGAGTGTCACCGCAAACGTAATCGAGACGACAAGCCCGATCAGCAGGGCAACGATGATGAAGGGCATCTTGATCTTGTGCAGGGCCGTTCCCTCCTTGTCTAAGCAGCCGTTTCTTATTTGAATGTATCCGGGTGCAGACCTTCCGCGAGAATTTTCAGCGCGATCGGTGCGCGTACCCCTTCGGACGCTGCGGACAATGGCAGCACGATCAGACGTTTGTTCTGGATCGCTGGCACGTCAGCCAGTTCCTTTTTGGACAACAGGAAGTTTTGTTTTTGCTCGATCGTCTTGTCGCCGTAGTCGACCACGACGATGACGTCTGGCTTGCGGTTCACGACTTCTTCCCAGCTTACGGTCGCCCAGCCTTTTTGAATGTCGTCGAACACGTTTTTGCCGCCTGCCGCTTTAATCAGAGAAGTCATGTAGTTGTTGGCAGCGGTCAGCGGCTGGTCTTCTCCGCTGTCGTACACGAACACGTTCAGCGGCTTGTCCACCGTGCCGATTTTGCTCACGGTTTGCTCGATTTCCGCTTTCATTTTGCCAATCAGTTCGTTCGCCTTGTCTTCTACGCGGAAAATGCGGCCGATGTTTCGAATATCGGCGAACACGTCGTCAATCGTCGGACCCGGCTTGTTCGAGGACTCTTGCAGGTACGATTTGATTCCCGCCTTTTCCAAGTCCTCCATCGAGCCTACGCCTTTGTCGCCAAATGCGCTTTTCCAGCCTGCGTAGACGAAGTCAGGGTTTGCGGCCAAAAGCACTTCTTTGGTCGGATACTTGTCAGACAGGACTGGTACCTTGTCGTAGTCGGCTTTCAGCTCAGGCAAAATGTGATCGTCCAGGTACGCGGTTCCGACCATTTTGTCAGCCAGCCCCAGCGCGAGCATGACTTCGGTTACGTGCTGGTTCATTGTCACAGCGCGTTTTGGCGCTTCCGGGTACGTCATCTCGATCCCGTTGGTCACAATCGTGACGGGCTTGTTGTCAGCAGCAGGCTGGGCCGTTTGCTCCGAGCCAGCATTCGCCACCGTGGATTCGGTCGTAGCAGGTGCTGCCGAGCTGCATGCGGACAAAAGCAGCATAATCGCTGCCAGCGCTGCCATCCAGAAACCGTGGAAGGCTTTTTTTCTCTTACGGATTGTACTCATCTGGTAACCCCTCTTCTTTTGTTGTTGGCATGATGAAAATGAAGCGTTATGTAAATCGTAATGATTACGAATTACACCTTTACTATACAGAGAGCCTGCTTGTTTGGCAACACAGGAAATGCATCACCCCTTTCACAGCCTCGACCGCCACGGCGATGTTCATAGAAAAAAGCACCCCCCAGTTTCCAATCGGGAGGTGCTTGACATACGTAGACATGCCTATAGATTCGGCGTTGCCAATGACGCCTGTTCCTAGTCTGCTTCCACATCTGTCCCATCCTCGTGGGTCGATTGTAAATCATCTCATGGCAGGTCTCCTGGCTTACGAATCATCATCCCCAGCGCCCTTCCCATTTTTCGTCGCGCGAAAAACAGTGGCTTTTTTGCTGGACACTCCTCGTTACAGTGGCGGGACCGCGCCGGATTTTCACCGGACTTCCCTATTAAGCTGGCGGAACCAAACGATTCCGGGCAGCACCATCAGATTCATATAAAATTGTGAGTTTGAAGCCTTATCCGATCACCGTCAGTTTTTTCGGGAACTTGCTCAACACTTCTACGCCTGTTTCGGTTACGAGCACATCGTCCTCGATGCGCACGCCGCCTGCTCCCGGCAAGTACACCCCTGGTTCAATGGTGAACACCATGCCTGGGCGCAGCGTTTCCTGATTTTGCCCATGCACGGACGGATATTCGTGCACATCCATGCCGAGGCCGTGCCCCAGACGGTGAATGAAGTAATCGCCGTAGCCTTTTGCGGCAATGACGTCGCGAGCGGTCTGGTCGAGATGGGCAAACGTCACCCCTGGACGAACTTCGGCAATCGCCGCCTCGTTCGCTGCCAGCACCGTTTCGTAAATATCGCGCAGTTGCTCGCTGATCTGGCCGACAGCAAACGTACGGGTAATATCGGAAACGTAGCCGTCCGCTGCTACCCCGATGTCAAACAGGAGCAAATCGCCTTCCTGCACTTTGCGCGAACCAGGCGTTCCGTGCGGCAATGCCGATTTTTCCCCCGCCAAAACCATCGTGGAAAAAGACGGGCCGTCCGCTCCCAGACGCTTCATCTGGTATTCCAGCTCCGCGACGATTTCCATTTCGGTCTGGCCGATTTTGAATGTTTTCAACGTCTCGCCGAGTGTATCTTCAATCAGTTGGACAGCCTTTTGCAAACGAGCCACTTCGTCTGCCGATTTAATCAGGCGCATTTCGCGCAGCGGCTCTTCCACATCCGCGTAGCTCTCTGCACAGATGACTTGTCCCAGCGCCTCGTAACGCTCTACGGTCATGTGGCTTTTTTCGATGCCCAGCTTCTTCAGGTTCGCTGGCAACACTTGCTTGAGAAGCTCGTAAGGATTCTCAATATCCGTATGCGTATGAATCGTCTGAACAGTCGAAGCCGCTGCTGCCGCTTCGCGGTCAAGGGCGGGAACGATCAGGGATGGCTCGCCCTGGGCTGGAATAACCAGACCCATAAAGCGTTCATGCGGATCGGTAAAAAAGCCGGTCAAATAGTAAACGTGCTTGGGAGAGGTGATGACTACCGCGTCGAGCTCTTGTTTGGTCAAAAATTCGTGCAGTTTCGAAATGCGCTCCAAATACACCTGCGTCACCTTCGCTTTCGACAAGATTCTTCCTCGAGAATACCATTTCCCTGTCCAAAAAAGAAGAGCGGAACGGAAAATTCTCTCTTGAAACGGACACCATATGCTAGGGGTGAATAACCAACATGGAACCAACCATCGTACAACTGGACAGCCACCGCATCGCCTGCCACCTGTCAGGGCGCGGCACGCCACTCGTGTGCATTCACGCCCCGTGCATCGGCTCTGTCAACTTCGACTATCAAGAGCCGCTTGCGGATGTTTGCCAACTCGTCGTGCCAGACCTCCCGGGGCATGGCGACAGCTCCCCGCTGGCTGGACCTACGACCATGCGCGAGCTTGCCAGCGTGATTCACGGGCTTTGCCAGTCGCTCGGACTTGAGCGTCCGTTGCTTTTGGGGTACTCGCAGGGGGCTTCGCTCGTCCTCGAATACTGCCTCCGCTTTCCCGAAAACGTGCGCGGCGCCATCCTCGTCAGCGCCTTTTCCGAAGTAACCGACTTTTCGTTGCACAGCCGTTTTCTGCTCGCCCAATCGCTGTCCTGCCTGCACGCAGCTCCGCTGATTGCCAGGTCGATCGCCGCCTCTCATCTCGACGACCCGCTTGCTCGCTCCCGCTGGATTGAGCATGGCAGCCAAACAGATGCAGCGAGCCTCCGCCACCTGTACGCCGCCGGGCACCGCTACAATTGCACGGATCAGTTGAGCCAGCTCAAGCTGCCGATGCTGCTCGTCTATGGCGCAGACGATGCGAACATGTTGCCGTATGCCAGGCTACTGGAAAAAAAGCTTCCGCAAGCGGAACTGGTGATGGTGCCGTCGGTCAAGCACCAGGTCGTCACGCGCGCCGCAGCAACGTTCAACCAACTATGCCGCCAATGGCTGAACTGAACAAAAAAAGAGGCGAAAAGGACTGCCTGCGTCCCTTTACGCCCCTTTTGCTGCGTATCAGTTTTTCATCCGCGGGTCAAGCGCATCCCGCAATCCGTCCCCGATCAGGTTGAAGCCGAGAACCGTCAGCATGATCGACAAGCCCGGGAAAATGACTGTCCACGGCGCCTTCTGGATGTACTGGCGAGAATCGGAAAGCATTTTCCCCCACTCCGGCTCCGGCGGTTGGGCACCAAGCCCGAGGAAGCCGAGCGCTGCCGCTTCGATAATCGCTGTCGCAATCCCCATCGTCCCCGTCACGATGATCGGCGCCAGGCTGTTCGGCAAAATGTGCTGCATGAGAATGCGCGAGTCTTTCATCCCGATTGCGCGGGCCGCCATGACGAACTCCTCTTCCTTCAGGCTCAACACGCGCGAGCGCACCAGACGTCCAAAGGTCGGAATGTTGATGATGGCAATGGCCAGTAGCGCATTTTGCAAGGATGGCCCCAGAATGGCGACAATCGCAATCGCCAGAAGAATGCTTGGAAACGCCAGCATGATGTCAAAAACGCGAGAGATGACGGTATCAATCCATCTGCCGTAAAAGCCCGCCAAGAGGCCCAAAATCGTGCCTGCCACGACGGAGCCGATGACCGAGAAGGTCCCGACCCACAAGGAAATGCGCGCACCGTAAACGACGCGGCTAAACACATCCCGCCCGTTGTAATCTGTTCCAAACCAATGCTCTTCGGACGGCGGCTTGTTTTTCATCACCAGCTCCCCCTCGTCATACGGGTACGGAGCAATCACTGGCGCAAAGACGGCAACTGCCACGAAAAACAGAATGATCGCCAGCCCCACCATCGCGAGCTTGTTTTTCCGCAAGGCTCTCCAAGCTTCCCGCCAAGGAGAGACAACTTCTTCCTCTTTTACTCTCAGGGATACCGTCTGTACTTGTGTCTCTGCCATGTCTCTTCGTCCCTCCCCTAGCGGTATTTAATGCGCGGATCGATATAGGCATACAGAAGGTCGACCAGGAGATTAATCAAGACGAAAATCGTAGCGATCACCAAAATGCCGGACTGGATCACCGGATAGTCGCGGTTGCCGATCGCTGTGAAAATGTAGCGGCCGACTCCTGGCCAGCCAAAAATCGTTTCGGTCAGCACCGCTCCGCCCAAAAGCAAGCCCGTTTGCAGACCGATCACCGTCAGCACGGGAATCATCGCGTTTTTCAGCGCGTGCTTGTACACGACCCAGAACTGCGCCAAGCCTTTTGCCCGAGCGGTCCGCACGTAATCGGCACGCATGACTTCCAGCATGCTCGAACGGGTAATCCGGGCGATAATCGCCATCGGAATCGTCCCCAAAGCCACGCCAGGCAGGATCAAATGCTTGATGACCTCCCACAACTGATCCCACTGTCCAGCCAAAATCGTGTCCAGTATATAGAACTGCGTAATGGCCTCTACAGGATTACGCGAATTGTCGCGACCAACGGATGGCAGCCATTTCAGTTCTTGCGCAAAGAACCACTGCTCCATCAACCCTAGCCAAAAAATTGGCATCGAAACACCGATCAAGGCGATCAGCATCGCACAGTAGTCAAACCAGGAGTTTTGCTTCCACGCAGACAAAATCCCTGCGTTCACTCCGATAATGACAGCGAAAAGCATGCTGACAATCGTCAGCTCGGTGGTGGCGGCCAAATACGGGCCGATTTCTTGCGTGATGCTTGCCCCGGAATGCAGGGAAACGCCCAAGTCGCCGGTAATAATCTGCTTCAAGTAGTCAAAATATTGAATGTACCACGGATTGTTCAAGCCTAAAACTTCCCGTAAATCTTCAATCGCTTTCGGACTTGCTTTCTCTCCCAATATGGTCAGAGCCGGATCACCTGGGATGGCACGAATGATGGAAAATACGACGATGGACATGCCCAGTAGAACGGGGATGAGCATAAGAATTCTTCGGATGCTGTAGGATAGCAATGCCATCTCCTCGCTTTCCTTACCAAAAAATAATGACTGCGTGCAAGAAAGAAAGGGTAAGAAGAGGGTCGCTCCTCTTACCCTGCTTGCTCATCGGATCAATCCAGTTTTACTTGAGGTCAACCTTCTCCAAGCTCTCGGAGCCTTTTGGATGCGGCTTGTAGTTGATGATGTTGGCCTTGGCAGCAAGCGCAGGCGTCGAGTGCGCCAGTGGCACCATCGGCACGTCCTTGAAGATGATTTCCTGAACTTGCAGGTACAGCTTCTCGCGTTCTTCCTTGGTCGTCGCAGACTGGGCAGCCATCAGCAACTTGTGCGCTTCTTCATTTGCCCAGCGCGTGCGGTTGTTTCCGCCGATGTTGTTTTTATCCAGCAAGGTCGCCAGGAAGTTGTCCGGGTCGCCGTTGTCGCCAGTCCAGCCCAGCATGAACATTTCCTGCTCGCCTGCTTTTGTTTTTTCCAGGTACGTCGCCCATTCCATGGTGACGATTTCCGCTTCTACGCCGATCTTTTTCAGGTCTTGCTGAATCGCCTCGGCAATTTTCACGCCATCCGGCATGTACGGACGAGCAACCGGCATCGCCCAGAACTTGATTTTGAAGCCGTTCGGGAAGCCTGCTTCTGTCAAAAGCTGCTTTGCCTTGTCAATGTTGAATTCGCGGTCTTGGATGTTGCTGTTGTGCCCCCAGATGGAAGGCGGCATCGGGTTCACAGCCGGTTGTCCCAGTCCTGCGAAGAAGGCGTCGATGATCGCCGGCTTGTTGACCGCATACGCGATCGCTTCACGAACTTTCGGGTTGTCCAGCGGCTTTTTCTCTACGTTAAAGCCGACAAAGCCGATGTTCATGGACGGGCGCAGGATCAGTTGCAGATCGCTGTTGCCTTTCACCGTTTCCGCGTCATCCGGGTTCAGACCGTCCATCATGTCGATCTCGCCGGAAGTGAGCGCTGTCAGACGAGCTGTATTTTCAGGAATGACCTTGAACACGAGCTTGTCGAGCTTAGGGAAACCAGCGTTCCAATAGTCCGGGTTTTTCTCCAGCGTAATGGTGTCGTTGCGCTTCCACTCTACGAACTTGAACGGTCCTGTTCCGACCGGTTTTTCGTTGAACTTCTCAGGGCCCATCTCCTGTACCGCTTTTGGCGATGCAATCGCGAAGCAGGACATGCCCAGGTTTTGAATGAACGGGGCGAGCGGGCGGTTCAGGGTGAATTTCACCGTTTGCGCGTCTACCGCTTCTACACTCTTGATGACGTGTGTTTCGTCGCCTTTGTAGCCGCCGAACATGTCGTTGTAGTATTCGAAGCCTTCCTTGTTATGCTGCGGATGGTTCTTGTCGCTCCAGCGCTCGAAGTTCCATTTTACCGCCTCGGCATTGAAATCCGTGCCGTCGTGGAACTTCACGCCGCTGCGCAGATGGAACGTGTACGTCAAACCATCCGGAGAGATTTCCCACTTTTCAGCAAGGGAAGGCACTACTTCTGTGCTTTCTTCCGCGTAGCCTACCAGCGTATCGAATATGTTTTCCGTCACCTTGAACGATTCGCCGTCGGTTTGCGCGATCGGGTCGAGGCCCACTGTGTCGCCGCCGCGGCCGACGATCAGTTGCTTGGGTCCCGTTTTTGCCGGCTCTGGTGCCGAAGTCGCCGGAGTTTCTGTTTTTGGCTGTTCTGCCGGCGCCTGTGTCGTCTGAGAACCGCTGCATCCGGCAAGCAACATAGCCAGCGCCAACAGGCTGGTCATGGCTGCGGAGAGAACTCTCTTCTTCATGAAAACATCCCCCTCTACTAAAGTGAAAACATGTTACTTGGATAGGTGGTCATTCATGTCGCTCCTGCCTCGCATCCCCCCTTTAACAAGGCAACCTTTTCAGCAGGCGGACATCCTACGTGCGGCTTACTGCTTGTACAGATGGCAAGCCACGAAGTGTCCGTCGCCCACATCCTGAAAAGCGGGACGAACAGAGCGGCATTCCTCTGTCACGTGCGGACAGCGCGTATGGAACGTACAGCCGCTGGGAGGATTCGCAGGACTTGGCACGTCGCCTTGCAAAATCACCCGCTCCCGCACAGCGTCGGGGTCCGGAGTCGGCACGGCAGACAGCAAAGCTTTTGTGTACGGATGAAGCGGATTCGTGTAAAGCTGGTTGCTCGTGGTCAGCTCCACGATCCGGCCGAGGTACATCACGCCCACCCGGTCGCTGATATGCCGCACGACACTCAGGTCGTGGGCGATAAACAAGTAGGTGAGGCCCATATCCCGCTGCAAATCTTGCATGAGGTTGAGCACTTGCGACTGAATCGACACGTCGAGCGCAGATACAGGCTCGTCGGCCACGATCAGCTTCGGATTGAGCATGAGCGCCCGGGCGATCCCGATCCGCTGGCGCTGCCCACCGCTGAACTGGTGCGGGTAACGCCTGGCGTGATAGCTGCTCAGCCCCACGACCTCGAGCATTTGCTGCACTTTTCGTTTGCGCTCGGCACTCGTTCCGATCCCGTGAACGATCAGCGGTTCTTCCAGAATCTTCTCAATATTGTGACGAGGATTCAGGGAAGCGAACGGGTCTTGGAAAACAATTTGCATATCGCGGCGCATTTTGCGCATCGCATCCGTTGAAAGCGCGGTTACATTCACACCGTCAAACGTGACTTCACCCGCAGTCGGCTCGATCAGCCGCAAGAGCGAGCGCCCGGTCGTCGACTTGCCACAGCCGCTCTCTCCGACCAGTCCCAGCGTTTCCCCGCGCTTAACCGTAAACGAAACATCGTCTACTGCTTTTACGACGCCTACTTCCCCGCCCAGGATGCCACCAGTGATGGGATAGTACTTTTTCAAGTTTTTTACGACGAGTAGTTCTTCTGTCAACGGGCATGCTCCTCTCGGGTTATTCGCTCAGCCAGCAGCGGGACAGGTGATTTTCCCCTACTGCTTTTAGCTGCGGCATTTCGCTGCGGCAAAGATCAGTCGCCTGATCGCACCGGGGCGCAAAGCGGCATCCGACCGTAAGCGAGCCGGGAATCGGCACATTCCCCGGGATGGAGTAGAGCCTCTCCTGCGACTCTTCCAGCTTGGGCAAGGAGTTGAGCAATCCTTTTGTGTACGGATGCTTGGGCTTTTTCAGGATCGTGCGAACGTCTCCCTCTTCGATGACGTTGCCCGCGTACATGACCACGACGCGGTGGCACATCTCCGCGACCACGCCCAAATCGTGCGTGATGAGCAAAATGGCCGTCTGCGCCTCCTGGTTGAGTTGGCGCATCAGATCGAGAATTTGCGCCTGAATGGTCACATCGAGCGCCGTCGTAGGCTCGTCCGCAATCAACAGCTCCGGATTGCAGGCCATCGCCATGGCGATCATGACGCGCTGCCGCATCCCGCCGGAAAGCTGGTGCGGGTATTCATCGACAATCGCTTCCGCTCGCGGAATCCCTACTTTTTTCAGCATGTCGATCGCGCGAGCCCGCGACTCTTTTTTACTGGCTTTCGTATGTAAGCGAACCGCTTCGCCGATCTGATTCCCGATCGTAAAAACAGGGTTCAGGGACGTCATCGGCTCTTGGAAAATCATCGCGATTTCATTTCCGCGTATGTCCCTCATCCGCTTTTCATCGGCTGTTACGAGGTCTTCCCCTTTGAACTTGATTTTTCCCCCGACGATTTTTCCAGGTGGATTGGGCACCAGCTTCATGACTGACAAGGAAGTAACGCTTTTCCCGCAGCCTGACTCGCCTACGATGCCGACTACTTCTCCTTTGTTAACCGTGATCGTCACGCCATCAACGGCAGGGATTTGGCCGCGGTCCGTGAAAAAGTGCGTCTGCAGGTTTTCGATTTGAAGGACAGGATCTGACACGTGGCTCACCTCTCTTACCGATATATTCAGTAGAAAAAGATCTATCAGTAGACATTATGCCATTAATACAATTTTTTGGCAACACAATAAATTCTAACTATTATATTTTTGCTGACTATATCGAATATTCCTCCTTCCTCCCCCAATTTCATTCAAAAATTTTCGCTTGCGGCACGGAGCGCAGGCGCCATCTGCGTTGCACAGTTTGCGGCAAATCGTTCCCCGCCCGCCTGACACGCAAAAAAGACCCGCTCTGACGGGTCTTTTGTCACTGAGGATTTGTACACCCCTTCTTTTTGCGCGTAAACAAAATCTACGGCTCGAAAAAACTTCCTACCCAATCGACAAACATTTGCGCTCCATTTTTGATGCTGTCGCCCAATGTCAAGCCCACACGGCTCACGTAGTTGACCATTTTCTCCGGCCCTGCCGTCTGCACCTGCTTGCCCATCACTGCGATTTCCATCTGACCTTGATCGACTTTTTTGATGTAAAAGGTCTGCGCTTTTTCTTCGGGCACTCCGCTCACCTTGGAGATTCCCCGCTCCGCCGTTTGCAGACCAATCACCACGCCGACCAGCAAAATGATTAACAGACCTGTCAGCTTCACCGTCACGTTCATGCCCATCACCTCTTCGCAGGCTCTTCCGCTACTGTTTTGCCTACTTTTTCGGCCTGCAGGTAATAAGCGGCAAAGACATCGGCCAATGCCTCCGCCGTATTCAAGCTCTCCTGCAAGGTGTTCTCCGTGCCACCTATTTCCATTAACAGGCTTCCCGGAGAGATGGACTGATTATACTCGCCATGATCGGTTTTTGCCCCTTTTTCCATCACGCCGCGGGACAGCTCGGGATACATCTTTTCCATCAGCTCGTGCAGTTCGGTCGCGAACGCCTCGTTTTTCTCGTGGCTTTTGTTCCGCTTGCCAATGACGAACATGACGCGTGCGTACGTTTTTCCTTTGATCGTCACGGTCGTGCGATCACGCGGAGCCGTATCGCGGTGCAGGTCGAAGAAGTAGTGCAGCTCCCGATTTTTTTCGACAGCGGCTTTCACTACTTGCAACGATTGGGCGTACGACAGCGCGTAATCCATCTTTTTGTTCAGAAGCTGCTGGTAAATGTCATCCTTGCTTACATCCGCACCGATTCCCCGCTCGTTCAGCGCCTCGCTCAGATGTTGGCTGACGAGGGAGATGTTTCGGGTCGGATGATCGACAGAAGTGCCGACCGGCTTTGTTTCACTAAACCACGATTCGCGGTTGTGCGAATTGTAGACGAAGACGACTTTTTTGCCGTTCGTCGTGGCTGGCTTTGCCACAGGAGCGGGCTTTTCCTCTGCGGGCTTTGCCGCCGCCTGCTCTTGCGGCTCCACGACGGGCACGAGCTGGGACGTATCTGCCACCTGCTTCGGATGGGCGGGATACTCGACGTAAAAGTCAGCGAGCGTAGCTCCTTTTCCCTGGACGACAAACCGCGCATCCTCCGTCGTCACCATCCCCGGCAGCTCTCTGCCGAGCAGGCTGCGCAAATCGCCTGGCTGAATATTGGTCGCCAGTTGAAAAAGAAAGCCCGTCACGCTATTGGACCTGGCATCGGACGAAGCCTGCACCGTAGCGGAGAGAGCCGGAATCTCCTGCCCCATCCAGTTCAAAATCGCCAGACTCGATATATGCGACGCCGCCTGCTGGATGGCGGAGGAGGTGATCGCGACGCGATTTCCTCCCAGCGACAACACACCCGTCATGACGAACAAAAACGCGGTTATGAATGAAAGAACTGCGAATTGGCGTTGGATTAGGGTCGCCATCTGTCTCACTCCTCTGGCTGTTGCGTGGACGAAGCGCGACGCTCTCTCTCACGCTTGTCTATGCTTTAGCCTATGAGCCTCATAGAGACGATAGAACCCTTTTCTAGCTGTTCTCTCACAATCTAGCGCTTTGCGCGCAAGCTCCTTGGCTAGTGCGTGTAGGCGGCGCTGTTGTCCCCGTCCACGGCCTGATGCAGCGAGCGGTTCAGCCCGGTTGCGATCACGTTGGCTACGCCTTCGATGAAGTCGTCCACCTCTTTTGGCGTGACGACCAAATCTTGTCCAAGCGGCCGGAGCACCTCGTGGATCAGTTGCCGCTTTTCCTCTTCCGGCAGCGAGCCTACCAGCCCCATAAACGTTTTGCGCGATTCCATGTCAGGCAAATCATCCTCGGTGTACGGCTCGCTACGCTCCGGCACCGTGCTCAGCGCCAACTTGTTGAACGCCCGCTTGCTCTCCACCATGGACTGCCCAAAATGCCCCAGCAAATACGTAATCGCGTCATTGACGATCGTGGAGGCAAAAACGACGGTCGGCACGCCGACTGCGATCACCGGAATCCCGAGCGTCGCCTGGTCGATCGCCTTGCGCTTGTTCCCTACCCCGGATCCGGGATGAATGCCTGTGTCCGATATTTGGATCGTCGTATTGACGCGGTGCAGAGCGCGGGAGGCGAGAGCGTCGATGCAGATGACGAAGTCTGGCTTGCTTTTTTCCACGACGCCGAAAACAATTTCGCTCGTCTCAATCCCGGTAATGCCCAACACGCCCGGCGAGATGGCACTGACCTCGCGATAGCCTTCCCCGACCGTTTCCGGGGCCAGCTTGTACAGGTGGCGCGTAATCAGCAAGTTTTCCACCACCATCGGCCCGAGCGCGTCCGGGGTCACGTTCCAGTTGCCAAGCCCCACGATCAGCGCCTTTTGGTCTTTCGTGATTCCCATTTGCTCCAGAAAAGCGGCAAATTCCACAGCGAACCGCTTTGCGACTTGTTCTTCTATAGAAGTATCGTTTTCGCGCAGCTTGGGTACTTCTATCGTCAGGTAGCGTCCCGGCAGCTTGCCGATTTGCTTGCCTGCCTCTTCCGTCTGTACGTGCAGTCTCGTCACCTTGATGTTCGGCTCCCGGTCGTCAGCTTGCAGCCAAATGCCTTCGATATTGCTTTCGTTTTGCTGTTGGGCCAGCTCATGCGCCTCTACGGCCAAATCGGTCCGAATCGAGTAGCCTGACAAATCAATGTTGTGCGCCATGTTCCATCGACTCCCTTCTCGATGAGAAAAACGGTCGTGACCGTTTTCTTCCTGCTACTAGGTTGCTTGAATCCTTTATTTTTATTCCGAATCCTTTCTTGCAAATGGTCTTTGCCCATGCTAGAATTACTTTGTTGTATGACTGTATGTCTATGGTCGTCTAAGGAGGTGACACACATGCCAAACATTAAATCCGCGATTAAACGCACCAAAACAATCGAAAAGCGTCGCGCACACCGTGCTTCTCAAAAGTCTGATCTGCGCACTTCGATCAAGAGCTTTGAGAAAGCTGTCGCCGCTTCTGATGTAGCATTGGCGAAATCCACTCTTCTGGTGGCTGTGAAAAAGCTGGACAAGGCCGCTTCGAAAGGTCTCATTCATAAAAACGCAGCAAACCGTCAAAAGTCTCGTTTGATGAAAAAGCTCAACGTTCTGAGCGCTCCTGTAGCGTAAGAGACCAACCGAAAAAACCCCGCGAACGTCACGTTCATGGGGTTTTTTTATGTTTGGCGCTAGTTCGTCGTTGCTTGCCGCTCGGCATGGGCCCGCGCCACAAACAGCTCCAGCGCAAGACGCTTGTCCACCTGGCCGGACTTCATGCGAAAATCTTCTTCTGCCAGAATCCCCAGCAGCCTTTTCAACGAATCCTCGGAAAAATGGCGCGCCTGCTCCATCGCTTTTTTCACGGCGTACGGATGCATTTTTATCATGCCTGCCATCTGCTGCTGCGAATAACCGCGCGGCGAGAGCTGCTTGACGTGCAGCAGCATGCGAAACTGTCTCGCCAACAGCGCAATCAGCTTGATTGGCTCCTCGCCTGTCTTCATGCAGTCGTACATCATCCGCAACGCCCTGTCCAACTTCCCTGACGCGACCTGCTCGATCAGCCCGAAAACATCCTGCTCCAGCGTCCGTGCGCCGAGCGTTTCGATCACCTCATCCGTAATGCTGGCCCCCGCTCCTACGTACAAAGCGAGCTTCTCCACTTCCTTGTCCAACAGCCGCAGCTCGTGGCCGACGCGCTCCACCAGCTTCATCGCCTGCGGGCGCCCGATCCGCGCCTGGTACTTGTCTGCCTGCCGCTCTACCCAGCCGTACAAATCCGCGTCCTTTAACAGCGGAAACGGAATGACCTTCGCTTTTTGCTGCAGCGTCTTGACGAGCTTTTTGCGCTCGTCCAGCTTTTCGGCTTCTGTATGTAAAATCAGCGTCGTGTACGGAGGCGGATTTTGCAAATAGGCAAGCAGCGCATCCGGATCGCTCTCCACTTTCGTCTGCGGCTTGCTCCCCGTCAAAAAATACGCGTGTTTGGCAATCACGAGGCGATGCTCTCCCAAAAACGGCAAAGTTTCCGCGTCTTGCAATATGTCCGCGAGTCCCGTCTCCGTACAATCGTAGACACTCATGTTGAGATCGCGAAACTGCGGGTCAATCATTTCGTTTTTGGCCAGCGACAAAAATTCTTCGGCTAAAAACGATTCCGGGCCGAAAAGCACGTACAGCGGCGAAAAGTGCTTTTGCCGGATTTCCCGAATGGCCGACAGGAGTGGCATGCGTTTTCTCTCCCTTTCCTTGCAACTTATCTGCGTCATTATAGCATTAGAAAACTTGACTTGCCCATCTTTTTGCCTGGTCAGCGACCAAAAAACCGCTACCGATTGAACAGGTAGCGGTTTTTCCATCCGTTGGCACCTCTATGTAAACGTTTAGGGAAAAGCCCCGGGATTCCTCCTCCCCAAACGGTAAGCAGGGGGTGCTTGATAATGTACTTTACGCAAGAACCCCCTTAGTGGTGCCAGTCCACATTTGAAAAACACGTTTGCCCTGAAACAGGAAAAAAGCTGGATGATTATTCATCATTCTCTTGCTGGTTTTCCTGCTCCTTCTTTTTGTCTTGTTTGCTGTCTTTCTCCTCGTCTTCATCCCTGTCTGCTTTATCAGGCGCATGTTTGTTGTCATCTTCGTCCGTTTTCTCTTCCAGTCCGATCGGAAATGACGGCGGCTTATCCTCTGTCACTACAGGCTTTGGAGCAACTGCGGGCTTCGAAGCTGGCGGAGTCGTGTTTTGGGCAGGCGGCTTGACCGGTGGCTTTTGATCGGTTTGCGCAGGCGGCTTGGACGTTTTTTTCTTAGGCGGAGTTTCCTCGGACTTCTTCCCCACTTCCTTTTTATTCGATGGAGATGGATTAGTGCTTGGAGTAGGAGCTTCTGGTCCGTACACCACCGTTTTGTCCTCCACGACGGGGGCTGGAGCACTGTCTGTACCTTGGCTTAACGGATCTGGCTCCGGATGCTTCCCGTCGCCGCCTGTGAACAGCATGCCGATCAGCAGACAGGCTGCAACAGCCGTGCTGCCAAGTCCGGCGAGCCATACTTTCATTCGCTTCCATTTTTTCGATTCCGACAGCGAAGACGACTTGCGCTTAACTTCAAGAGTAGGCAAGGATTCCTCAATCGTTGCAGATTTCACAGCTACCGGCTTTGCTGCCGCTGATTCCAACTGTGGCAAAATCGAATCTACAATGCTGAATGAGGGTACGACAGGGGGCAACTGCTCTAGTTTTTGCGACACAGTTTTCAAACGGTTGTACATAAGTTGCAGGTCAGCATCTTTTTGAATAAGGGTGTACAGCACTTGCTGCTCTTGTTCGGACAAGTCCCCATCCAGATCCCTCTGCATGCATTCCCAAATCTCTTCGTTAGTCATCAACCGATTCCCCCTTTCTGGTAGTCGTACAACAGTTCTTGCAACTGTTGCCTAGCCCGAAACAAATACGACTTGACCGTGTTAAGCGGCAAATCCAACGCTTCCGCTATTTCCTGATAGGATAAATCCTCCAGGTAGCGGAGTACTACAACCATCCGGTACTGCTTGGGCAGCTTCCCGATGGCTTCCTGGATGTCATTTGACAGCCCGGTGAGAAGGATCTCATCTTCTACGTTGTTTCGATCAGGTATTATCAGCTCATGCTCGTCGATTGAGACCGTTTCCTTCTTCGCGCGAAATTTATCCATACAGACATTGCTGACAATGCGTTGCACCCAGGTGGAAAACTTTGCCTTTTCCTGATAGGTGTCCAACTTGCGATAAATGCGAATAAGCACTTCCTGAGCAGCATCGAGCGCGTCCTGTTCATTTCCCAGAATATAATAAGCGCTTCGGTAAACGGAGGTCTCAACGGATCGAAGCAGCTCGACAAGCGCATCATGATCCCCGGATTGCGCCAGCCTGATCAGTTCTGCTTCCTGCATAATCTCCTCTCCCCCCTACAGACGGGTCGCTCATGAAAAAGGTTGCAACCATATTATGTATCCAATTGTTGGGTATTCCAAGACAGTCCGGCAGGCGAGATAATCAACGTAATCGCACCGTGCCGATCTGTCCGGTAAATCGTGGTGCCGTATTTCCCCAAACGCTGCAGCACCTGGACGGCAGGATGTCCATACCGATTGTTCACCCCTGCCGAAATGACCGCTGCTTTGGGAGCCGTCGCCGCCAGCAGCTCCTCGGTACTTGAAGTATTGCTGCCGTGGTGGGCGACCTTCAATACATCTACGGGTGACAGGCCGTTTTGGACGAGCACTGCTTCTCCGCTTCGTTCGATGTCGCCTGTAAACAAAACCGTTTTGTTGTATGCGGTAAGCTGAAGAACGACGGAGGCGTCGTTGCCGCGGAGTGTCGTTTCTCCAGGATGAAGCCATTTCCATTCGATTTCCGGTCCATCTGACCATACCTGACCGGGAGTGCCAGTCGTGATCGGGACGCCTCTTTCGCGAAAAAGCTCGCGAATCTGTGCTTCCTTTGCTTCAGGCACTTGTCCGTTCACCAGTACCTCCCCGAAAGAAAAGCGGGAAACCAGCGCTTCCATTCCTCCAATGTGGTCCAGGTCGCCATGCGTCATGATGGCACGATCAATTTTTTCGATCCCACGCGCCATGAGAAACGGGAGAACGACGTCCTTGCCTACTTCAAAAGGGTCGCGCTTCTCCATCCACGGTTCCGCTGCCGGATGGCGCATTGTCCCACCTGCATCCATTAAGTATACCTTCTCGGTGCCAATTTCGACAACGATGGAATCCCCTTGCCCGACATCGAGGAAGGTAATCCGCACTTCATCGCTGCCTGCAAGCGGCTGGCGTGCCGCGACCAAAAGCCCGAGAAATAAGGCCAAACAAAGCGCAACGTCTTGTTTGCGGTGGTAGCCGCGATTCCATAATATGGGCAGCATCCCGAGAAAACAGGCGTACAGAAGTAGCCACCACCACTTTGGATGCGGCCAGTAGGTAAATGGAATCACCTGTTGATCCAGTGCGTACAGCGGCTCGTGAATCCAGCCGAGCAGGCGGGTCGTAAGCCAGACAGGAACGGCCGCAAGCGCCGGATGGACGAGAGCAAGCACGATCGCGATGTAGCCGAGCGGCAGGACGAGCAAGGAAAGCACAGGTGTAGCCAGGAGGTTGACCAGCCAGGACAGCGGCGAAAACTGATGAAAGTGATAGATGAGAAACGGAAAAGAGACGAGTTGGGCGGAAAACGTGACCGCAACGAGCGTCCTGATCCAGACAGGTACCCGCTCAAACACGTGCAGGCTGTACGGGACAAACAGAATAAGCCCCAGCGTGACCGCAAAAGACAGTTGAAACCCGACATGCCACAACTGGTACGGATTTACCGCAAGCATGACCAGCAAGGCACCTGCCCAAACTTCTTTTCCAT
The DNA here is from genome assembly GCF_004117055.1 of Brevibacillus agri. NCBI lineage: Bacteria > Bacillati > Bacillota > Bacilli > Caryophanales > Paenibacillaceae > Brevibacillus > Brevibacillus agri. The sequence goes on from NZ_CP026363.1 coordinate 3,876,023, forward strand.
CCAGCCTTTTTCCTGCCACCTGGCAAACAAGCCCGACACCGCCCATCAAGCCGGAGCGGACAGCCGATGCGCTCGCCCCGACCAGCAGGACATATCCGACGAGCAAAGAAACAGTCGCAAAAAGCCCCCACCTGCGGCTTACTCCCAGCCTGTCCAGACACCACATGAACATCGAGGTGACCAGCGTCACATGCAAGCCGGAAATCGCGAGAACGTGGCTGAGTCCCAAATTGGCGTACATCGATTCCAGCTCAGGCGTCACGTCTTGGCCAAGCCCCAGCAGCAATGACTTCATATAACCGGCTGTTTCCCGATCGGCAAACAAGCTTTCGATCCGCTCGGCCCCCGCCTTTTGCCACTCCTGAAAACTCCCTTGAATGCTCGCTGCCGCCTCTACCCTCGCGTCCCGGAAGGCTGTCTCCGCCACGACGTGTACCCCTTGCCAGTGCAGGTAGCGCGCATAGTCAAAGGCGTGCGGGTTGCGCGCTCCTTGCGGCAGTCCGAGCCGGGCAAGTGCCACAAGCTCGCTGCCTGTGCGCCACTTCTCGACTGCTGCCGCTTCCTCCGCTGCACTCAATTTGACGCGCAGAACGATCGTTTCGTTTAGGCCAAGCTGCTGCCAGCTTTCGCCCTCTTCGCGCCACTGGCCCACATCCGCAAAGAAGCGGGCGACATCGCCGTCCCGTTTGACGCCAGAAGCGATTTCTCCGCGCACCCATACGGTTCGCTCCTGTGCCGCCAACGGTTTCATTTCCGACTGCTGGAGAATCTCGTACCCATAAAAATAGAGACCTGCTAGAATAGAGAGGAAGGAGTAAACAGCGAGGCGGCCTCGATAGGCGCGCGGAACAAACGCAGCCGCTGCCGCCCACGCCCCGGCCGCTCCGAGCAGCCAGACGGGATGCGCATACGCCGACAGGAGCAAGCCGCTCATCACGGCCAAGCTCGCATTCCAAAGTGACATCGTCTCCCCCTCCGTCCATTTGTCGAACTGTTCTTTTCCTGCGGAGAGTATATCCCCTGACAGGCGGACAAAAATAGAAGAGACGAGGGTCCTTTTTCCCCCTGGCTGTGCAACCGTTTTGCGCACAGGACCGGGCATCCAGAAGAGATTGCGCCAACTTGCGATACGTGATAGAGTTAGCAGGAGCAATCCAGTGAGAGGAAGAGTCATTTCATATGTGTGGAATCGTAACACTCTACAACAAGCGGCAAATGCCAGTTAGACAAGAAGCGATCAGCGCGATGACTGGTGTCATCCTGCACCGTGGTCCAGATGACGATGGTTTTCATCTCGAAGACAACATCGCCCTGGGCTTTCGTCGTTTAAGCATCATCGACGTGGAAGGCGGGCATCAACCGCTGTTTAACGAAACGCGTGACATCTGGATTATTGGCAACGGAGAAATTTACAACTACAAGGAATTGCAGCAATGGTTAAAGGACGCCGGTCACGTATTCCATACCGATTCTGATATTGAAACCATCCTTCACCTCTATGAAGAGGTAGGGACGGACGCGCCCAAGCACTTGCGCGGGATGTTCGGCTTTACCATTTACGACTCGCGCAAAAAACGGCTGTTTGGCGCGCGCGACCATTTTGGGATCAAGCCGCTCTACTATGTGGAAACGAATGATTCCATCGGCGTCGCCAGCGAGATCAAAAGCCTGCTGGAGCTACCCGGCTTTACGCGCGAGGTGAACCACAACGGCTTTTACCACTATTTGACTTTCCAATACGTTCCTGATCCCGAAACGATGTATCAGGGCATATTCCGCATCCCGCCAGCCCACTCGTTCATCATCGAGAACGACCAGATCAAGCTGGAGCGTTACTGGGACGTGGAGTTCAAGCCAGACGAGAGCAAGCCGTTCTCGTACTTCGTGGAAGGGACTCGCAGCGTGATGCTGGAATCCATCGACAAGCACCGGATCAGCGAGGTTCCGCGCGGCGCTTTCCTTTCCAGCGGCGTCGATTCCAGCAGCATCGTCGCCATGCTGCGCACCTTTGAGCCTGTGAAAACTTTTTCCGTCGGCTCGGACATTCCTGGTTACAGCGAGCTGGACTTCGCGAAGCGGACGGCTGCCTTTTTGGGCACCGAGCACTTCGAGCGGGTCGTCAACGCCCAGCAGTACATGGATGAACTGCCACGCCTCATCTGGCACCAGGACGAACCGGTAGCGGACCCTTCCGCCATCCTGCTCTACTTCGTCGCGCAAATGGCGAGCGAGCACGTCACCGTCGTCTTGTCCGGCGAAGGCGCCGATGAGTTTTTCGGCGGGTACAACATTTACCGGGAGCCTAGCTCGCTCAAGATGTTTTCCGGCATGCCTGGCTGGATGCGCCAGTCGATCGGTTACATGGCACAGCGCCTGCCCGATCAGGTAAAAGGGAAAAACTTCCTCATCCGCGGCTCGAAGACGGTGGAACAGCGCTTTTTCGGCAACGCCCTGATCTTCAGCGAAGAGATGAAAAGACGCGTCGTGATGGACGACATCGCCCGTTCCGAATCGTACGTCTCGCCGTTTACGATCACAGAAGAGATTTACAAGCGCGCTTCCCAGTACGATGACGTGACCAAGATGCAGTATTTGGACATTCACACCTGGCTGCGCGGAAACATTTTGATGAAAGCCGACAAAATGACGATGGCAAACTCATTGGAGCTGCGCGTTCCTTTCATCGACCTGAAAGTGTTCGAGTTCGCCGCTACCATTCCGACGAAGTACAAGATCGCCAACGGCACGACCAAGCACGTGCTGCGCGAAGCGATGAAAGACTTCCTGCCGCCGGAAATCAAGTCGAAGAAGAAGCTTGGCTTCCCGGTTCCGACTCGCCATTGGCTGAAAAACGAATTTTACAAATGGGCAAAAGAGATCATTTTCGAATCGAAGGTAGACAATTTGATTAATAAGGCCTACGTGCTCTACATGCTCGACGAACACCGTGAAGGAAATGCCGACTATAGTCGCAAAATCTGGACGATCCTCGTTTTCATGCTGTGGCACCAAATCTTTATCGAGCAAAAATATACGTTCGATCCGTACGTCAGCCCGAATGTAGACATTCGCCGCAAGAAAAATTCGCTGCAGCATATCGGCTAAAAGCCGGTAGCGTGCCTACGCAAAAATATTTGCAGACCCTCTTTTACTTTTCGTAGATTGTGACTAGAGAATGCTATTACTCTATTTCACAAGCAGACGCGAGGTAAGGGAGGGTCTTTTGCTATGCTGTTGGATTGGTGGGAACGTCATCGACGCCTGGTCCTGATCGTGGCGGCGACCTTGTTTGTGGCCGTCAGCTTTTGGCTCTACCAGGGGGAGCAGCGGGCAGAGACCGTCGGTGTACCGCTCGTTTCCTCTGCCTATGCGGAAAGGGAGCGCGTCGGGCAGCCGGAAACTGCCCTACAGAAACGGGAGCCTGTCCTTGACCAACCATCTGATGCGCACGCCCGCAGCGAAGCGGAAGCCGCAGTCGAACGAAAGCCCGCCCCTCCGCCTCTCTACGTCGACGTAAAGGGCAAGGTGAAACAGCCGGGACTGTACCGCTTCACGCCGGGCATGCGCGTAGCGGACGCGATCGAACAGGCTGGCGGCGCCCTGCCCGAAGCGGACCTCGATCAAATCAATCTGGCTGAGCCGTTGGCAGATGGGACTGCGCTTTTGGTTCCGGCAAAAGGCAGCGCGACTGGCGGGCCTGGATCGGCAGTTGGCGCGCCTCCCCTTTCGCCAGTGCCCGCGAGCGTGACCCGTGCTGCGGGGACTGGCGGCGCTGTGCCAAAAGCCAAGCTGCTCAATCTCAACACAGCGACCGTCGAGGAACTGATGAGCTTGCCAGGAATCGGGGAGGCGCGAGCAAAAGCGATTTTGGACTACCGTTCGCAAGTCGGCCGCTTCCGTTCCGCCGACGAATTGAAAAAGGTTTCTGGGATCGGGGCAAAGATGTTCGAGCGGATCAAAGACCAGATCGTTGCGCAATAAAGCACTGTCCGGTCATGATTGCCGATCTTCTCACATAGAATGGGGAAAGAATATCGGAGGGAGGTATGCCCATGGATAAAATCGGGTTCATTGGTACGGGCAGCATGGGCAGTATCTTGATTGAAGCATTGCTGTCCGCCAAAGCGCTGTCTCCCAGCCAGATCACCATCAGCAACCGCACGATCGAAAAAGCCGAACAGCTCGCTAAGCGGCTTGGCGGGCTGGCGGTCGCCCATAGCAATGTGGATTTGGCCAGAGAAGCCGACATGATCCTGCTGTGCGTCAAGCCGCTGGAGTACAGCGTGCTGCTCGAGCAACTCGCCCCTGTCCTGACGGCGGAACAGCTTATCGTCACGATCACCAGTCCGATCAAGCTGGAGCATCTTGAGTCAAAAGTACCTTGCGCCATCGCCCGGGTCGTTCCGAGCATTACCAACGCGGCGCAGAGCGGCGCGAGCCTGTGCGAATTCGGTGCGCGCGTCGACGAAGAGCAGCGCCATTATATTCGCAACCTGTTTGCCCACATCAGCACGCCTGTCGAGATCACCGCGCCTTTCTTGCGAATCACTTCCGACATCGCCAGTTGCGGCCCTGCCTTTTTGAGCTATATTTTGCAGCAGATGATTCAGGATGCCGTCGAAGAGACAGGCATCTCGACAGAAGCCGCTACTTATTTGACCTCGCAGATGCTGATCGGAGTGGCCGATCTGTTGCGCGAAGAAAAATTCACGCTCCCTTCCTTGCAGCAGCGCGTCTGCGTCCCCGGAGGAATCACCGGCGAAGGGCTGATTCCTTTGCAAAGCAAGCTGCCCGGCATTTTTGCAGAGGTATTCCGGCGCACGCGCGCGAAGTTCGCCGAGGATCAGGAACTGCTCGACCGTTATTTGAACGAACAGCCGCAGTAGCTGCGAGAGCGTGGGTTGCTTGCAGTTGCGAGCCTTGCAGAGCGACGACAAGCACGCTGTCAGTATCAGAAAACTGGCAGTACGAAAAAAGGAGCGGAAACCTGTTATTCAAACAGGCTCCACTCCTTTTTCCTTTCACCTCTCACCCGCTTGCCATCACGAGAGGATGACAAGCCGACGGTGAGCGATAGACGCTTTTCGTGCGACTAGCGAGTCGTTTATCTGGCCCGCCTTCTGGATCTTGCGTCTAATCCGACTAACGAACCACAATATTAACCAGCTTGCCAGGCACGGCGATGATTTTGACGATTGTCTTGCCTTCGATCAGTTCCTTAATCAGCTCGTTGCTGAGTGCCAGCTCCTCCATTTGTTCCTTGGTCGAGTCGGAGGCAATGAGCATTTTTTCCTTGTTTTTGCCGTTGATCTGGATGACGATTTCCACTTCGTCCTCGACCAGCTTCGACTCGTCGTAGGTTGGCCATGGCTCGTAAGCGATTGTATCGTTGTGGCCGAGTTTTTCCCACAGTTCCTCGCCCAAGTGCGGGGCGATCGGGGACAGCATTTTCACGAAGTCTTCCATGTATTTTTTCGGCAGGACGTCTGCTTTGTACGCTTCGTTGACGAATACCATCAACTGGGAGATCCCTGTATTGAAGCGCAGGCCCTCGTAGTCTTCCGTCACTTTTTTCACGGTTTGATGGTAGACGCGCTCCATGCTGGTCGGTTTGTTCGTATCGACGATTTTCGGGTTCAGCTCGCCGTTGTCTTGAACGAACAGGCGGTACACGCGGTCCAGGAAGCGGCGCGCGCCATCGAGACCTTTTGTCGACCAGGCGATGGATGCATCCAGCGGCCCCATGAACATTTCGTACAGGCGGAGCGTGTCGGCACCATGGCTGTTGACGATATCGTCCGGGTTGACGACGTTGCCTTTGGACTTGCTCATTTTTTCGTTGTTTTCACCGAGGATCATGCCTTGGTTAAACAGCTTCTGGAATGGCTCCTTGGTTGGCACGACGCCGATGTCGTACAGGAATTTGTGCCAGAAGCGGGAGTAGAGCAAGTGCAATACAGCGTGCTCTGCACCGCCGATGTAGATGTCGACTGGCAGCCATTGTTTCAGCTTTTCCGGATCGGCCAAAGCTTTGTCGTTGTGCGGGTCGATAAAGCGCAGGAAGTACCAGCAACTGCCCGCCCATTGCGGCATGGTGTTCGTCTCGCGGCGCGCTTTCTTGCCGGTTTCCGGATCGACGGTGTTCAGCCAGTCGGTGATGTTGGCGAGCGGCGATTCGCCTGTGCCGGACGGCTTGATTTCTTTTGTTTTAGGCAGCATGATCGGCAATTCGGATTCTGGCACAGTTTTCATTGTGCCGTCTTCCAGATGCAGGATTGGAATTGGCTCGCCCCAGTAGCGTTGACGGCTGAACAGCCAGTCGCGCAGACGGTAGGTCACTTTGCGGCTGCCTTTGCCTTCTTTCTCCAGCCATTCGATCATTTTGTTGATCGCCTGTTCTTTGTTCAGGCCATCGAGCATGCCGGAGTTGATGTGTTCTCCGTCGCCTGTGTACGCTTCCTTGGAAATGTCTCCGCCTGCGATGACCGCTTTGATTGGCAGATCAAACGTCTTGGCGAACTCGTAGTCGCGCTCATCGTGCGCCGGTACAGCCATGATCGAGCCTGTTCCGTAGCTAATCAGCACGTAATCGGCAATCCAGATCGGCAGACGTTCGCCGTTAACCGGGTTGATCGCATAGGCGCCTGTGAATACCCCTGTCTTTTCTTTCGCCAGGTCGGTACGCTCCAGATCGCTTTTGTGCTTCGTCTGCTCCAGGTAAGCTTCTACCGCTGCTCTCTGCTCTGGCGTCGTAATCTGTTCCACCAGCTTGTGCTCGGGAGCGAGTACCGTGTAGGTGGCGCCGTAGAGCGTATCCGGGCGGGTCGTGAAGACAGTAAAGGTCTGGTCGTGTCCCTCAATGGCAAACGTAACCTCTGCCCCTTCGGAACGGCCGATCCAGTTGCGCTGCATTTCCTTGATGCTCTCCGGCCAGTCCAGCTCTTCCAGGTCTTCGAGCAGTCTTTCCGCATACGCGGTAATTTTCAATACCCATTGTTTCATCGGGCGGCGTTCGACCGGATGGCCGCCGCGCTCGCTTTTGCCGTCAATGACTTCTTCGTTGGCCAGAACGGTTCCCAGCGCCGGGCACCAGTTCACGGCTACTTCGTCAACGTAGGCCAGGCCGTGCTCATACAGCTTCGTAAAAATCCACTGGGTCCATTTGTAGTAGTGCGGATCGGTCGTGTTGATCTCTCTGTCCCAGTCGTAGGAGAAGCCGAGCGACTTGATTTGGCGGCGGAACGTGTTGATGTTTTTTTCTGTGAACTCCGCAGGGTCATTCCCCGTATCGAGCGCGTACTGCTCGGCTGGCAAGCCAAACGCATCCCAGCCCATTGGATGGAGCACGTTGTAGCCTTGCATCCGCTTCATGCGGGACAAAATATCGGTAGCCGTATAGCCTTCCGGGTGTCCGACGTGCAGCCCGGCACCAGATGGATACGGGAACATATCGAGTGCGTAAAACTTTTTCTTGTTCGGGTCCTCAGAAGTTTTGAAGGTCTTGTTTTGCTCCCAGTATTGTTGCCACTTTTTTTCAACATCACGATGACTGAAAACCATGGTAGAGCACTCCCATCTTGAAATAGGTAAAAAATGAAAACTCGGCTACACCGAGCCATTGGCGTAGCCTTCGTTGCACTTATACCGGATAAGAATCTGTACATTCCGGTCCAGTATAAAGAAAACCCCACGTCCCCAGTCGTTCTACGAAAGGGACGAGAGGTTTGTTTATATTCCCGCGGTACCACCCAGATTGGCGAATGAAAAAGCATTCACCCACTTGAAATCCGTAACGGGGATGAGCCGCCTGCCCTTACGCAACCATGTACACATGGCCTTCGGGGCAAGTGCTGGGAGGCGAGTTCAGATAGTCCCGGGTTGACTTGCACCTGCCGTCAACTCTCTGTATGCGCGGGGCATATTCCTACTATTCCTCTTAAACGCGTCGAAATTTGTAGTTATAACGCCATTATAGTCAATATAAACCAACCGTGTCAAACCCTACGGCTTGCGAGCGGCAAAAAATAAGCGTTCGCTCGCTTCCTGCGGCGGCAAATCCGAATAGTCTGCCGTAATGACGATGTCCGTGAAGCCCGCGTCGGCCAGCCAGCGCATCAGTTGGACCGGCTGGTAGGCTCTTTGCCAATGCTCCTCCTCCAGCCGCTCGTACAAGCCGTTTGGCTGGCGGACGAAAAAGGTGAGCTGGTGCTCTACCTCCAGGCGCAGCGGATCGCAAAAACATTGCCAAATGTACGAAACCTCATCGTCGACGTAGGTGAATGTCTCGTCGCCGAAAATATGCAGCATTTTGTACGGGCTGTGCACATCGAACAAAAAGCTTCCCCCGGGAGCAAGGTGAGCGAAGACGCGCCGAAACGTCTCCTGCACGTCCGCTTCTTCTGTCAGGTAGCTGAGAGAGTCGCACAAGGAAATGACCGCGTCCGCCTCCGGCAAGGAAAGCTCGCGCATATCCTGCTCGACCCACGCCACCTCTACTTGCTCCTGCCGCATTTTGTCGTAGGCAATCGCCAGCATCTCGGCGGACAGATCGACGCCCGTGACCCGATAGCCGCGCTTGGCCAGCGGAATCGCAATCGATCCCGTCCCGCAGCCCAGATCAATGACTCGTTTTGGGGCCTCTCCCTTTTGCCAGGTGCGCTCGACCCAGTCCAGCCATTGATCGTAGGGGGTGTCCGCCATCAGCCTGTCGTAAACTGCGGCCATGTGTGCGTACGCCATCCGTTTTTACCCTTGCGCAGCGAAGGACACTTCTTCTGCATCCTTCCACAGTCGCTCCAGATTGTAAAACTCGCGATCTTCGCGGTGGAAGACGTGAATCACGATATCGCCGAGGTCGACGAGCACCCAGCGTCCCTCATCCGCGCCTTCAATGCCGCGAACGTCAAAACCGTTTTTGTGGGCTTGATCGCGAATTTCGCGCACGATCGCCTGCACCTGACGCTCGTTGTTTCCGTGGCAGATCATGAAGTAGTCTGCAATCACCGAAAGCTTGCTGATGTCCAGCACCTTCAGATTTTCTGCCTTTTTGTCTTCTGCTGCCTTCACTACCAAGCGAGCCAACTCTTCTACTGTTTTAACCATCAAAGCCCTCCTTCTTTCCCTTTGCGGGATACCAGATCGTTATAAGCGGTAAGCGTCAGCGGATAGACCGTCTTCTGCTTTTCTATCAAAAACTGGATCGTGCCTCCCAAAGCGAGAGCCAGGGCGGCATCAAGGTCTTTCTCGGCCAGCGTGCGAATCTGCTCCACGCCAGGAAAATTCCGGTTCGGTTCTATATAGTCTGCCACACAAACCACTTTTTCTAACAGGGACATCCCGGCTCGCCCGGTCGTATGGTAGCGAACGGCTTGCAAAATATCCGGGTCCGTCACTCCCAGGTCGTTCTGAATGACGATTGCCCCGGCAAAAGCGTGCCACAGCTCTTTTTCCCCTTCCAACAGCTCTGTCGGCATATCGTGGCGAACGAGAATTTCGAACATTTTCTCCACGGGCCAGCATTTGCAGTAGTCGTGCAAAAGTCCGGCAAGCTCGGCTTTGTCAGGGTCAGCGCCGTATCGCTGTGCAAGCTCGCGGGCAGACTGGGCGACCCCCAAAGTATGCTTGTAGCGCTTCTCGTGCATTTGCGCCCGGATGCGCGCAAGCAGTTCCTCCCGATTAGACAAGAGTTTCATAGAATCGGTTCTCCTTTATATAACGCTCCACAGCATCAGGTACCAGATAGCGGATGCTTTTGCCCGCCGCCGCCTTTTCCCGGATTAACGTGGAAGAGATGTCCCAGACCGGCATCTCCACGAAGGTGACGTACTCGCACGCCTCCCGCTCCAGCTCCGTGCCCGGTCGCGCCAGACCTATAAAGCGTACCATGCGGATCAACTGTTGGAACTGGTACCATTTGGGCAAGATTTTTACCATGTCTCCCCCAATAATAAAAGAAAACTGACAATCAGGAAACTGCTGCGTGAGCAGAACCATCGTATCGTACGTGTAAGAGGGGCCTTTTCGGGCCAGTTCGATATCCGTCACGCGAAACGACTCGTGATCGGCTATGGCGAGCTGAACCATTTGCAGGCGATGATGCGCCTCTGTCAGCCCCTCCCTGCTCTTGTGCGGCGGAATGTGCGATGGCATAAACCAGACCTCGTCAAGTCCAGCCTGCTCTCTGGCCTGTTCAGCCGCCAGCAAGTGGCCGCAATGGATGGGATCAAACGTGCCGCCCATGATCCCGACTTTTTTTCGTGCGTCCTTCATGGTGTTCGATCACTTACGGCAGCTTGATCGTCTTGTGCTCCCGGGACTCTTTGTACAAGACAACCGTATGGCCAATCAGTTGCACCAGCTCGGCACCCGCACCTGCTGCCAGTTCTTCTGCTACTTCATGCTTGTCGTCGCTGTTGTTTTGCAAAATCGCGACTTTAATCAGCTCGCGCACTTCCAGCGCTTCCTTGATCTGGGTAATCATATTTTCGTTAACGCCGCCTTTTCCTACCTGGAAAATCGGGGTGAGATGATGAGCTTCTGCGCGCAAAAAGCGCTTTTGCTTGCCGGTCAACATCGGCATGCCTCCTTTAGTTCCTGCAATCATGTTCGATCAGGTTGTTTTCGTCAGTTGCTGCAAGACGACTTCGCGCATGACTTCCGTCGGTGCGTCGGTTCCCGTCCACAGCTCAAAAGCAAGGGCGCCCTGGTTCACAAACATGCCGACGCCGGAGTGAACAGTCGCGCCGATCGCCTGCGCTTCGCGGAGCAGTCTTGTCTCCAGCGGGTTGTAAATCAGGTCGCTGACAATCAGCCCGGAGTGAAGCCAGTCTGCTGGCACCGGGGTGTCCTGCACGTTTGGCAGCATTCCGATGGACGTCGTATTAATCAAAAGCGAAGAGTCCGCGATCGCGTCTTTGCCTTCGCCCTGCTCGACGATTCGCGTCGGAACGATCGTGCCTACATGCTCGGCCAGCACGGCGGCTCTTTCCCGCGAGCGATTGATGATGCGGATTTCCTTTACGCCTTTTTCGGCGAGCGTAAACGCAACGGCACGGGCAGCACCGCCCGCGCCCATCATGGTGACAATTTGCTTGTCCAGCACGATTCCCGTCTCTTCCACAAGGGAGCGGACGTAGCCCATGCCATCTGTATTGTAGCCGATCAGCCTGCCATCTTTGCTCACCACGGTATTGACGGCGCCGATTCGCTTCGCCAGCGGATCAATTTCATCGAGCATCGGCATGATCGCGACCTTGTGCGGGATCGTGACGTTAATCCCGCGAAGGCCCAATGCGCGAATCCCCGCTACCGCGTCCTCCAGCGCTTCCGGTTCGACGTCGAAAGCCGAGTAGGCAAAGTCGAGTCCGGTCTCAGCAAAAGCAGCATTGTGCATCATCGGAGACTGCGAATGGGATACCGGATGTCCAAACAGGCCGACCAACTGTGTTTTGCTTGTAATCATGGAGCTTTTCCTCCCCCGTAGCTTCTCTCTCTAGCATATGGCGCAAAGCAAAAGACGCCATCATGCGCGTCGCTGGCAAAAGGCTAGATCAAACCTCTGCGTATGCCCACGCTTACCCCTTTTGGCGCGTGAACGACGACGTTCGCTTCGTACTTGCCTTGAATCGTCACCCAGCCCAAGCCGGAAATGACGATATCCGTAGGGATTTGCGACTGCTTGACCTTGAACGAATGCTTCACAAACGGCGGCAATGCTTTGGCCGCTTCCTCCCCGGTAGGGGGCACGAGCAATGTGCCGTGATGCTTTTGCAGCACCTCGTCCGCCTTTTCCAGCTTCGTGCGGTGAATGTACAGGTCGTTGTCGACATAGACGACAAACGGCTGCTTCGGTCCGCGTACAAAGTCAATGCGGGCAAGTCCGCCCAGGAACAAGGTTTGCCCATCTTCAAGCTGGTACACCTTGGAGTTGATCCGGCTTTTCGGCGTGATTTTCCTCAGATCGGATGGAGAAATCATGTGCCCGATCTGATCGCGGTTGATAATGCCCGGCGTATCGAAAATGGAGCGTCCGTCTTCCAGCGGGATTTCGATTTTGTCCAGGGTCGTGCCTGGAAACGGCGAGGTCGTAATCGTAAGCTCTGCCGCTCCGTAGTCGTGCAGGATGCGGTTAATCATCGTCGACTTGCCGACATTGGTCACGCCGACGATGTACACATCGCGTCCTTTGCGCAGTTCCCCGATCCGGTTGAGCAACTCGTCGATATGCTGCCCTTTTTGCGCACTGATGAGCACGATGGCTTCCGGGCGCAGGCCGCGTTCCTTCGCTTCGTGCTGCATCCAGTTGCGTACACGGTTCAGGTTGATGTTTCTCGGCAAAAGGTCCACCTTGTTGCCGACGAGCAAAATCGGGTTGTTGCCGACGAAGCGCGGCAAGCCTCTGAGCCAGGAGCCCTGGAAGTCGAAAATATCGACGACCATGACGACCAGAGACTGTGTCGAGCCGATGCCGTCCAAAATTTTCAGGAAGTCGTCATCGCCCATCGCCACTGGCGCGACTTCGTTGTAGTGCTTGATGCGATAGCAGCGCTGGCAGATCACCACTTTGCGGCCCAGCGCCGATTCAGGCGCATAGCCGGGCTTTTTCGCATCCTCGGTCTGAAGCGCAATACCACAGCCGGCACAAGTGCCGATTGTTTGTTCCGTCATGCTTTTCTCCTCCACGAAACCATTCCTTTCCTTTCCATCCAGCTCAAAGCCACGCGCTCCATCTGACGGTTAAAGCGCGTCCAGAAACCGTCCGTCTGGGCCACAGGCACGACCAGGATCGTATGAAACCCCAGCCGATTTCCTCCCAGCACATCGGTAAACAATTGATCGCCGATCACGACCGTCTCGGCAATCGTCACATTCATTTGCCGAACCGCCTGCAAAAAGGCACGGTTTGTCGGCTTTCTCGCCGCACAAATAAAACCGAGATCGAGCGGTGCACAGAAGCGCTGGACGCGCTCCTTGTTGTTGTTGGACACGACCGTGACCTGGATGCCTGCATCGTGCAAGCGACCGAGCCAGCTTATTACTTCCGGGGTAGCTTCTGGCCTGTCCCATTCTACAAGGGTGTTGTCCAAATCTGTAATCACCGCGCGGATTTTATTTCGTTTCAATTGATCTATATCAATGTGATGGATAGACTCCACGAACTGACTGGGCATCAGCTTGTTTAAAAACACGGGGCACCTCCATATGATGTGCAGCCATCAACCGCGATTTCGGCACCTACTATACCATAATCGACCACCCTGTTGCAAAAGAAAAACATTAGCTGCCGCTTGCCGTGGACAACGGCTTTGTGCCATAATGGAAACACTAAGAAAACTACTTTTGTTTATCCGGTTTTCAACCGGTGGTTAGGCAGGGGGTCGATGGCGATGAAAGACCGGATCATGAAAGGTTTTATTGATGAGATCAGAGACAAGGGCATGAAGTTTTCCATGGACGACCTGGCTCGCAGGCTCGGCATCAGCAAGCGGACGCTCTACGAGCACTTTTCCTCGAAGGTGGAGATTCTCGAGGCGATCATCTCCCAAACGTTTGCCGAGGCCGATGAAAAAACAAAGCAAATTCTCGACGACTACAGTCTTTCCCTGATCGAAAAAATCAAAGGCGTCATGATGGTTTTGCCGACACACTACGAGTTTTACGATTTGCGCATTCTCGAACAGATGAAGCGCTACTACCCGGAGCAATGGGCCTTGGTCGACTCCGCGCTCTCGGATGACTGGCAGACGCTGCGCGGACTGATCGAGCAAGGAATCAAGGAAGGGCTGATCGTCAACATGAATGTCACGCTGATGATGAAGCTGATCGTGGACGCGGTCAATTCGACGCTCGACCAGCGTTTCTACATGCAAAACCAGATTACCGTATCGGAAGCTTTGGCCGCGATTGTAGACGTTCTGTTGTACGGACTCGTGCCCGTGGATAAAAGGTGACCCCTTTTATTCCCTTTTTTTGCGAAAACTAATAAAACAAAAATAGTTTTTTGAGTTAGATGGGATGAGGTGTTGATGATGTCTTTTTTCACGCAAATGACAAAGCCGCAACGTACCGGTTTGCTTTTTGTGATTCTGATTTTGTTTATCGACATGCTGCTTTACAGCCTGTTGATCCCGATCGTTCCTTATTTTTCCGAAACGCTGCAGCCTTCCTCGACGATGATGGGCGTCCTGTTCAGCAGCTATGCGGTCGCGATGTTGCTCGCCACGCCGATCTTCGGGCCGATCTCTGACCGCTTGGGCAGACGGACAGTGCTGCTCGTCGGCTTGGTCGGGCTTGCCGCTTCGACGCTGCTATTCGCTTTTTCCGAAACGATGGCCTTGCTGATTTCAGCCCGCTTCGTGCAAGGGATTGCGGCGGCTGCGACGTGGCCGACGGCGCTCGCCCTGCTCGCCGACCTGTTCCCGCCGAAAATGCGCGGAGCGGTCATGGGCACCGCGCTGACGGCCATCTCTACAGGCACCTTGCTCGGCGCGCCGATTGGCGGCTGGCTGTTTGAAATTAGCGATCACCGGACGCCGTTTCTCGCGGCTGCGGCCTTTACGGTCATCAACATCGTCTTGGTGTATTTGTTCCTCAAGGAAGAAACGGCGCGCACAGCGAGCGAAAAGCTTTTGGTCGGCAAATTTTTGCGCAATCCGCAAGTCGTCTTCATCGCCGGGATCGTCCTGCTCGCGGAAGTGTCGCTCTGCCTGCTGGAGCCGACACTGCCCGTCTTTTTGACGCAGAAGCTCAGCATTACGCCGACCGTGATCGGACTGTTGTTTGGCGCGATGACGCTGGCATACGGATTGATTGCCCCCGTGGCAGGCTCGCTGTCCGGCCGGTTTAACCCGTACAAACTGATGTTTGCCGGAGTCGTTGCACTCGCTGTCTTCATGCCTTTCCTGGTCTGGGCCGACTCGCTGTGGCAAGCCGGAATCGCGATGGCGCTAGTCGGCGCGAGCGTCGGCTTCACGCTGTCCCCTACTCTCCCGACACTCGGGGGGATCATCGACCAAGGGGGAAGCGGCGCTTACGGAACAGCCTACTCGCTGTTCAACATGTTCCACGGAATCGGCATGGTTGCGGGCCCACTGGCTGGCGGGATTTTGACGGATCTCTTGCCTGTGTCCTCGGCTCTCCTCGTCGTCGCGGCAGCGGTGCTCGGCTTTGGCATCTTGCTGTTCATCCAGTTGAAAGCGAGCAAGGCGGTGCGGTATTCCGCACAAAAAGGCGAGATGCACACGCCTTGAGGGGTTGCGATCAAAGCAGGCGACGGTGATGATTTGGCGGCGGTTGGCGGGAGGGGGCGGAAAGCGGCTGGCTCACCAGGCAAACAAAAACGGCTGCGCCCGCGACCGCTCGATGCAGCTCGTCAGACACAACCACCTGACCCAAGCAAACACACCCCCGCTGTCACGCTGAGCCGTGGCATGCGGGGGTGTTGCCATTTCTTTATTCACTCCGGGATTGCTGCTGCCTCGTCTCCATCAGCCGCCTGACCCGCTCCGTCGGGGTCCAGCATTGGAAGCGATAGTCTGGCCGCGTCTCGCAGGTGAGGCGCGAACAGCGGTAGGTCACGACGCCTGGCGCTTTTTCCACGCGAAAATGAATACAGGTCGCACAGCAATGAAACGCATTGTCCGCCTCCATCCCTGCCCCTCCCTATCTCCCGAGCTTCCACGGAAACAGCGAAAGCTGCTCGTAGCGCTCTTTTTGCGGTTCGGCAAAATTGGAAAAGCCAACGCCCACCAGTCTGACACCTTGCGAGTAATCAAACGCATCGAGCAAATCGTCCAGCAGCTCCTGCCAGTTGGCCCCGGCGACTGCCTTGTGCTGCTTCGTTCTTTGCGTAAAATCGGCGTACTTGATCTTGAGCGTGATCGTTTGCGGCTCGACCCCTTCCTGGCGCACGTCCTCCTCGACCTCCCGCAACAGGGAAAGGGCAATCGGCGCGATGGACTCGCGGTCGTACAAATCAAACGACAGCGTCGTCTCCCGGCTGGTCGATTTCGGCGCGCGGTCCATCACGATCTCGCGGCTGTCTTCTCCCCTGGCCCGGTCATACAGGGAACGGCCGAACTTGCCGAATAGCTGCACAACCTCATCCAGCGAAAGCTGCCAAAAGTCCTCCACTGTCTTGATGCCTTTTCTTTCGAGCAGCTCCTGCGACTTTTTGCCGACACCGTGAAGCGTCCCGATCGGCAACGGGCGCAGTACGTCCAATGCCTGCTCGGGCCGGATGATGACAAAGGCGTCAGGCTTTTTCAAATCGCTGGCGATCTTGGCGAGCGACATATTATAAGAAAGCCCGATGCTACACGTAAGTCCCGTCTCCTGTTTGATCCGTCTCTTCAGCTCGCGGGCAACCGGCACGGCATTTTCGTAGTCGGACACATCCAGGTACGCCTCGTCGAGACCGACTGTTTGGTAGCGTGTTGTATAGGAAGTAAAAATTTCTCTGACTTCTGCGGATTTTTCGACATAGCGGCTGTAGCGGACGGGCAGGTACACCCCTTGCGGACATTTTTTCCGCGCCAGCGCAACGGGCATGGCAGAGCGCACCCCGTATTTGCGCGCCTCGTAGCTGCACGTCGAGACGACTCCGCGGTTGGCAGTGCCGCCTACGATCACAGGCTTGCCGCGCAATTCTGGCCGATCCAGTTGCTCTACACTGGCGAAAAAAGCGTCGATATCCAGATGAAGGATTTTTTTCATGACGGATAACCACCAAACATACATTCTCATTTGTATTATCCCTGTTTTGCTCCTTCGACGCAAGCGGTGGATCGCTCCCAGAGTCGCTCCGCGCTTACTGCCCGTGCGCTTCGAGCACTGCCAGCAGCTCGGATACGGGCGGATTGCCTTTTTTCGCGTACACGATCGTCCCGTCCCTGCCGATGATGTAGACGATGCGCTGCTGGAAAAACAGGCCGAGAATTTTCCCTACATCATATGCTTCGCGAATCTTTTGACCTTCGTCTGCGATCAGCGGAAAATCGTAATGGAACTTTTCCGCAAACGACTGCTTTTTGCCCAACTCGCCCGGATTGACGCCAAAGACAGCCGTGTTTTTCTGCTGCAATCTCGCGTAGTTGTCCTGAAGCGCGCACAACTGCTTGGTGCACACAGGCGTGTCGTCCCCCGGGTAAAAAACGAGGACGACCGTCTGCTTGCCGACGTACTCTCCCAGGTCAACCGGACCTTTTGTGCTGTCTGCCGTAAAGACAGGGGCTCTTGCTCCCACTTTCAACATCGCTCTCACCTCTTGGGACCAGTATAACATCGGTTTGGGCGGGGCTTACATGGCTACGAGCACCCGCATGAAAAAAACCGCCCTGCTGGCAGCAGGACGGCTGTCTGTTCACCTGTCGATTATTTCGCTTGCAGCTTCTGCTGCTTTACCCGGGCAATAAATGCCTCGGCGATTTTCAACATCTGGCTGTCGTGCGACCACATCCGCTCTGGATGCCACTGCACGCCGATAGATAGCCCGTCGAGGCTCTCGATTGCCTCAATCACTCCGTCAGCCGCGCATGCTGTCATCTGGAAGCCTGGCGCTACGTCTTTGACAGCCTGGTGGTGCGAGGTGTTTACCAGCACCTCCTGCTGCCCGAGAGCGTCCGCCAAAAAGCCGGGCTTGAGCGTGACCTTGTGTGCGCCGTATTGGCGGGAACCTTTTTGCGCATGCTGGAAGGCTCCCGGAACCTGGCTTGGAATGTCCTGAATGAGTGTGCCGCCACACGCTACATTCAAAATCTGCATTCCCCGGCAAATGCCCAAGATCGGCTTTTTCAGCTCCAATGCCAGCTTAATCACAGCCAGTTCGGCCAAATCCCGCTCGTATTCGATGTTTCCAAGCCCTTGCAGCGGCTCTTCCCCGTACAGATGCGGGGCAGGATCGTCGCCGCCAGTCAGGATCAGCCCGTCCAGCGATTCGATCATCTCCCGGAACGGCGCTTCCTGTACAGTCAGCAGCGGCAGGATGAGCGGAATGCCGCCTGCGCGGGCCACTCCGTCCACGTAGCCGGACCCGACATAGAAAAACTGGTCGAGGTGGTTATTCGGGAAATACATTTTCGTACACGCGACACCAATAATCGGACGCACGCCAAGTCACTCCCTTATGGCTACCTTAGTCTGTTTACTTGACATTCGATGCGTATTTGAAGTCGATGAACCCGAGGGCGTCCACGACGACGTCTTTTACACTGTCCTGCTTCACCCAGGCATACGTGAAGTAGTAGATCGGCAGCGCCGGCATTTCGTCCATGACGATGGCGTCCGCCTTTTTCAAGATTTCCTTGCGTTTTGCCGGGTCGCCTTCTTTGGCAGACTGTGCGAGCAGGTCGAGGAACTCTTTGTTTTCCCACTTCGACGTGTTCAAACCGCCCTTGAACACTTCGAGGAAGTTGATCGGATCGTTGAAGTCGCCAATCCAGCTTGCGCGGCCAATGGTGAAGTTACCTTCCTTCATTTGCTCGCGGTGCACCTTGTTTTCCTTGTTCACCAGCTTGACTTCGATGCCGAACGCTTTGCGCCATTGGTCCTGGATCACCGTCGCAATGCGCTGGTTCACCTCTGTCGTATTGTAGGAGATAGTCAGCTCAGGCAGCTCGGTCAAGCCCGCTTCCTTCATGCCTTCTGCCAGCAGCTTTTTCGCTGTCTCCACGTCGCCGTCCTTGATGTAGCCATCCGGGTTGAGCGCCATGGTCGGCGGGAGGATTCCGGTCGCTGGCGTGCTCTTGAACGGCACGACGCTTTCGGAAATTTCCTTGCGGTTGACGGCTGTGGCAAACGCTTGGCGAATTTTTTTGTTGTCAAACGGCTTTTGCGTCGTATTGAAGATGTACCAGTACGTGCCTGCCGTCGCTTGCGTCTGCATTTTTCCGGAATCTTTCAAGGCATCCAGGGCATCAAGCGGCAGGTCGCCCAGCGGAGAGCCGGCCCAGTCCAGATCGCCTTTTTCGAACATGGACAGCTCGGTGTTCGGGTCTTCAATCATGTTGATGGTCAGCGCGGACAAATGAACCGCGTCTTTATCCCAGTAGGAGTCGTTTTTGGCAAATTCGATTACCGATTTGTGCTCCCACTTTTTCAGGACGAACGGGCCGTTGCCGATGTACGTCTCCGGCTTGGCTGCCCAGTCCTTGTTCCCCTCCACCACTTTTTTATTGACCGGGAAATAAGTGACCGATGCCACCAGCTCCGGGAAGAACGGCGCCGGGTTTTCCAGCGTCACGACCAGCGTTTTGTCGTCAGTCGCCTTGACGCCGACATCCTCTGCCTTCGCCTTCTTGGCGTTGAACGCTTCCCCGTTTTTGAGATAGTACAACTGGTACGCATATCCGGAGGCTGTCTCGGGATCGAGCACCCGTTTCCACGCGTATTCAAAATCGTGGGCAGTTACCGGATCGCCGTTGGACCATCTGGTATCGCGCAGGTGAAACGTGTAAGTCAAGCCATCAGCGGATACTTCGTACTTTTCGGCGACCGCCTCTTTCAGCTCGCCCTTTTCATTCAGGCGCAAAAGGCCATCGAATGCTGCACGGGCCACAGACATGGAAGGGATATCTTCCGCCAGTCCAGGGTCAATCGAGTTCGGCTCGCCTGTGTTCAGGTTGACCTGCATCGTTTGGGGCGCTCTCGTCTGCTCCTGTTGCGCACCTTGCGGATTTTCCGTGGTGCCGGCTTGCGGCGCTCCACAGCCAGCAAACACCAGACTGGTCAGCAAAACGGCGCAAAATGATAGATTCTTCAACTTTTTCACAACAAAACCCCCATCTGTGGAATAATTCTTCTTGATTGTTAGGAGCATGACTAAATAATATTATCTTGAGAAAATTTTGTCTACACGAATAAAAAGGAGATGGGTCTTATGCTATCCGGTCTTTTTGCCCCTGTTTCAGAGCTGCTCGAAGCGGCTGGCGGCGAATGGGGAGTCTATCTGGAAGATTTACAGACAAACGAAAAGCTCGCCATCAACGAAAATCAGCGCTTCTACGCCGCGAGCGTCATCAAGGTGCCGATCATGGCCGCTGTGTTCGCCGAAGCCTACGCCGGCAAGCTCGCACTGGGAGACAAGCTCAAGCTGCGCCAGGAGGACCTCGTGGGCGGAGCAGGCGTCTTGCAGCACATGACGCCCGGGACGGAGTTCACCGTGTACGACCTCGTCACCTTGATGATTATCCAGAGCGACAACACCGCCACCAACATGATGATTGACCTCGTCGGGGCAGACAGCATTCGCAGCATCATGCGCAAAACCGGAATGGAAAACAGCTCCTTTTACAACAAGCTGATGGTCGTGCCAGCCGAGCTGGAAGGCTACAACGAGATTACGGCCGCAGACATCGCAAGCCACCTCCGCTACCTGGCGACGGGAAAAGTCATCTCCTACGACAGTTGCCTGAAAATGATCGCGATCTTAAAGCAGCAGCAGCATCGCGACCGCTTCCCGTTTCTTTTGCCCGATCCGGACGGCGAGATCATCGGGATGGTGCCGAAGTGGGAGTTTGCGAACAAGACAGGCTCGGTCACGAAAATCACGCATGATGTCGGAATTTTCTATACAGGACCGCACGCGATCAGCGTCTCCCTGCTCAACAAGGGCCTGGCCCAAAAGGATGCCGCCAGCGTCATGGCGCGCATCGGCCGCCTGCTGTACGATACGTACGGCCCGAAAGCATAAGCATCCTGTACACCGCTCGCCCGTTTTGCCGGGCGGGCTTTTTTTGGCTGGCGGTTGTGCCGTCCACGCGAAAAAACGGGTCTTCCTCTTCTTTGACGAAAAGGAATGACCCGCTCGCTTTTTACTTATCTTTTTCCAAAATCAGATTGGACACTTGCCATGCGCTGGAGAAAGACAGCTCGGAAAGCTGGCCTTGCCCTTCGCACCAGTCCCCTGCAAAGAACAGGTTGCGGTAGTCCGGGAAGAAGGTAGGCATTGGCTTTTGGTTCATCGTCCATTTGATTTCCTGGACAACGGCACGGGCAGATACGCGCGGTACAACCAGTTGCTCGCGCCAGCCCGGGAAGTGCTTGTCGTACAGATTTTCGATCTCCTGCTTGCGAATCTCCGCCGCTTCCTTGTTGCCTACGTCAGCCTGGCGCATGTAGGCTGTCGCCTGCAAAAGCTGTCCGCCCTCCGGCACGCAAGTACGGTCGTAGTAGGAGATGTCTGTGATGAAAATATTGTTTTGCTTGTCGTAGATGTAGGAGAACGGCACATCAATCCGCTCTTTCAGACCGATATCGTAAACCATGACGACTGTCGGCTCGTATTCTGCGTGCTGGGCAACCGCGTGCTCCAGGCGTGTTTCTGCGAATACTTTTACCAATTCTTTCGGCGGAATACAGCAGACGAACTCATCAGCCGTAAACTCGCCCTCCGGCGTCACCACTCCAACCACGCGATCATTTTCTACGAGAAACTTCTCTACTTTGTTCTTGAGCATGATCGTGCCCTGGTTTGCCTCGATTACGCGAACGAACTCGTTAATCAGCGCCTGCCAACCGCCGCCGATGTACGCAACAGGCTTGTTCGTCGTGAACAGGCGGCTGTAGTACGTGAAGAACACATCAGACGGAATTTTTTCCGGTTCACGCGTAAAGAAGTTGGAGGAGGCGAGCGTCAGCATCATGTCTTGCACGTCTTCGCTGACTTGCTTTTTCTCCATCCACTTCTGAATCGACATGTGCGGATGGCCCTTCTCCATTTTGAGCATCGTTTTCAAAATTTCAAACGTAAATAATACCTTGTCCATCCCTTTTAACAGCTTGGTTTGGAAAAGTCCTTGCACGTTGGAAGGAACGGCAGTCAAATCGCTCCCGATATCGTACTTTGCTTTTGTTGGATTGAAGTCTTGCCAGTCAATGTTGAGTCCGAGTTCTTTTTCAAACGTTCTCAAAACGGAGCTGTCGCGAGCATAAATGGCGTGCGCACCGAAGTTGAAGTTGAAGCCTTTGATCTTCAGTGTAACGGCACGTCCACCCAATTGTCCGCGCTCCAAAACCAAAACCTTTTTGCCTTTCGACGACAGGTAGGCGGCACTGGAAAGACCAGCCAGTCCGGCACCTACAATAACAACGTCATAGTGATTGGTTGTCATACACAATCTCCCCTACGCACTAGCGATGTTGATTACATGAGCTAAACCCTACAATAGAATAAGGGATGGATAAGGTGGAAGTCAACTATTATTGAACTGTGTCTATTTTTATACTGTCCGATACCATTTTTTACCTAGCATACGTGTGCTATGATGGGGAAAAAGGCAAAGGGGATGCCCGAAATGGACTGGAAGATCCCGATTCCTCCCGCGCAAAAAGAGGCAGGTTCGCGTCCTGCCATCCGCGAAAACAACGAGCCGCTCGTTTCTCTCATGCAGTATGCCCCACAGCTTGAGGTATATCCAGCCTACTACCACGAAGGGCTTGCTTGCGCTATGGCGGACTGTCTCGTCCGAAGCTCGGTCGCAGACAGGCTGCTGCAAGCCGCAAAGCTGCTCCCCGCCAGTCTGCGGCTCGTCGTGCTGGACGGCTATCGCCCGCTTCAGGTGCAGCAAGCTTTGTACGACCGCTTCAAGCAGCAGCTTCTTGCCCAAGGCTGGACCGAGAGCGAGGAACTGTACGCCGAGCTGCACCGCTTTGTCGCCCGCCCTACTGCCGATCCGGCAAAACCGCCGCGCCATCTGACCGGAGGGGCTGTCGACCTGACGATTGCCGGCCCTGACGGCTGGCTTGTGATGGGGACCGCTTTTGACGACTTTTCAGAGCGCGCCTGTACCCGCTATTTCGAAACGCTCGCCGACATGTCCGATGCGGACCGGGAAGCACAGGCGAACCGCCGCCTGCTCTACCACGTCATGACTCGCGCCGGGTTTACCAACTACGCAGACGAATGGTGGCATTTTGACTACGGCAACCAGGCGTGGGCGGCCTGCACCGGAAGCGCCTGTGCCATATACGGCGGCGTGTAGCCCGGTTCTTTTTCCACGCCAAACAAAAAGAAGCCCTATCGCGGCCACCCCTCAAAAGGAAGCCGCGATAGAGCAGGCTAGTCGTTGCGTCTTGTCATCTGCTGCCAGACCGTACCGCTGGCTGCTTCCCCGCTCTCGATCCGCTGCACGGCCATTTGCACCTGCAAGCTGACTTCGAACTCAGGGTCGTTCTGGGCCGCACGCAAGGCGTCCAGCGCCGTTTCGTCGCCCACTTCGAACAGGTAGCGGGCCGCACGCCAGCGCACCAGCTTGTTCCGGTCTTTGAGCGCCTCGCACATCGGCCCAATCGCCCGCGGATCGCCCAGATCGGACAGCGTATCGCCTGCCGTGCGTCTCACGGACACGGAATCGTCGCGAAGCGCTTCGAACAACAGCGGGAACACTTCGTCGCCTCCGACCATCCCCAGGTAAACGACAGCGAGCCTGCGAATGGACGGCTTCGGATCGCGCAGCGCTTTTGCCAGAACAGGCAAGTCTTCCTCTGTCGGTTCCATGCGGTCCAGCGCTTCATAGCGTTTTTGCCAGTCCGGATCGTCGAGCATGCCCGGGGTGACGACCTTTTTCTCGCGCTCGACCACCTGCGGCGTCTCGCCCGGCCCGAGCAGCATCGCCTGCTGGACGAGCTCCTCCACGCGGCTCTGCGGATACGTCGCGTCGATCTCCTGCGCTACCTCCTCGCCGATTTCGCGCAAGTCGCCGTAACGGACACCGTGCTCGACCCATTTGCGCTCCATAATCAGGTTCGGGGAAGCAGACCCGGCCTGCACGGCAGCCTGTCCGAAACGCTCAGGCAAGGCGGCGCGAATCTGCTCCGTCCCCATCGTCACCTTGACCTGCATCGGGACGCCGCGAAACATCTGGATGAACACCTGCGCCTCCCCGTAAGCTCCCGCTTGCTCCGCAGAGACGACCGGAATCGCCGTTCCTTTTCCCGCCTGCAAAACTTCCCGCGCCTCCGTCAAAATGCGCTGCCAGTCGGCATTCGACTTCCGCTCCAGAGCCAGGAAGTCCGCCGTATGAAAAATCGACGTCACCCCGTCAATGGCCAGCAGCTCCCGCATCAGCTCCGGCGCTTTCTGCGCTTCTGCTTTTGTATAAACATGTTGCACGCCACCTGGCAGAGTCTCGTCCACGTTCAGCTTCATCACGTTGGGACTCGGCGTCGGTTCGATGGACAACAGTTTCATGCTTTCGTCACTCCTTTTTCCGCAATGCTACCTCCCTCCTATGGTAGCACGGAAGCGGCTTCGTTTGCCAACCTGCGGGTGCGGCAAAAGCAGTTTGCGGCTGGAAGCAGACCTAGAGCTTCAGCCTGTAGTAATCGTTGGCCGACTGCACGACAAAGCCGCACGACTCGTACAGCCCGAGCGCCCGGCTGTTTTCACAGGCGACCTCAAGGGAAATCTCTGCGAAGCCTTCAGCTTCGAGCAGCGCAATCGTCTGCGCCAGTGCCTGGCGGCCGTAGCCTTTGCCCTGTTCGTCGGGGTGGACGCAAAAGCCGTAGATGAACGCCTGCATGCCATTTTTGCTTACGCTGATTTTGCCGACCGCCCGTTCCTCTGCCAGCACCAGATACGTACTGGTACGAGGATCGTTCGCCATCTTCTCGTTCATCTCCCGTACCTGCGCTTCCTCCATCTGAAAACCGCGTACATCGAGCTGAATCAACGTCTCTTCATCCGCTGCGGTAGCAGGCCGCAGCCGCACAGCGTGACTCAAGGCTTCTCGTCCAGATTTTCCTAAATCCATCCAGTATTCCGAATACTCGTATGAGGCGCCGATTCGCTTCTGATAAGCGGCCCCTGCCTGCGATTTTTGCTGGACGATAAACAGCAGGGCCGGAATGCCCCGCTTGCGGCACTCTGCTTTAGCCCTGTGCTGCAGTCCGGTAAAAATCCCTTTTCTCCGGTGATCCGGATGGACCATGCCGCTGACCTCCGCCTCTTTGGCGTGGAACACATACAGGCCAAGATATCCGACCAGCTTGTTGTCCGCGTAACAGAGAAAGTCCTCTGTGTGCTCGCCCGAACGCTGTTCCAGCATGTTCGGGTTTATTTTCAAAGCAATGCCGTCATGCCCGTTGCAGATCACAGCCAGTTGGTTGACTTCCTCAAGCTGTGCTGCTGTCAGCGATTTGATTGCCACGATCTCGTATCCCATGCGACTCTCCCCCTTTTTTGAAGTCTTACCTCATCTCATCTTGTTAACTAGGTA
Organism: Brevibacillus agri; assembly: GCF_004117055.1. Taxonomy (NCBI): domain Bacteria; kingdom Bacillati; phylum Bacillota; class Bacilli; order Caryophanales; family Paenibacillaceae; genus Brevibacillus; species Brevibacillus agri. The sequence goes on from NZ_CP026363.1 coordinate 3,901,234, forward strand.
ATTAGATAAATCACGACTGAAATTATTATACATGGCAAGCCAAAAAAGAAAAATATTTTAGCCGTTTCTTTTCACTAGCGTTGCATAAAAAATGCGTTCGTAATTTGTCAAAGTATTCTGAATGACATTTTCAGCTACACAACCAAAAACGGCAGCAACCAAGCAAAAGGTAGCCACTGTCCATTTGGTAGTTTTATACATTTATTACAATCGTGATAACAGCAACCAATACCTAATTCCTTTTCTGTCGCCCTCTGGATGTTCGTTTGGACTGGTAATTCATTCTACCTATCCATTGTTCGAACGTTTGCCAAAGAAACACTTTTAGCCATCTCCTGATCTGCAACAAGCTGTGCTGACTGTTTTGTTCCAGTTTGACAAGGAGCAACAGGCAGTAGGCAATGAGTGCGAGTAATACTTGGTTTCGTACCGCATTTTCACTCGTTCCATAGAAGTTCTTGATCTTTACATGCTGCTTTATCCACTTGAAAAACAGCTCAATTTGCCAACGCCAACGATAGATGTCGCTGAGTTCTTCTGCTTCCAGGTCGAACCGATTCGTAATGATTCGAATGAGATTTCCCTTCGAATCAAGCGTTTCAATGAGTCGCAGCACGTTATCTACCCGCTTTTGAGGCGTTCCAAGAAGGATCATGGAATCCGATAAAACGGAGCTTTCCAAGGGGATTTTGAATTCATAAAGATGACGGATTTCGGCGTTATCTTTTAGACGAGAAGCGAAAAAGATGCCTTTGTCCGTGTATTCATCAAATTTTTCATAATCCACATACCCTCGATCAAAGACGTACATCATACCGATCTCATCAATCAACGATTCCATTTGAGTGCGGTCATTGGACTTGGCACCCGTGATGGTTATTTTTTCAGGATACACATCCCCCTGGTCGGCAAAGACGAGACGAAGATGAAGTTTGATGCCAGCCTTGGTTTTACGGAAAGTTGCCCATTTGTACTTCTGCAAACACAGCCCAATCGTTGTAGAATCAATGATTTTCATGTCTTTTCGAAGGGAATACGTGTTGCCCGAGTGTCTCTGAATTTGCCCTACAAGGTCAACAAATATTTCTTCAAGCAAAGCTGGATCTACTCGATTGTTTTTGCGACTAAGCTGAGCGGGACTAATCGACGACAGTCCTAACTCTCGCTGGAATTTCTTTGATAAAACATCATCTGCAATGGCTCGGAGTCCTTCTCGTTGCTGAAGTTGAGCATGCAAAAACAGGAGTAGATATGCTTTGGTCGTTAACTTTTTCACGTACTTGTCCTGATCCGTTTCGTCTATCCGTTGTTGAAATTTCACAATATTAATGGGTGAAATGTATTTACCAAATGAAGAAAATAGGGTATTCTTGTCCATGGTCTATCCTTTGCGTTGGATTTGGACAGGAACTACCTGACCTTTCCAGTGTAAAGGATTTTTTTATGCCTGAGAACACTTGAACGCTGAAAGTTATGATGATTTTGAATGGTATGAAAAGATTAATGCAACGCTAGTGATTCAGCACCAAAGGTAAAATTCTCTACATTTAAACATTTTGTTTGTGGATCAACATTGAGTAGTAAGACTAAAACTGTGTTTAATCCAAGTACTTATGGATTAAGTTTTACAGTCCCTGTTGACCAGAAAATACCTCTTAATGAGCTTTCTAAATTGGCACCAGCAATAACTTTTAGATGACTGCTTGTTTCCCAATGGTTCCAGTTATAGGAACTATTAGGCTGTAGGTATTCAAAATGAATACCAGCTCCGTAATTTTTGTATCTTACTGACTGTGAAGAGTTGAAGGCCCCAAACCAGTGTTCGATGACATCAATACCATCCGAACCTGGGGAAATAACAATATTTGTTGGTTGTACATAATCAGACTGACAAGACGTCCCTGAACCATAATAACAAGTATAGCCATAGTACCTAAGGTAGTTTCTATTTTGTTTATGCAGCACCCTTGCATGCTGATCGGCTCCACCATTACCTCTATATAAAACATTGACTAATTCACGCGAACTCAAGTCGGCAGTATTTCGTACCTCGTATTGAAGTATTTTGTGATCCACACTCAAAGATGAAGTTAGAGGAGTATTGTTAGCATAGTATTTTTTCAGCGTACCTTCTGAACCTGCGACCAGATTAAGATCGGTTGCAGCGTAAACAGCAACAGCAAAAATAGATACCGATAGTAGCATCGTCAATGAAACTATAAACTTCCTCAGCCTAAATAACCTCTCCTTTTTTGTAATATATATCCAATTTCACACATCTTCTATTCATTACAAAAGGGAGCATAGAACCATTATAATAGGTAAAAAAGTCACATAATTGGAAACTTTCAGGGAAAACTATCCATTCACTCGATAAGAAATAAAATCAAACTCTTTCGTCGCGAGCTACTCGTTACGACAAACTAGCAAAGTCATTCTTGTTGTTGATATACGACCGCTATTTTCTTGACTCAATAATGCTTTTCCAGCCACGCCCTAGTCTTTTGTCAAAAATAATGCCTTCTCATCTCCTCCACCATTTCCTCCAGATTGTTCGCTACTTGCGGAATCGAATAGCCGACGTACAGCGGGGAAGTCACGAAGCGCGGCACCGCCTTGGCGATCAGCTTTTCTTTCCATTGATAAAAGAAGAAGTTGTAGCTCTGGTTGCGCGGGTTGACGTGGTGAAGAATCCAGTGCGCCAAAATTTGCAAATAATCAGCCATTTTGGGCAGCCGATCCAGGTCGGACAAAATGACGTTGTACTCAAAAAAGCCCGCGCGCGGATGCGTCGAGAGCGAACACTCCACCCCTGACTCCCGGTCGATGGTGATGCCGTGAAAGTCGCTGTCCCTGAGTTGCGCGCGATAGTCGTAACCCGTCAGCCCGACGATCTGCATGTGCGGGTGGCGAATGCTCCCGCCGGAATACAGCCCGTGGTTTTTGAAAAAGAGCACAGAGCGAAAAGAGCCGCTTCGCTCCATCTCCAGCCACTTTTCCACGCCAAAGGAAAGCAGGGCGTGCACGTGCTCCCGGGAGTAGGAGGACCAGTCGCCGTTGCACTCATCCGATTCAATCAAGACGGTCTGATACGTATCCTGCAGGACGGGAAATTTGTTCATCAGCCAGATCATGGAACCGCGCTGCTCCAGCACATCTGTCAAGCTGCCGCGATCGCAGAACGGACACGCTGTTTCCCTGTTGATTACGCTCTCCGGCTTTTTTCTGCCGATGTGCATGTTAAAGTGCAAGTGTGTCTGCGCCATCCAAAGTGTCCCTCCAATTTCTGGATACCTCCACTTTACACCGATTCGCGCGGAAAATCATGACGTATTTTCGCTCCCGCCATCAACTAGCCACAAATTGGCCTATTTTTCCATTTTTTGCGCGCTCGTTTCTTTTTTTACCCCAAATGGGTTGCATATAATGGGAGCAGCGATAACCGGAAAGGTGTTGGATGCGATGGAAAAATCATTCTATTACCCGGTGAGCTGGAGTGAAGCCCACCGCTACAAGGCACTGCTCGATCAAGAGGGAGTGCCTTACGAAATCCAGTCTCCGCTCGATCTGCCCATTTTGGAAGAAGGCAAGCTCGCGATTGTCTTCCCTTCCATCCCGCTTCGGCTGTACGCGTGGGTACGTACCTTGTTTTATCGCGACGGCCTGCGCTATCCCGATACGTTTTCTTCCTTCAGGTAAAAGAGCGTGTCCCAAGTACCCCTCCCTCCCTTTCACATAAGATAGGAATAGCAATGTCGCGAGCGGCTGCAAAAAGGGAGGTGAGGGAATGCCTGCATACAACATTCGCATTTCGATCGCGAAGCTCAGGCTCGATCTGTACGACGGAAACAAGCTCGTTCGCTCCTACCCGGTTGCGCTGGGCAAAATCGCCACGGCGACACCGCGCGGAGACTTCACCATCATCAACAAGGTGCCCTATCCGAACTCATACCCCGGAGGCCCGCTCAGCGTCTTCGGGACGTACTGGCTGGGACTCAGCAAGCCACATTACGGCATACACGGAACGAACAACCCGTCCTCCATCGGAAAATACGTCTCGCACGGCTGCATTCGCATGTACAACCAGGACGTCAACGCCTTGGCGAAGCTCGTCCCCATCGGCACCCCCGTGCGCATCCGGCAGCAGTGACGACACGCAAAGACCCGCCTCTTTTTGCAAAAGGCGGGTCTTTTTCACATGCAATGCTTATTCTTTTTGGCGACCGTCTGCTGGTCTTCCGTCTCCAAATATACGAGAAATCTTCGGGCTTGCTTGTACATGATCGACAGCGTCAATTCCCTGATCTTGTTCATGATCGCTTCTTTGTCCTTCGGATGGACTTCGCAAGCGAGCCTTTCTTCTTGCAACGCTAGGTAAGACATCACCCATTCCGGGTCCAACTTATAAGCAGGCAACGACAGCGACTCCTCTACTCTAGTGATCTTCTCTAGTCTACAGGAGATCGGCGTCGCTTTCCCAGCCTCAATAACTGGCTAAGCACACAGAGATTGGCACGCTGCCAATTACTTCCCCTGCTCCAGTTCCTCGACCAGCGCAGACAGCTCCGCCCAACGCTCCACGGCCGCTTCCAACTCGGCTGTCACCTGCTGCTCCTCGGCAAACAGCTTTTCTACCTTGCCGTAGTCGCTGCCCGCCCCGGCAATTTCTTTTTTCAGCAGCGCGAGGCGTTCTTCCAGCGAAGCGATTTTGCCTTCGATCGTATCCCAATCCTTCTGATCTTTATAGGAGAGCTTTTTCGTGCGGTTGTTGCCGCGAGTCGCCTGACTGCCCGGCTGCTTCTCGGCTGGCTGCTGCTGCGCCCCGGCAGAGGCTGCCGCGTTCTCTCTCCGCTTTTCTTCCAGATATTCGGAATAGTTGCCTGTAAAGTGGCGAATCTGCCCGTTGCCCTCAAAGGCGAACAGATGGTCAACCGTGCGATCGAGAAAATAGCGATCGTGGGAAACGGTAATGACCGCTCCGGGAAACTGCTCCAAGTAGTCTTCCAAAATGCTCAACGTCTGGATGTCGAGATCGTTGGTCGGCTCATCCAAAAACAGCACGTTCGGCTCGCCCATCAACGTCCGCAGCAAGTACAGCCTGCGCCGCTCGCCGCCGGACAGCTTGGATATCGGCGTCCACTGCATCGACGGGGAAAACAGAAAGCGCTCCAGCATTTGCGAAGCCGTAATCGCCTCTCCGTTGCTCGTCGTAATCACTTCTGCCGCTTCCTTGACGTACTCGATCACTCGCAGCTTTTCGTCCATCTCCACGCTGTCCTGCGTGTAGTAGGCGATTTTCACCGTCGTGCCGACGTCAATCGTTCCGCTGTCAGGCTGGATGCGGCCCGCAAGCATGTTTAAGAGCGTCGATTTGCCGCTGCCGTTTGGACCGATAATCCCGACGCGATCTCCTGGCAACACGATATAGCTGAAGTCGTCGACCAGCTTTTTATCCCCGTACGCTTTTTCGATGTGCTCGATCTCGATGACCTTTTTGCCCAGGCGGCTTGCGCCCAGCGCCATTTCCAGCTTCGCCGCCGGACCGTCCACCGTCCGATCGCGCAACTCCTCTACCCGCTGGACGCGCGCTTTTTGCTTGGTCGTCCGCGCTTTGGCCCCCCGGCGCAGCCAGGCCAGCTCGCGGCGCAGCAAATTTTGCCGCTTGTCCTCTGCCGCCGCCTCGTTTTCTTCGCGCTCGGCTTTTTTCTCCAAAAACGTCGCGTAGTTGCCTTCGTAGCTGTACAGCTTGCCGCGATCCAGCTCGAACGTGCGGTTCGTCACGCGATCGAGGAAATAGCGATCGTGCGTGACGAGCAGCAAGGCGCCTTTGTAGCGGGACAAGTATTCCTCCAGCCACTCAACCGTCTCGTTGTCGATATGGTTCGTCGGCTCGTCGAGAATCAGCAAATCGGCTGGCTGGATCAGCGCTCTTGCCATCGCTACCCGCTTGCGCTGGCCGCCAGACAGCTCTTTTACTTTTTGCGAAAAGTTGGACAGACCGAGCTTGGTCAAAATCATTTTCGCCTGGGTATTGCTCTCCCACGCATCGGCCGCATCCATCCGGCTTTGGACGGCAAACAGCCGCGCCTGCTTTTTCTCGTCTTCCGGGTCTTGCTGCACCGCTTCCAGCGCTACCTCGTATTCCCGCAGCAACTGGATGAGCGGGGACTCTCCGTAAAAAACTTGCGCAAGCACCGTAGATTCTTCATCGAAGCTCGGATTTTGCGGCAAATATTCCACGTGAAAATGGTTCGCATGAACGATTTTTCCGCTATCGGGCGTATCTTGTCCCGCCATGATCCGCAGCAGAGATGATTTTCCTGTGCCGTTGACTCCGATCAGGCCGATCCGCTGCTGCTCTGCGATATGAAAGGAGATGTTATCGAACAAAACTTTCTCTCCGTAGCTTTTGGAGAGGTTTTCTACTGAAATAATCTGCATGGTCGTCGTCACCTGTACTTTTCGATTTGCCGTCCTCACAGAATCGTACCATTTTTTTCGCGGAAGCTCTAGGGACTGACTGCCCGCAAATTGCCTGCCGCCAGATCAAAAGCAGGCGTACTCCCTGCAATCGAGAGTACGCCTGCCGTTCATTCAACGGTGAAGCCACTGTTCTGTGCGCGACAGCAGCTCGCCGATTTTCACATCGTGCACGACCAAGTCCGCCCATCCGTCCAGCGGAGTCGGCTCCTGGTTGACGATCACCAGCCTGGCTCCGTTTTCTTTGGCGCGCTGCGGAAACCAGTTGGCGGGACTGACCGTAAGCGACGAGCCGAGCACGATCAATAGCGGCGCGCGCTCTGTCCATTCCACTGCCAGGTCAATCTGCGACTGGGGCAACGCCTCTCCGAACAGGACGACATCCGGACGAACGAAGCCTCCGCACTCACACTGGCTTCCTTCCTCCTGCAAATACCGCTCGCTCGGGTAGCTTTTCCGGCAGCGAATGCAACTGACCGTCGTCAACGTCCCGTGAAGCTGTGCGACCGCCCGACTCCCGGCCCGCTGGTGAAAGCCGTCTACATTTTGCGTGATGATGCCGGCAAGCAGGCCGCGCTGCTCCCATTTTGCCAATATTTCATGCCCGGCGTGCGGTTTGCAGGAGCAAAGCCCCTCGATTCGCATCCGGTAAAACTCCACGAACGACTCGCGGTTGCTTCGCATCGCTTGCGTGCTCGCGAGCTTTTGCGGATCATTTCCGCGCCACAGTCCGGTCTGCGAGCGAAAATCCGGCAAGCCGCTTTCCGTCGACATGCCAGCACCCGTAAAGACGACCGCGCCCGGCGATTCCTGCAGCCATTTGGCAAGCGCTTCCATCTGCATCTCCCTCTTTCTTTTTGCCCCCATTGTATCGGAGGAAAAAGAGGGTGTACAGCTAGTAAGCCGCAGAGTAGCCGTACTGCTGTGGATAAGCAGTTTGCGGCTGGCTAGGCGAATAGTAGGTGTAGCCCGCCAGCTCCGGGTAATGGGTGTACTGTCCGTACTCCGGCGGCTGCGTGTAAGCCGCAGCATCGTAGTAGGAGTTCACCGGCCATTGGCTGGAATACTGACTGGAATAGTCGTAGTGCGGATATTGGCTGGAAGTGTGCTGCCATTGGCTCTGGCCCTGGTTGGGAGCGGGGTTTGCCCCCTGCTGGCAGCCGAACGGCGGGCCGATGACGACGGTCCGGGTAATCGGCGCAAAGGTGTCTTTTACCTTCGCTTCGTCAAGGCAATACGTGTGTGCCCAGATGCTCGCCGGGGTCAGTCGCAGGATGTCGGAGCCGAAAATCACTTCCGGTACAGGCGCGTCGAATATCGCGATCAGATGGGTATCGTCCGTCATGGCTACTTCATAGTGCCACCAGCCCTGCGGCACGTTCGCCACTTGCCGCGGCTTGATATTGAAGTTGAGCAACTGGTATGTAAACGGGTTGATGATCGAAACGATCGCCTCTCCCGTCACACAGTAGACGAGCTCGGAAGCGTTTTGGTGAATATGCGGCTCAATCACATTTCCCGTCGTCAGGAAAATGTCGAGCAACGACGTGTTGCCAAGCGTGTTCAGTTGCTGGATGCCGAGCGCGTCAATGAAGTTCCCGGCGTCTTTGCGAAAAAACGTGTTGTTGCGCAGATCGTATGTGAATTGCGTATTGGGTGAAGTGTAATCCCGATAGGATGTAGCCATCTGTCCAATTTTCCCTCCAACATGTGGGTATATGTCTCATACGTATCCATATTCCGCTGCCCTCAGTTGGTGCGCCCATGTTTAGGCGCCGCTTTGCTCGCTACGGCCTGCGCGCATGCCTTTACACTCTTCCTCCTTTTATACATATGGTGATAACAGTCGCGCCAAGTTCTCTTTTGGAGGGGATGGGAAGTGGCCACCTATTTCGTTTCGGATATTCATGGACAGAATCAGGCTTTTCAGCGGGCATTGCGTGATGCCTCTTTTTCCCCGCAGTCAGGGGATCGGCTCTATGTGATTGGCGACATGATCGACCGCGGGCCCGAGTCCAAGGAAGTGCTGTTCGAGCTGTTCCGCCTCCGCCAGCAGCACCCGAACCAAGTCTTTCTGCTCAAAGGCAATCACGAGCAGATGCTGGAAGATTGGCTGCTTGGGCAAGGAAATCCGGAGCTTTACTTGCGCTACAACGGAGGGGATGCCACGATCCGTTCGCTGCTCGGCCCTCATCCGCTGCGCCGGGCGTTTCTGCATTCCATGCCGTCTGCCGCAGAACAGGAAGAAGCCCGGCGGTTGATTTTGGCCGAGTACCCGGGGCTGTTGCCGTCCTTGTCCAGCCTGCCTTTGTACATGGAGCTTCCGGCTGACCCGCAATCAGGAGCGCCCGCGGTTCTCCTGGTCCATGCCGGGATTCGCCCGGGAATCCCTCTGCACGAGCAAAATCCAGAAGATCTCCTGTGGATTCGGAAGCCCTTCTACCTTTATTATGGAGGAGACAGGCCGATCGTCTTCGGTCACACCCCTGTTCCCCGGTTGCCTGACTATGAGGGCCATGGGCCGTGGCGGCGGGGCAATCTCGTCGGGATTGACGGTGGAGCTGCTTACCGGCGCGGAATCTTGTTGGTAGAGTAGCCCTCTTTGCAATCGATCTTCGTCCCGATTCGCGACGCCCAGCCCACCATGTCCGTGCGGATCATCTGAGTTCGACGACACCTCCTTTGTGTGGCAAAGCTTTGGCTCCTACCTGTGGCTACTGCTTCAGGTAGCGTTTCCCGCTTTTTTCGGACAAGCCGCTTTGCTTTTACAAATTGTTACTTTTTATAATCTACTTCCGATTCGTAATATGATAAGATAGAGGGACGAGGTGTTGTTATGAAACGTCAACAAGTGATGGAACAATCCATGTTTGCGGCATGGGGCGTGTCCCTGATTGCCACAGCGGGAAGCCTGTTTTTTTCGGAAGTATTGAAGTACATACCGTGCGATCTGTGCTGGTACCAGCGAATCTTGATGTATCCGCTCATCATTTTGCTGGGGGTGGCCTCCGCCAAAAAAGATTACAAGATGTCATCATACGCCCTGATTCTTTCGCTGATCGGCGGCTGCATCTCCCTCTACCATTACCTGATTCAAAAGGTGCCTGCCCTGCATGAGCTGGGCAACGCTTGCGGTATCGTGCCTTGCAATACGGACTACATCAACTGGTTCGGCTTTATCACGATTCCGTTTTTGGCGCTGGTCGCCTTTACGCTGATTAGCATTCTGCTGTTCATCGTCATGAAAAACGCAAAGGAGATTTGATGCATGAAAAAAATTATCTTTTTTTCCATCCTGGTAGCTGCGCTGCTCATTGGCGCCATTGTGTACTCGGATATTTCCAACCGCGAGGCGGCTGCAGGCAACCCGTACGGAAAAGCCAATCTGAATCCGGCTACCATCGAGCAACTGAAAGATCCGCTGTACGACAACCTGATTATGCCAGAAGAGTTGAAGCAGAAGATCGAGAGCAAGGAAGACTTGTTCGTCTACTACTACAGCCCGCTGTGCGAGCATTGCCGCGCAACCACCCCGGTCCTCGTGCCAATCGTCAAGGACATGCAGATCGACATGAAAAAGCACAACCTGCTTGAATTTAATGCAAGCTGGGATGAGTTCCAGATCGAATTTACCCCGACCCTGGTTCACTACAAGGACGGCAAGGAAGTCGCTCGTCTGGTAGGCGGCCACGAAGCCGACGAGTGGAAGAAATGGCTGGAAGAGCAGAAAAAATCATAGTGGCAAAAAGCCCTCGGACTTTACCGTTCGGGGGCTTTTTGCTGCCTCGGTGACAAATATGTGAACGCATACAACGAGAAATAGCCCAAACGAGTCATTAGGCTTTTGGAAGCGAATGCCTATAATGGGTAATGGGGAATATTCCAGGAAAACGGAGGTAATGGCGTTGACCCTCATCGACTTGACCGAAACGTTTGGCTTTCGGGCGACGTGGAACCCGGAGCTGATTTTGTTGACCGCTCTCATCGGACTTGCCTACTTTTCGCTGACAGGACCTTTGCGCCGGACGTTTCCGGACGCAAAGCCAGCCACGCTCATACAGAAACTGTCGTTTTCCGCTGGCTTGCTGCTGTTTTATTTCGGCATGGGCAGCCCGCTAAACGTCGCTGGCCACTTTTTGTTCAGTGCCCATATGCTTCAGCAGTCCATTCTCTACCTGGTGATGCCGCTGTTGCTTTTGTCTGGCACACCAGCCTGGCTCATGCGCTCGCTGTTTGAACCCAGGGGGCTGAAACAGGTTTTGCGCGTGGCGAGCCATCCGATCCCGGCCGTCCTTTTGTTCAATGCCCTATTTTCGTTTTACCACATGCCTGTTATTCTAGACATGGCGATGAACAACCTGGCCCTACATAATCTGATTCACCTGCTGCTTTTGGTTGCGGCCATTTTGATGTGGTTGCCTGTCATCGCCCCTATTCCGGAGATTCATCGGCTGTCCGAGTTGCAAAAGCTGGCCTACATTTTTGCCAACGGCGTGCTGATTACGCCAGCCTGTGCGCTCATTATTTTTTCGGAATCGGCGCTGTACGGCACGTATGTCAACGGTCCTTCCATGCTGTGTGCGCCGTTCTTCTCCGCGCCGATCGACAAATCGATGTTCGCCGTTCCGCTCCTGCCTCTGGACGATCAGCGGCTTGGCGGAATCATCATGAAGCTGGTGCAGGAGTTGACGTACGGCTCCGTTTTGGCCTATGTGTTTACCGCCTGGTACCGGAAAGAAAAAGATCAGCCGGACGATCAACTGATCCCGCAATAACGGCCCAAAAAGCGGCTCTCTCATTTTACTTGCGAAAAAAGGAGGCATCCCGCGTGCCACTCACCCCGACTGCCGCTATCCGGCTGAGACGGCTGCTGCTGTTTTTGCCGCTGCTCGTCCTCGCCGCGCTCGTCGCCTCGTGGTTTTGGCTGAGCCCGTCGTCGGTTTCGGCCAAGCTGCCGGACGTACAGCTACAGACGCTGGACGGAGAGGCTTACTCCCTCGCGCCGAAGCCCGGGAGCATCCGCCTGGTCGAGCTGATCTATACGCGCTGTCCCGACATTTGCCCGACGACCACCGTGAAAATGGTGCAACTGCAAAAACGGCTGCAAGCGGCTGGACTCATGGGGCACGGCATTGAGTTTTTGACGATTACGATCGACCCGCAAAACGATACGCCGGACGTGCTGCGCTACTACGTCAAACAGCTCGGGATTGCAGACGAAGGCTGGATTGTTTTGCGCGGCGACGAAGAGACGATTCGCACCGTGACCAGCTCTCTCGGCTTCTTTGCGAAAAAGACCGAGGACGGCTTTATCTCGCATACGTCGAGCACTTACCTCGTCGATCAAAACAACGCGGTCATCCGCAAGTTCGGGATGGGCGAGGACTTTGATCCGGAGCAAATTTATCAAGAGTTGTTGAACTTGAAGAAGGAAGGGTAACGCAAATGAAACGCTTTTTCACGCTATGCCTGTCCGCACTGGTCGTTTTGGCTGCGGCTTGTTCCAGCCAGAACGACCAAGCGCTGGAAGCTTCCGGCGCCCCAGTTGACGCCGCTTTTTCGATAGAGCCTGCCGAGCCGGTAGCGGGTCAACCCATTACGTTTTCGGTCAAGGTGACGCAGGAAGGCAAGCCTGTGGACGATGCCCGGGAAGTGTCCTTCGAATGGTGGAAGGATGGACAGGAAAAGCACGAGACGATTCCGGCGAAACTCGTAGCCGATGGCGTCTATACGGCGCAGCAGACGATCAGCGAGCCTGGCTCCTACTTTGTCTACTACCACGTCACCGCCCGCGATTTCCACAACATGCAAAAGACGCCTTTTACCGTAAAAGCCGCAGCCAGCGCCGACCACGCCGCTACGGGTCATGCAGACGGCGGACACGAGCACGGCAAAGCAGCCGCAGACAAAGCGCATGCAGCCAGTGGAGTCGACTTTCACTTGATGCCTCCAGACGAGCTCAAGGCGCAAACCGAAGCGGCCATGGTCGTTCATCTGCTAAAAGACAACCAGCCATTTGCGGAAGGTACGGTCAAGTTCGAGTTTTGGACGGGAGATGAGGTGAAGCACAGCTTCGTCGATGCGAAAGAAACGAGTCCCGGGCAGTACGAAGGCCGCCTCTCCTTCCCCGCTTCCGGGGAATACACGCTGAAGGTCCATCTGGAAAAAGGCGACGTGCACGACCACAAAGATTTCACCGTGACGGTCAAGTAACAGGCACATAAGCCTGGCACCTGATCGGGACGGCAAGCCAAGACGGCCTTTCCCATCCAGGAAGGCCGTTTTGCTAGAAAGCGCTGCGTCTTTTCGTATTAGCAAGTAAAGTAGGCAATCCGGTTCAGTTCCAAGCCATAGTATTCCCAGCGGTTTCCTCTCCAGCGGTAGCCTGTTACGGACGAACGACCGATGAATACGGGATAAAACCAGAAAGACCGCCCATTTTGCAGCCAAATGTACGTATAGCGATACAGGCACGGATAAAATCCGCCTGGTTCAATCCGACGCGTTCCCCCGTATCCTCGCGATCCCGGCGAGCTGGGCGTCCTGCCTGGGGGTGGGCCTGGCGGCGGGGGAGGAAAACCTCCAGAAGAACCTCCGGGTGGCGGTGGCGGCGGGTAACCTCCTGGGGGATACTGATATGACATGACGTTTCACCTCCTACAAGTCTCCCTATAAGAGATGCAGCAAACGCACAGATGGACTGTGCGTTTGCCCGTGGTCATTCACCTATTTTTCCGCTATTGTCCTCTAAAAACTGCTGTTGGCAGCAGACTGGCTATCCGTTCGCAGCCGGTTCGTCCCCGTTCAAATGAGCGGTGCTGTTCGCAAACCGGATGATCTTCCATTTCGGCGTCTGTTCCAACAGATGAATCCCTGTGTTGTCAGAGTGGAAGCAGACGTTATTCTCATGCGGCAACGGAAGGAAGCTTTCTATCAGTTTGGTTATCATTCCGCCGTGGGAAACAATCGCAATCCGCTTGTACGCTTTGCTGTTTTCCTCGATAGAAGAAAGGATGCGTTCCGCGCGTGCCCTGAACTCCCGTATGCTCTCCGTCTCCTGCCTTTCTCTCAGGTCATCCAGATACGCTACCGGACAGCCGACCGCGTCGGCTAAAATCCCGGCTGCTTGACTGGCTCGCTTCAACGTACTGCTCCAAATAAACTCGGGCGGAAACTCTTTTTGCACGCGAGCAGACATTTTCGCCACTTGGATAAGCCCTTTGCTCGTCAAAGGCAAATCGGTAGAACCCGTATAATCCTCTGGCAAAAAGTCAATACGGGCGTCCGCCCATGATGAAGCGGTATTCCCGATGCGTATTTTTGAAATCGGTAATTTTCACGCCGCCAGACTCCTTGGAGAAGGTGTGCAGCAGCTTGTCGTCACCCATGTAGATGCCGACGTGGGTAATGCTTTGCTTAGGCACGTTGATGCCTTTGTAGTCGGACTCCTTGTAGCCTTTATAGGCCATGAAAAAGACCAGGTCGCCTTTTTTCAGCTTGTTAATATCTGTTGTATAAGTGCCGTTGCTTTTCACAAAATTGGCTTGGGAGCGCGCGCCGCCGTTGCCCATGTCGATATTGGCGCCTTCGCGGTACGCCCACATCGTAAACTCGGAGCAATCCATCGTCTTTTTGTTCGCACGGGACGAGCCGTACTCATACGGTGTGCCGATGTATTTTTTCCCGGCCGCAATCACCTTGTCCGCGATTGCAGAAGAGTTGGACTCCTCCTCCTGACCCGGGTCCGGAGTTGTGCCCGTGCCGGTGTCCTCCGCCAAAATTCGGCGTGCGCCAAGCAGCTTCTTCGTATAATCGCTGACTTTTTTCAAAACTACCGCATCTTCGCCTTGCGAAGAGTATATGTACTGGTCATTTCCGATGTAAATTCCCATGAAGGCAGGTGCGCCTTTTCCATTCGAGGAAAAGAACAGCAAATCTCCAGGCTGGATATTGTCTGCCGAGACGGACTTTCCGGCTTTGTACAGCTTGGCAATCGTGTCGTCAATCGTCACGCCGGCCTGTTTGTAGATGTACGTAGCAAGTCCCGCAGAGCCGAACGAGTTCGGACCAACCGCCCCGTATTTGTAGTCTTTGCCGATCAGGGATGTAGCGACCTGCACGATTTTTCCTGCTTTGACAGAAGATTGCGAATCCACAGTCTTAGCTGCTGCCTGTCCACCTTCTGCGAACAGAAGCAGGGATGTGCTTAGCATGACGGCGACAGTCGACTTTTGCAACCAATCTCGTTTCGTCATTCGTTCTCCTCCTGGCTGTGTTTTTTCCCAACGGATCGGGTACAATCCCACTTTACTGGAAAAACTCGACCCGTTTAAGTCTGTAAATCTTTCCAACAGAGGATTTGATTACATAGTCGGATGACCATAGCCCTGTATCCCAGGCCTGTCTGACCGATTCGCCCCATACCTTTTCCCCATGCCAAAAAGGCCCTTGTCCGCTCCCGGGACAAGCGCCTGCTCGCTTGACAGGTCCTGGCATCGCTACCGAGGTTTTCGCTTCCCTCTCGCAAGCACATTGCACAAAAACTGTACGGTTTCTCCCATTTTCAGCCGATGCGAGCCTTTTACCAAAAAAGTAGTGTCGGGCTTCATTCTTTTGGCGAGACTGCGGTGCAAGACCTCTTTGTTCGGGCAATGCATGACCCGGTTCGCGGGAAAGCCTGCCCGGATGGCCGCGCGCGCAATATGGCGGGCACTTCTCCCCAACGTGTACAAATAATCCACATTTTTTTGACTCAAATACTCCCCGACTTCCTCGTGCCCTCGCACTTCGTAGCAGCCCATCTCCAGCATGCTCGCCAGCACGGCTATTTTGGTGCTGTGTCCAGACTGGCTGAGCACATCAATCGCCGCCTTGGCCGCATCCGGATTGGAGCTGTACGTATCGTCCAGCACCTGGACATTGTGGGCCAACCGATAGCTGACGAGCCGCTTCCGCTGCGGCTGGAACCGGCGCAGCCCCTCCCGAATTTCCTGGAACGGGATGCCGAGTGTATGCGCAACCGCAATCGCCGCCAGCGCATTGTACACGTTGTGTTCTCCCAAAATCGGAATGAACATCGCCTCCCTTTGCTGCTGAAACGAGCAGACGAAGGAAATTCCGCCTTCCTCCTGCGCAATGCTGTCCGCCCGATAATGCGCTTCCTGCTCGACCCCGAACGTAACGAATCTACCAGCAAACGTCCCTGCAAAAGGCTGCTGGGTAAACTGGCGCGAGTATGGACAATCCCAATTGAGAAAGACGATACCGGTAGACTTCATGTTGCGGATCAGCTCGGATTTTGCCATGGCGAGCCGTCCGATGTCTCCGCCGAAATTGCCGATGTGCGCAGTGCCTATGTTCGTTATAACCCCCAGATTCGGCTGAATGATCTGGCAATGCTGGCGAATATGTCCACTCCTCAATATCCCGAATTCAAGCACGGCCGCTTTGTGCTCGTCCCGCAAACGGCTGACATGCGCTCTCGTATTGCCCAAAAAGTTCTTGTTGTACATCGAACGATACGTGGGCATGCGTCTTTGTAAAATCGCATAGATCATTTCTTTCGTCGTCGTTTTTCCGGCGCTTCCCGTCACCGCGATCACCGGCTTGTTCAGAATCACCGTCTTTGACGGCCCTCTTTTTGTCTTTTTCCCTTTCTTTTTCACTGACATTCCCCCCTCTCCCAATCCGCTTTCGTATTGTATGTCCGAGGGAAACAGCCTGTATAGACCGCTATCTATGAAAACGTTCCGCTTCTATCCAAAACGGACGGACGACTTTTGGAATAGAGTAGAGTGGAGAGGTGAAGCCAATGAAAAAGAAGGTCACCATCGCCGCTGTAGGCGATATCCTCATGTGGAAGGAGCAGGTGGCTTGCGCCAAGCTGGCTTCTGTGGATCAGTATTCCTTTGCGGATATGTTCGCTCCGCTCGCCCCCATCCTGTCAGGCGCTGACTTGACGATCGGCAATCTGGAGACAACGTTTTCCGGCAAAGGCCAGCCCTACCAGATCGGCTCGGCACGAACTGGCTATCCTCGGTTCAACTGTCCCGACGAGCTGGCGCGCGACCTGAAGCAAGTCGGCTTTGACGTCGTGACGACCGTGAACAACCACTGTCTGGACGGAGGGCCAAACGGACTTTGCCGCACACTGGACGTCCTGGATCGCTACAAGCTTGCGCACACAGGCACGTACCGCTCCCCGCAGGAGGCGAGCATTCCCTTTGTCCGGGAAGTGAACGGCATCCGCATCGCGCTGCTCGCTTACACGTACGGAACGAACAAACAGGTCATTCCCGCCCACATGCCATGGCTCGCCAATCTCATCCGCCGCGACGCCATTTTGCAGGACATCGCCGCCATCCGCCCGCTCGTCGACCTCGTGATCGTTGCGCTGCATTTTGGCGTGGAATTCCGCTACACCCCGACAGCGAACCAGCGCCTGCTTGTGCAAAGTCTCCTCTACCACGGCGCCGACGTCATTCTCGGCGCGCATCCGCACGTCCTGCAACCCGTCGTCACCCCGGCGATCTCGCTTGCGGGTGGCAGAAAAAAGCGCACACTCGTCGCCTACTCGCTCGGCAATTTCACTTCCGAGAAAATGCTGCACTTCGATCAGTCACAGATTGGGGCCATTCTGCGCTTTTCTGTGGAAAAGGATGCCCACGGGCAGGTCGCCATCGGACAAATCTCCGTCATCCCGACCTACTGCCAGCGCTTCCTGCAAGGAGGCCGCGTCCGTTTTCGGGTCATTCCCATCCGTTCGTACTTGAAGCATCCCGATCCGCACCTTCCCCTGCTGCAACGAAAAAAGCTGCGGCTCCTGTGGAACCGCGCGATTCAAATCATCGGCCGTAAGCCAAGTATTTTGATCGAGTAAAAGGGGGCCAAAAGCCTGGCTCCCTTCCTTCTTTTTCTTCATTCTTTGCCAAGGCTTGCGCCGCCGTTGTGGACAAGCTTGTGGCTGCCCAGCCGTTGCCGCATGCAATTTGACAGTTATCGAAACATTTTGGTAAAATCACCAAGTAACCACCAATATTAATTTGGATAGTTACAGAAAGTTGTTTTATCCGGCATTCCTATGAAAATTTTTCACCTGGGCTGTTCGCTGTTGAATCCGATACAAAAGGGAGAGATTGCTTTGCTGCATGTTCGCGCGATTACCGCCGATGAGGTGACAGCGTTTGCTGCGTTCGGCCGCCAGTCCGGGCAGGTTGTTCACGATGTCGCTACCTATTTGGAAGCGATGCTGGCAAAAGGAGCCATGCGCCGCGAATGGTGCTTTGTCCTGGAGAAAGAGGGGCGTGGCTGGGAAGACTCGCCTTCTGGACGCTGCCTGGAAGCGAAGTGGCGACAGACGTCGTGTTATGGGATGTGCCGTGGGAAGCGGCTGACTGCGCCCGGCTTGGGCTTGCTCTGTTTCGCGAGGCGTGCTTGCTGATGGGCACGCAGTTGGACGGCACGATCGGGCATGTAGTGGACACTCCCCCGATGACGCCGCAGTGGCAAACCCATCCCGCCAAGCGACAGGCCGTGCTGGAAGCTGCCGGCTTTCAGCTCAGCCGGATGACGGACCGTTTTGATTGGCATGCGCCGCCCGACCGCGCGCAGACTGCTCTCGGTCACAGCAAAAACAGCGAACACGAAATCGTGTACCGCACCATGCCAGAGGTAGGGGAAGCGGCGTTCGTCGATGCGATCGAGCGCGTCTCCCGCTTCACCTTCGACCAGTACATCGTCCAAGAGCGCCAGGCAAAAGGAGCCGCGGCTCAGGCCGAGGAAATGTTTCGCGATTTGCAGCGGATGGCCCATCAGCCCAAATGGTGGCAGCTCGCTTATACCCGAGACGCCAAGCTCATCGGGTTACTCATGCCTACGGTCAGCCCGACGTAGGTACATCGGCGTCCTGCCTGAACAACGCGGAAACGGCTATATTCATCCGCTGCTGCGCCGGGCAACCGAGCTTTTGCTTGCGGCAGGACAGACGTATATCCGCGCTGACACCGACCAGCAAAACAAGCCGATGGCCCATGCCTTTTTACGTGCCGGCTATCGCCCGTTTGCCAGCCGCCTGGAGTACAGCCTGGTCCGTTCGCCCTAGTCCGTGAGCAGCCAGGCCAGTTTGCAAAAGCAGATAAGCTGGCCTTGCCGCGCTTTTTAGCAAAAGGCTCGTTGCCAACGGGTAACGAAAAAAAGGGGGCGACTGCCGAAGCAATCACACCCTTTGCTGCCTTTTTCCGTTTACCCCGCATGCACTTTTGATACCGCTGCCCCTGGCTGGGCCAGCGGTTCTTCAGACAGCGCATGACGCAGCAATTGCGTAGCCCGCTCGATGTCCACATTTTTTACGAGAGCAATTTCACTGACCATCATCTGCTGGGCATTGTCTAGCATCAACTTGTCACTCGTGCCCAATATTCTGCCCTGGCTGATCCGCCACAAATCACGGATCACTTCCGCCTGCTCATAAATATCGCCGCTCTTCATTTTTTCTGTATTCTGCTTGTATCTCTGTGCCGCATTCAACGTGGAGTCAGGGCTCTCTGCCTGCATGATCGCCAACACTTCATCCAAAATGCCAGCCTCTACGACCATGCGAATGCCCAGTGCGGACATTTTTTCAACAGGGACCATGATATTCAACTCTTTTTGCAGCATGTTGAGCACATAATAGAGCTGCTTTTCACCCAGGAATTCTTTTTCTTCCACTGCCTCGACTACGCCTGCCCCGTGCATCGGGTAAAAAATCTTGTCACCTACATGAAACATACGTCCACCTCCTACAATGCGATCTAATTCATTATAACACAGTTATCGAATTTAAAAATTTTTATTTTATCATGCACTTTTATTTTAAGTCAATATTTAATTTTGGATAAAAATGCATGAAAGATTCGTGAAGAAAACAGCCGTCCCGATGCGCTTTTGCCTGTCAGGGATTAGGACGGGTTTTCCTTGGCAGGCGATGTCCCTTTCTCTTCCAAAAGCTGTTTATTTACTGGAAGGAGTAAGCAAAAAACTATCCTCGCGAGCTTGCCGAACGGGAAGAGGACTGGCTTGCTTTTGCCCAGCGAAAAGCAGGCATCTGTGCGCGATGCCTGCTTCTTTTCACTCGCTCTATTGGCAACAAAGGCAACCCGTTGGCCTTGTTCGGGGACTTTTTTTATGTGAACGGAACAAAAGGGAAATATCGCTAAAAAACAAGGAAAAACGGGAGCGAATACAGAATAGGATGAAAGGGCAGCTTTATGCCGTTTTGGCCAGTCCTTCGACCTAAAAAGCTTGTTTATCATCCTAACGCCTTGAGTGCGCCACAGGCATGACTTGAACCAGAAGCATCAGACAAAGCCACCCGTCATCGCGTATGTCCGGTCCCGCCTTCCTCGTGCAGATCGCGAATCAATTTTCTCAGCAAACTCGCAATCCCGATTCCGCCGAGTGCTGTAAGCAAATTGATGCCCAAAAATACAACGGACCAGGTCAGCTCCAGCTTTTGCAAAAACAAAAATCCCGCGATCGCATTGGCGCCCAAAATCATGAGCAGATGAAGCTTTGGCCATACAAAGCGCAACACCCCGCTGAGCACAATGGACAGGAAGTGAAATGTCAGCACTTTTGAACCAATCACAATCAGAAATTCCATACATACACCACTGCCCTTCCATTTCAAATGTTGTTCGGAGGAACCCGACATGAATACCGATTTCCAAACGCTCATTGATTCGCTCGCCGGAGAACTTGTTTACGACGAAGCGAAGCGAGTGGTAAAAATCTTCGGCAGCGTTGGACCAGTTCGTTGCCCGCTACAAATTTTGGCTCCCTGATGATTACCGCTCTTTTATCAGTCAATACAGCAAAGCCGTCCTGTTCCAGCACAGCGACTACGGCGGCGGCTATGACATTTTGAGCCTGTCGGAAGTGATTGACTATTGGAAAGGATACAGCATTGACGATCCGCATTACCCGATCATCTGGAGCAGTCACTCCATTGGCGCCCTTTGTGTAAACCAGGAGCAAGCCGGAGCGGAAAATGGCTACTTGACGTGGATCAGTGCGATGGACCCGGAAAACCCGCTGGACTTGCACATGAGTTTTACCGAATGGTTTATGAAACTGCTCGAACGGGAGGGGAAAGAATTTTGGTTGGAATAGGCCGTTCGCGAAACGGTTCGGATAAAGACCAGGAGGAAACGCGCATGAAAAAATTCAAGCTCTTTGCCCTTTATGTAGGATATGTGATCTTTGCCGCATTCGTCTTGGATCTTGTTTTGTATTACGAACAAGTTTTCATGGCGGAAGCAAAAGCGACGTTTGAGCATTTTCCCGCGATCTTGTACAGCACTCTCTATCCCGTCTCCATCGGCTTGTTGTTTGGGCTGCCTGCTTTTGTTCAAACATGTGCGGCAAAAGAAAGCTGGTCATTTGACTGGATCAAATTCATTGCGTTCGGCATTCCCGCGCTTATGGGCAGTATCCTTTTTCTCCTTTACTATTCTCCCGCAGCGGAATACCTTCCTGCCATGTCGTTTTTTTATTATGGAAGCAAGCTTTCCAGCATTTGCGGCATCGCATTCGGCTATCTCGTCCTGTCCTGCTGGAAAAAGCAAGCCAGCATCCCGGTTTCGACCGATGGCACGGTCCGCTGACCGCTCCTCCTGCACAAGCTAAGCAAAAAGACTGCCAACAGGGAGTCTTTTTTGCTGTTTTGGTAACTTTCCCGCTTTTTGCACGTCTAATCAGTCAGAGAAAGGATGAAGCCTGATGAAAAAAACGAAACAACTAGCCTTGGCAGCAGTGCTCCTTGCCGCATCCGTATGCTCTCCGTTAGCCTCGCCCGGAACAAGCGCAGCGAGCACCACTTCGACCACAACGAACGCTGCCGCCCAACCTTCGAAAATATACCGGATCAGCCTGGATGGAAAAAAGCAAACGCTCATCGCGCAGCTTCCCGCCGTGCACCGCGCGAGCATGTCGCCGAGCGGACGGTTTGTGTATGCAGAGAAGCAAGGGTTCAAAGCAGGGGAACCGACCATCCCCTATTTGTATGACAGCAAAACGAAGCAACTGCGCCAACTGAGCGGTTTCGCCAAGTGGGCACAGAGCAAGGACGAGCTTCTCCTTATGGACCAAGCCAGCTTGTACCGCTACAACCCGCTCACGAACCAAAAAACGTTGCTCGTAAAAGAGACCGCCGACACACCGATTCTCGATTATGCGCTTGCGCCGGACGGCCACTACCTCACCTTTATCCAGTCGGATCGGAAAGAACCAAATTTGCAAAAGCGCCACAAGCTTTACCTGCAAGACATGAACACGCTGAAAATGAAGGTCAACGACCAATTTTCGCTCCCGGCTGAAGAAGAAAGCAGCACACAGGCGGTAAAGCTGCTCTACTGGATACCCACATCCAAAAAAGTACTGTACAAGGCAAACGGCACAATTAAAGAGCTTGATTTGCCGACAGGGCTCAAGTACACGCATTCGTTCAAAAGCTTTCCTTCGTATTCGAACGATATGAAGCTGCGCTTTGACGTCAAAGAATGGCACGGCTTTATAACCGACCTGCAAACAGGCAAAAGCGTGCCGACCGCCGATAACCCTCATCCCGTGTCTATGGACCGCGACTTGACCAAAGTTTTCTGGTCCCCGACCGGTCATAACTACGTCGCAGAAAAATTTCTCTTCACCTCCAATGCCCAGGATGCCATCGAGCAGCTTGTCGTAAAGACGGCGAATCAAACGTTTACATACCCGCTCGACGGCAGCTCCTATTTGGACACCATCGACAACATCCAATTTTTGGGATGGGCGGCTGATGGCAAGTCATTTTTTGTCGGGGATTTGGACTCGGTGCACATGAGCCGTTTTGAAGGGTGGCAATCGCGTGTGAGGTAGGGGGAGGAGCAAGAACTTCATAGTGAGATGGGCAACAGTAGTTGCGGAGCCAGCAAAAGAGAAGGAGCCACAGCTTGCCTATAAAGCTTCTATAAAACTGACGGATGAAACCCGGACAATGAGCGCCTACTTGCTGTATCGGCATGGCGTGAAGCGCCATACTTCCACGATAGCGAGCGTGCTGCCCTTGCTCTCAGCGAAGCGGTTACCCGAATCAACGACCGGGTAGATCCAGTGCCGGATGAAATCTTCCATGACGCTGCACGCCATTTCGAAGGGCAGGCACTGGCGACCTTGATCGCCGGGATCGCCACGGCCAACCTGTGGAATCGGCTGAACGTTTCTACCAGACAGATCGTAACCGCTTCTGCGAGCAAAACATTGTAACGAATATGGCGGTCAGTAATGGAGGGAGGCATAGTTTGCCCCCTCCATTATTCTTGCTTCCAAAACAGGTTATGGGTATTACCATTATGGATACCGTATTGTAGATCAGGGCCAATCCACACGGTCGTGAACAATCATCCAGCATACAAGCTGGCAAAGAGTTTATCCAGACTTATCAACCGCCATCCGAATGACGAAGTGATCCGGCTTGATCTGTATAAAATGGCGATCCTAGCGGCTGGGACAACTGAGGGCTGGTGTTACATTTGAACAGTTGACTGAGTATGATTGAGTTGGATTTGAAAAAGCTTGCAGAAAAAAATGAAAAAATAGTGCCCATCGTAACTTCTAATTTATTGAAAACGTATTATATTATGGTATCTGAAGTTCATCATGCACCATTTCATTTTCATAGAACTAGAAAAATGTGGTGATTATTAGATTCATCACCATAACCCGTGCTAGACATTGAAAAAACGTAGATGTTCCTCTATCGTGAAAGTTGTCCTGACCATCACAAGATAGGAGGAAATCTACGTTGTCTAACCAGTTTACCACAGACTTAATCGGCCTTCCATCATTTCAACTTTCCCATTGGGACAAAACGACTGAAACCGATTGGGTAGTGACTCTCACTCCCAATCCAGCCTCTCATCTGTGTCCTCTCTGCCTGAAAGAGAGCACCAATCATGCTCGCCCAGGGTACCGTCTTCTTCGTCACCGCTTTATTTCTTCATGGGGTACTGTCTGGGTACGTGTTCCTGTATATCGACAACGTTGCCACGATTGCCAGATCACCTGGACTCTCGAATGGGATGGAATTCCCTATCGAGGAACGGCTACTTTTGCGTTTCGTCAAATGGCCGTTGAGTTGTGTCAGAAGAGGGATTTGCTTAGCGTTTCCAAACAACTCGGAATCTGCTATACGACATTGGAACGGTGGTATTACCAACTGGCTCCTCAGCTTCTCGCTAAGCCCCAAGATCATCTTACGCCTACTATGGTCTGTCTGGACGAGTTTGCTCTCCAAAAAGGACACAAGTACGGTGTCAACCTCATGGATGCACAAAGCGGGCATATCTGGCAGGTTACAGAAGGGCGTTCACGTGAGCAGGTTCGTCAGGCTCTCATGAACTGGCCCTTTGCTACGCCTCCACAGGTTGTTGTGACAGACTTGGCTCCTGGAATGGCTGAGACGGTTCGCGGTGTTTGGAAGGATGCCACGGTAGTAGCGGACAAGTTCCACGTCATTCAGCTCTTCTCCAAATCGTTAGAAGCTGCTCGTAAACGTACCCGTTCGCGGGGAACTCATCGCCGGGGTAGACATGAACAACGTCTGCTCCACACATCTCCTGATAAACTGAAACCTGAGGAACAGGAGGAATTGAAAGCCTGGTTCGCTCAAGATCCCCATTTGGAACGCCTTTACAACGCTCTTCAGCACATGAGAACGGTATATGCAGCTCAGACAGAAGAGTCGGGAAAAGAAGCACTCCAACAATGGATAACCGAGCACCTCACATCTCCCACCTCTGCCGTCCGTTCGATTGCAAAAACAATCGTTCAATGGCGACAGTCGGTTCAGAATTATTTTTCGTTTCGAGTTACAAATGCTCCGATTGAAGGGACACACAACAAAGTGAAAGTCATCAAGCGACGAGCCTATGGGTATCGCAACATCGAGCGGTTCAAGATTCGAATTCGGCTGGAGTGTAAACCAGCCATATAAAAAAGTGAAAAACTACGCTAGAGGAAGATCAAGCACGTTTAATGGTGAAGAGCTGATTATTATAAAAAAGACTAGAAATTGGATCATTGGGATTGTTCTGGCTATGATCGTGTTAACTGTTTTTTTTCAATTCAAAGACCTGCCTGGTAATATGGGGGCACTGCTTACCGTTAAAGAATTCATCAGTGAACACAACAAAGCATCAAACGAGTTGGAAATGGCAGGCGCTAAAAATCATACCAATATCCAATTTGCTGAAGGGAAATATCATGTGGATGTTAATAAAAAAGTCACGACAAGTGAAGGGAACTTGCGCGTAAACCACTATGAATATGTTTTAGTGTACGAAAATTTGGAATGGAAAGTAATCAGGGAGAGACTCACATACACAGATATATAACCTGTTTTTCGATGTAAAATTACTATTACTGGAACAACTATTGCATATTCGCAAAAGCTCTTGGCATTACACCTTCATTATTGATGCACAGACTGACGAAATGTGCAATCACGAAAGAAGATAAATAAATAAGAACCGTTCTATACCTCGCATCAAACAAAAGGAGTACCCGAAGGCACTCCTAACGCTTTTTTCGTATAGTGGCGAGCGTTTGCCTCACTTCGGCACAACGTTGCCGGATACAGGACATTTCGCTGCGTTTCGTACATATGGGGATAAAACCACTAGCCGAAAACCGCCAGCGGTTTCTATCTGTTTATCTCCCCTGTGTCTGTTTCGTCCGGTAAAACTCATTGAACAGCTTCATCAGTGCCCGCTTCTCGATGCGGGAGACGTACGAACGGGAAATGCCAAGCTCGCGGGCAATTTCGCGCTGCGTTTTTTCTTTGTCCTGATCGAGTCCAAACCTGCCAATGATAACCTCTTTTTCCCGATCGTCGAGGATGTGGATGTGCTGATAAATCTTGTTCGATTCCAGCTTGAGCTGGACAGCATCCACCACTGCGTCCGTCTCCGTACCGAGCACATCGATGAGCGTGATCTCATTGCCTTCCTTGTCCGTGCCGATGGGATCGTGCAGGGAAACGTCCTTTTTGGTCTTCTTCAAACTGCGAAGGTGCATCAGGATTTCGTTTTCAATACAACGCGCCGCATACGTAGCAAGCTTGGTTCCCTTCTCCACCTGGTAGCTCTCGATCGCCTTGATGAGTCCGATCGTGCCGATGGAGATCAGATCTTCACTGTCTTCGCCGGTGTTTTCGAATTTCTTCACAATATGCGCCACCAGCCGCAAATTGTGCTCGATCAGCTTGTTGCGGGCGTACGGATCGCCTTTTGCCATGAGTCGGAGGTACTTTTCTTCTTCCGTATCCTGAAGAGGCTGGGGGAACGCGTTGTTCTTGACATAAGCGACAAACATGAGAAGTTCCTTGAACACAAGGGAAAGCGCCGCGATGATGCTGGACATGGCTGCCACCTCCACGTCTGGATAGCTTACTTCTATCCTTATGTGGGCGAATACCCAGATGTGCAAGTACCACATGAAAACCCCTTACAAATGTGAAGTGTCCAAAGACCAATCTCGTCCAGTTTCTGTAATAATTCTCGTTAAGACAGGAACCCAAGTTTGTTTTTTAACATTCAATAAGACTTAAAAAGGGGCTGTCTCAAAAGTCGATATTTCGACTTTGAGATGCCCCTTTGTATGTCAGAAACGTTGATATAGCAATGTTTCTGATTTTTAAACGTTAGCGGATTTGCCCTTTTTGGACAGCCCCTAGACAATCTTTTTGATGGCATCGAGTACCCGGTCTGCTTGAAAAGGTTTCACCACAAAATCTTTCGCGCCAGCCTGAATAGCATTTAGAACCATTTGTTGTTGTCCCATAGCAGAACACATGATAACTGATGCATTGGGATCGATTTTCTTAATGCCCTTTACGGCATCTATTCCCTCCATCACAGGCATTGTAATATCCATTGTGACTAAATCAGGCTTTAATTGTGCATATTTTTCTATTGCCTCCAAACCATTCTCAGCCTCACCAATTACCTCATGCCCGCCTTTTGTCAAAATGTCCGTTAACCGTAGTCTCATGAACGCAGCATCATCAACGACTAATATTCTAGCCATAAATTACATCTCCTCAACCTTTTGTCCTAGTAACATATACCCATTTTCAATAGGAGTAAACAATAGCAATAGAATACTTGATTGGAAAGGATTCATGTAATAAGGAGAGCATACCTGTGTTTGGCAAAATAAAGATCCATCTAAATAAATGATAGAATCTCTTGATATATATTAGGTAAAGACACTTGTCGATCAGCGTACCCCGCCTCATAAACAGCTTTAGGCATACCATATACGATACATGATTCTTCAGCTTCAGCGATCACATGACCCCGTTGCCGCTTCACTTCACTACAACCAATTAACCCATCCGTGCCCATTCCTGTAAGAATAACGACCAATAAACGGTCGCGATAAATCAAAGATGCGGAATGAATCGTAACATCAATGGATGGCTTGTACAATTTGCTCTCATCCAGCACAATTTTTAGTATGGTCTTTCCGTCATTTGTTTTTTGAAATAAAGTTTGATACCCTGCAGGAGCAATATAAATGATCCCTGGCATCACAACATCGCCATCTTCTGCTTCTTTCACTTTTAAATTACAAATAGTATCGAAACGGTCTGCCAAAGGTTTGGTAAATCCGGGCGGCATATGTTGTACAACCACAATTCCTGCCGGAAAGTCCGGCGTAAATCGAGGCAGAATGGATTGCATGGCAGACGGTCCACCTGTGGAACATCCGATAATGAGCAGATCAACGGAAGCGGAGCCCGGTTTCTTTTTTTCTTTCACTGCTTCTTTTACAGATGCAATCACTAGCGTTGCATTAATCTTTTCCCATCATTCAAAATACACATAATCTTTGGTATTTGGTTGTCTAGGGAACAAAAAAATCCTTTACACTGGAAAGGTCAGGTAGTTCCTGTCCAAATCCAACGCAAAGGATAGCTCATGGACAAGAATACCCTATTTTCTTCATTTGGTAAATGGGTTGCACCCATCAATATTATGAAACTTCAACAACGAATTGACGAAACGGATCAAGACAAGTACGTGAAGAAGCTGACGACAAAAGCGTATCTTCTCCTATGTGAACGCTCACCAAAAAGTTGACCACTTTGCTCATCATAAAGTTACCCACCTGACAGTTTGAGCACACGTCATCATTTTCACACCTAATTGCAAATGTTTTTACTGAGCCAAGGATCGTCAAGGGCTTGCGTAGCAAGGGGTTTACCCTTTATCCTTGACGATCCTTGGTGCAGGAAATAAAATGCTACTTTGTGTGAAAAAAAGCATCGTAGGTGGTCAACTCGAAGATGAGCGTTTGCTCCAAAAATGGTCAACTTTTTGATTAGCATTCACACTCCTATTTTTACATGCCCAACTTCAGCAACGCGAAGGGCTTCGAGCCATTGCTGACGATGTTCTATCAAAGAAATTTCAGCAAGAATTAGGACTGTCATCGATCAGCCCCGCACAGCTTAGTCGAAAAAACAATCGGGTAGAACCTGCTTTGCTTGAAGAAGTTTTTGTCGACCTTGTCCAGCAAATTCAACGCGTTTCTGGAAAAGCCTGCTCTCTTCGAAAACACATAAAGATCATTGATTCCACTACAATTGGATTATGTTTGCAAAAGTATAAGTGGGCAACCTTTCGCGAAACAAAGGCAGGAATCAAAATTCATCTTCGTCTCGTTTTCGCAAGCCAGGAGGATGTCTATCCTGAAAAGATTTCCCTAACTTGTGCCAAATCCAATGACCGCACCCAAATGGAGTCGCTGATTGATGAGATCGGAGCCATGTACGTCTTTGATCGAGGGTACGTGGATTATGAAAAGTTCGATGAGTATACCGATCAGGGCATCTTTTTTGCTTCACGTCTCAAGGATAACGCGGAAACTCGTCATTTGTATACTTTCAAAGTACCACCAGAAAGCTCCGTTTTATCTGACTCCATGATCCTTCTTGGAACGCCACAAAAACGGGTGGATAATGTGTTACGACTGATTGAAACGCATGATTCGAAAGGAAATCGTATTCGAATCATCACCAATCGGTTCGACTTAGAAGCAGAAGAATTGAGCGACATCTACCGTTGGCGCTGGCAAATAGAACTGTTTTTCAAATGGATGAAACAACACGCAAAGATCAAGACGTTCTATGGAACAAGTGAAAATGCGGTCTGGAATCAAGTTTTTCTCGCTCTCATTGCTTACTGCTTGTTGCTTCTTGTAAAGCTGGAAAGAAACAGTCAGCACAGTCTGCTGCAAATCAGTAGATGGCTCAAAGTGTTTCTCTGGCAGACCTTTGAACAATGGATAGGCAGAATGGATTACCAATCCAAACGAACATCCAGAGGGCGACAGAAAAGGAAGTAAGTGTTGTTTGTTGTTGTCGATGTTGTAATAAATGTATAAAACTACTAAATGGATAGTGGCTACCTTTTGCTTGGCTGTTCTCGTTTTTGGTTGTGAAGTTGAAAATGTCATTCAGAATAATTTGACAATAGATGGATTCATTTTTTATGCAACGCTAATGTAATTTCATAGACTTCGGAAATCTTCAGAGCATATTTTTCTGTGCCAAGCTCAATCACTATATACTGGTCTTGCTGTGAAACTTCCATTGTTTCACCCCCTAGGTATATTCACTCAACCAAGGAATGCGGATTCGGATAGAAGATACGGCAGATCATGCCAAGAAAAGATACTGTCTGTTTTTAACATTCATGAGTATGGTACAGCTCAATAAAGTGCGATTCACACATTTGTAGAAATACAGTCAAATAATACGGATCAAATTGCGTGTTTCGACTTTTCCACAACTCTGTTTTGGCATCCGCGAACGAAATGCTTTTACGGTAAGGGCGATCCGAAACCATGCAGTCGAACGCATCCAATATGGAACAAATTCTGGCGTAGAATGGGATGTCACTGCCAATCAAACCGAATGGGTAACCCGTTCCATCCAGACGTTCATGATGGTAGAGAACCGAACTGGTAACATCCTGGTTGGTGATGCCCTCCTTCTGTAAAAATTCGTTTCCCCATATCGGATGTTGCTTAATTAATTCCCATTCATTTTGGGACAGTGCGGAGGATTTTCTTAAAATGGATTTTGGAACAAAAATTTTACCGATATCGTGCAAGGAGCATCCCAGTACAAGTTTTTGCGATTGCTCTTGATTTAAATTTAATTCTGCGGCCATTCGTCTTGCCATATTACTAACGCGAATACTGTGATGATAAGTAGTCGAATCGTGCAACCATAATTTGTGCAGCCAACTTGCGATACGCTGATTCAATAGGATGTCCCTCCATTAAAGATAATGTTGACAGGACCCATATTGTTTTGTAACTTATTGCCTTAAGTGCCATACACACAATTTCGCACAACTGAACTTGTACGACATCAGGAGGGACAAAAAATGAAACATGGTATCGTGGGGCCAATTGAGAAAGAGCAAGATGAGTTGACGGACGAAGAAATTGTCAGTATGTTTTTGGCAACATATCAACACTCAAAAAACACGTTGCGAAATTATAAGTACGCGATTGAACGATTTCAAAAATTCATCGGTAAAAAAAGGCTTAATGAAGTTACTTGGAGGGATGTCGAACTTTATAAACTGAGTCTGCTCAAGAGGGATGAAAACAATAATCGCCAATATGCCACAGCGACAATCTCCGTATTACTGGCTCCGCTTCGTTCTCTTTATAAGTGGGGGAATAGTGTCAATATTAATTGTTTTACCCACGATCCGGCAGCATGCATCAAAAAACCGAAAGTTTCAAATAACAGCAGGCGGCATTTTTTAACGAAACATGAGGTTGTAATGATATTACAGCAATTAAACACCATGGGGCTTCGCAATTATGTCATCGGCTTGACTTTGGTTTTGCTTGGTCTGAGAGTTTCCGAATTGGTTTCTATGGAATGGGACGATTTTCATTCGGATCCCATGGGAACTTCCATTTGGTTGACCGTGCTTAATGGAAAAGGTCGGAAAGAACGGGAGGTGAAAGTACCCGAGATGCTCTGGAACCTGCTTTGTTCATACCGTATGGAAGATAGAAGAAGTGGCAAAGTTTTTCCGATTACCTCCCGTCAGGTTGAACGAATCATCGAGATCGCCCGTAAAAAAGCGAATTTTTCCAAGAAGGTAACCCCCCACTGGTTGCGGCACACCAATGCAACCTTGGCTTTGTTGAACGGGGCGTCCCTTCAACAGGTGCAACAGACTCTGGGGCATTCCCGCATCAATACGACACAACGTTATATACATACAGTGGAGCAAATCAAAAAAGCAGCTCCGGATTTTGTCGAAGATTGCCTGAAGGAAGTACTCTAGTGTGCAAGTTGAACAACATACTCTCTAAAAAGAAAATGATTGAAAATAATTGTTTTTTCATGGTATATTTGGATCGATATTTGCAGAATTTTGTCTTAATATGTCGTACAAGTTCAGTTGTGCGACATTAATAATGATAATTATATTATCATTATCCCAATTAGCGGTAAATTCATACATAATTCGCCAAGATATCATTATCCGTAAGATAATCTCCATTCTCTTGAGACTGGCTTTGAGCCGCACACATCAATACTTACCCGTTTCGCTTACCTGTTTATATAATAAAGTATCTGTTTGTAGAGTAGAGAACTGAAACGAGTTCTGGCGACCTGAAGGTCGCCAGAACTCGTTTCAGTTCTCCCTCATCAAACCGTACGTGAGGTGGATCGGCTACACTGAATTCCTTCAGCACAAGGGAAAGCGCCGCGTTGATTTATGTGGGCGAATACCCGTAAGTGCAAGTACCAACGGAAAAACGGGCTCTGCCTCCTGGCGGGCTTGCCTTTGGCTTTTCGTTCCTTTACATCCCAGTTTCAGGAAGTTGCAATTTGGATAAACTGCAAAATAATCGGGACGCCTTGGGAGGGTACCTCGCTCAGAACCAGCAGCCCGTTTTGCACGACATAGCTGTTGGGCGGTTGCAAAATCCCGTTGATGAACAAATTGACGATCGAAACCGACTGCTGTCCGAGAATCCCTGAGGTGCTGAGCTGTGGCACGGCATCCGCGTCGGTGTACACATTTTTTTGTCCATCGGAAAACGTCGTGTATTGATAAATCGTGGTGGTCAGCAGTCCTGGCGTGCACGGACACGGCGGGCAAGGGGGGCAGGTAGGGCACGGCTGTCCCGGAAAAATGTCTGGACATCCCAAAGGCATGAGCTGATAGCGCACATTTAGGGAGTACGTCCGATTGGCGGCGCTGCACTGGATGTTTCTTTGCTGCAAAACTTTTCCCTCCTCTCTATACGAATGATGCGTGCGTTTTTGCGGCTGCCGGTTCACCTCCAAAGCTTTCCATGCGTAACTCGGCTAAGCTGTTTTTGGTCCAACGAGAACGGGCAAAAAAGGAGCGTGCGCCACTTCTCCCCCCCATGTCAGACAGTCTGGCGACGGAACGAGAGTACCCCAGGCATGTACAATCGCCTGGGGCTTCCCGTTTGAGTGGATCTCTTGTTTTAGTTGACGACGAATTCAACCAAGACAGGTGTCCCCGCATTCTCAGCGTCGCCATCCGGGATCGTGATAGTGGTTGTGCTGATGGTGGACGTGTTTCCTGGCTGCAGGACGCCGTTGATGTAGAGATTGTAGAAGGCAAAGGTACTTGGGAATGCAGTAGCCGCAGTACCCGCATCTGTACTGAACTCGGTTGCTGCAATCGCAAAAGTGGCTCCTGTACCTGTTCCGGCTCCCATCGTCGAGGTGAAGCGCAGAGACGTCATAAATGGTTTGATGATTGGCATGCACACCAACTCCTCATGTAAAGTTCCTAAGGAAAAAACCTTACAATACATATCAAATGAACGAATCTGCGTTCCCGAAACGGACAAACATCATCTGGGAGGACGTATATTTTATCGGTTTCGAACCTGCACACCGTGTATTTATCTGCGTTGCCAGAACAACGCAGCCAGACGGAATGAGCCCTATTCGAAACAAAAGATAATCTAGGCTCCTTCTTGCTAGAAAAGTGCCCCCTCTTGCCTTGCTGCCCTTTCGGCACCTCTCTTCAATAGAAAAAAGGCAATAGCGCGTCTGTTCCCAAACGTTAGCCTTCTGCTTCCCCTTTATGACTCAACCTCTCCCCAGCTTGAAAAATAGAAAAAGCGCCCGCACTCAGCCGGACGCCCCTGCTCATTCCTCATATTCGATTGTCGCCAACAGCTCCACAAGCCCATCGCCTACGTGCTGCTCACCCGTCAGCGCAAACAAAGCTTCATTCACAGTCCCGTAGTTGGTCACTTGCCCGTAGAGCAAAATAACTGTCGGAAAACGGGCAATCTCCCCGGACAGGTTCGGCGGAATTTTTTCGGCAAAACTCTCCCCGGCGGATACGCACTCGCGCTGCAAATAAGCCAAAAACGCTGCCCGCTCCTCTACCTGCGCCACCGCGTGCACCTCGAAAAAATCTTCGTCAACCCAATCCAGCCCTGCGGCGGCCATAAATCCGGACGGGATCACGTCCCCGTCCTCCGTGTACTCAGGCTGCAGGAAAGACTGCAGCTCTTCGTCCGTCTGCAAGGTCGTTCCCCAAATCGCAACGACATGCTTCATTCCCCGTTCCCCTCCTGCCCGACATGATCTGCCTCCACTCCCGGCCTCTTCGTCCAACTCCGCAAGAACGAGCGGCAGCCCTTCTGCTTCCGGCAGGGCAGGCACGCTGCGGTCAAATAAGCCCGCTGGCTGCCAGACACGAGCTTTTCTCCTTCCTGCGGCTTCCACAGCGAACGAACCCAGCCCGCAGCATTGGCTCCCTGCGTTTCCGCCAAAAGCTCGCACCATGGCTCCCTTCCGGAAAAGGTCTTTTCCTGCGCGATTTTCGTCACCCATGCTTGCAAAATGCTGTCCGGCGCATACTGGCGAAACGCCACCCGGACGCGTTCGTCCCCTGCTCCGTGCATCGCGGCGTATTCGATCAGCCAGGAAAAGTCAGTAGCCGCTTCTTCCAGCGAACGCTCTGCAGCCACCGCTTCCAGCTTTCTGCGTTGTGCCCGTGCACATCCAGGCCATCCGCTCCGGCAAACGGCTCGTAGTTCCAGCTCTCTGCCCCGATACACCCAAGCGCTGTCACCCGGTCGACAAATGCCGTGAAGCTTTGCCCGAGCAAAAGAAACTCGCCTGTCTCATGCCCCCAGGCATACACGGGCGGATCGTCTGCGCCAGCTCGCAAATCCAGCAGCAGCATGTCGCCATTGCCTCCTGTGTGGAAGCAAAGATACCGCTGCTCGTCGCTCGGGTCTTCCTCGTCGCCAAAATAAGGCCACTCGAAGCCGTCCAGGCTCCAGCCGAGATCCCCGCTGAGGGAAAAAGGCTCGCCCGTTCTCGCTGGCAACGACCAGCCAACCTGGACGCGACTCGTCCCCGCAAGCAAAATCCGGCGAATGGCCGCAGGCAACCTGATCCCCAGCCGCGCTTCCGCCTCTGCGACTTGCTCTGGCACAGCAGGCGGCCCGATGATGAGCGGCCAAATACGCGCCCCTTGTCTTTCCATGTCCGTCATAAGCGTTTTCCACGCGTGAACCCACTTTTCCATCTGCTCGCGCATTCAGGCAGCTCCTTTTTGTCCATGCTTGACTTGACCTGCTTTTTCTTATTGTTACGAATGTAGCCGTCGATTTTCAATCTTCCAAAGAACCAATTTCAACCAAATTTTCCACGCTAACATGCTCAAAACTTGGCTGGCCCCATGCTGACCGTACCTGTCGTCCCCAACCGCCACTTACCAATCACTCCAGCCGCTCCATCTCCCCATGCCACCGCACACCCGCATGCAAAAAAACGTTTCCTTCGAATCGGAAACGTTTTTTCTACACCGGCACGATCTATACCGGCACTAATACGCTTTTAACCATATGGCGGAATTGATGTCCGCTCACCTTTACCGTCCCGTCCTGGCGATAGCCCAATGCTTCGTAGAGCTGGCGCGCACGCGGATTTTCCTCGTCCACCAAAAGGGCGATGCGGTCATGGCGGCGCTGGATTGCCTCCTGCTCGAACGCTGCCAGCAGCTTTTTGCCGATCCCTCTGCCCCTCTTGTCCGAGCGCACCGCTATCGAATCGAGGTAAAACTCATCGTCGCGCGCTTCCTTGACCAGCGCGGGAGCTACGCCCGTCCGCTTTTGGACAAACTCGACAAACGGCCGATCGAGCGCTTCGGTCTGGCTGCCATGATAAAACAGCGCCAGTCCCATTGGCTCGTCTCCTTCCATGGCAATGACGGCATTTTCGTAGCTGAGCCGATTTTGTTGCTGCGCGAAAAACTGCGCCATCAGCGAAATGGCCTCGTCAGCCTCCGTCGCTCCCGTCAAGGTGTACGCGATATCTCCAATGGCTTCATAAATCAGCGGTGCCGCAAATGCTGCATCTCTCGGTTCCGCTTTACGTATCATGGTACTCTCTCCTTGCGTGTACTGTACGTGTCCATGCGCCGTCCCCTAAACAGACGGCTGCGAAAGGCGACCCGTTTTTTTGCTGGCCAAAGCCAACATCAGTCTCATTGTGGCACACTTTGCGCCCAAGGTCGAGCTACCCGCACAACTGTCACAAATTGGCAACAAAGAAACCGCTCTCACATAGAGAGCGGTCTGTCTACGCCTACCCGATCATTTTTTCAATCGTCAGCTTGCGCTCGTAACGCAAATCGAGAAACTCGCCGCTGCGCCGCACCAATGGCCGCATCGGCTCGTCCTGGTGAATCAGAATTATTTCGACCTCTTCCCCGCTGCTCAGGCGCGCCCTCGCCCCGACGTACAGCAAAGCGATGTAGCGCACAAAAACCGAGACCACCTCAATGTTCAACAGCCCGTTGCAAGCTTCCTTCCACAGAAGCTGCGCCGCCTCGAACGGAGAAGTTCTGCCTTTGTAGACCCGGTCGGAGCAAATCGCGTCGAACATGTCGGCGATCGCCAAAACCTGGCACTCCAGCGGTATCTCGTCGCCTTTTCGCTGTTCAGGATACCCGGAGCCATCCAGCCGCTCGTGGTGAAGCAGCGCGCAGAGCGCCAGCTTCTCTGAGCCGCCTTCCATCTTGCGAATCATGTCGTAGCCGTAAGTCGTGTGCTTTTTCATGATCGCAAATTCTTCCTCTGTCAGCTTGTCCGGCTTGAGCAGCACTTCCTTGGGAATGCGCATTTTTCCCACGTCATGCAAAAATCCTGCGTTCCCCATAAACGTCACCTGCTGCTCGTCCCACTTCAACAGCCGGGCGATCAGCGAACACAGAATACCTACGTTCAACGAATGCCGATATGTATAACTGTCCGCCCCTTCCAACACGTACAGGGAACGAAACAGTCCCAGATGCTTCGTCGATTTTTCCAGCACATTCGCAAAAATTTGCGAAAACTGCTCCAGACTGCCCACCTTGTCCTGCTGCAGTTGATCGAAAAGCAGCCGCGTCTGGTCCAAGGCTTGTACGTAAGCGGCGACAGTCTCCGCGTCAGCCTCCAACTGGAATAATTGTGTAGAAACCTGCTCCCCCGTTCCTTCCGTCCAGGTTTGCACGACCGCAACCTCTCGCACTCGCTGTTTCAGAAGAATATGTACATGTGCAGCCGTAATCGTCGTATTCTTTCCCAGCAGCAAAACTCCGCTGTTGGAGTAAAGATCCTCTGCTAATACTTGCCCAATCAGTTTGTGATCGACGGGTGCCGTAGGCATACAATCAACCTTTCCAGTCATGTATTTTCCTAAATTATAGAAAGGAAGGGGAAGAGTTACAATCTTTTTTTCGACAATTGTCATGATTTCGCGAGCGGGACGTTCTGCTTGCGCCGCACATACGATATAGAGCGAATGCTAGCGGTGATTTCAAGGAGGGAACGCGTTTCATGACGACACTGTACATCACGCCAAAGGCATGGAAACAGATCGAACAGACTGTACGAAAAAAACCCTCGCTGGAAACAGGAGGGATCATGATGGGATATCCGCTCGGGGATGAAAAGTGGGTCGTGACGTTTGCCAGCGACCCGGGGCCAAATGCGATTCATCAGCCGCACTCGATCTTTTTCGATGATGACTACTTGAAAAGGCTCGTCCGCAAGCTGAGCCGAAACCGCCAGTGGCAGTACATCGGCGATTGGCATAGCCACACGATCAAGCGGCTGTCCCCGAGCAAAGGGGACAAACGAACCATCTGGGCAAAAGCTTCGCAATCCGTGTACATGTCTTCCTCCCCGCTGATGCTGATTGTCGGGCTTGGCAAGCGCAATCAGCTTCAGGCGCGCGGGTTCATTCTCGGGAATACCCTGCGCGAAGTTGGGAAGATCGAGCTGTATAATCGGCAAGCTCATCGACAGCCCGGCGAAAAAGCTCCATCGCCTGGTTCTTCCCCCAGCTTGGCTGGTTCTCTGATACGACACAGATCGCATAGCGCGGCTCCTCCAAAGGAGCGTAGCCGACAAACCAAAGGTGATTTTTGGAATCGCTTGTACTCCCTGTCTGGGCGGTCCCGCTCTTCCCGGCAACCTGCCAGGAAGAATCCAGCAGTATTTGGCCGGTCCCATCTGTAACGACCTTGCGCATCATTTTGCGCAGCTTGCTCGCTGTCACATAGTCGATTCCGGCGGCAGAGAGCTTCTGCTCCGGAAACTGGTAGAACGGCTGTCCGTTTCGATAAGCAATTTCCTTGACCAGACGTACCTGCGCGGGTTGGCCGCCGCGCAGGATCGTCACCATCATGTTCGCCGCCTGCAGCGGAGTAATCCGCACATCGCGCTGGCCGATTGCGCTCTGGATCAAGACGCCCTCGTCGCTGTAGGAGACATCCTTCGCAAACACACGGCCGCTTTCTTCGCCATCGAGCTGCTTGAATCCATCCAGCTTGAACAGATGCGCAGTTGCATGCCCCACCTGAGCGGTCAAGCCCAGTCTCCGGGCGTACTCCTCCAGCTTTTCTGAGCCGACTCTTTTCGCAATTTCCGCAAAAGCGATGTTGCACGACTCGGCGTAAGCCTCCTCCATCGTGACGCTGCCGTGCCCTTCCTTTTTCCAGCAGGAAAAATGGTACTTGCCGTACTCGCCCGTACACGTAAACCGCTCCGTAGGGGAAATCACGCCTTCCGCCAAGGCGGCAGCGGCTACCACCGTCTTGAAGACAGAGCCTGGCGGCAACTGCTTGAACGCCCTGTTTTTCCACTCGCCGGCTTGGCCGCCTACATTCGTCTGGTCGTAGCTTGGCCGGCTGACAGCGGCGAGAATATCGGCGTTTTGCGCATCCAGGACGACGACGCTGCCTTCCCGCAGGCCGACCTGATCTGCCGCCGCCTCCATTCGCCGCTGAATGTCCACATCGAGCGTGGTCGACAGCGAAAGCGGGTAATATTGATTGCTAGGCTTCGTATAGCGAATGTCCAGTCCGCGCAGCGGCTTGCCCTGGCCGTCGACGTAGTAGGACAAGACCGACGGCTCCACTCCTTGCAAAAAGCGGTCAAAGCTTCTTTCCAGCCCGGATGCGCCAACGGTAGATTCCGCATTCATTTTGCCGCTCGCCCATTCGTCCGGGTAGAGCGTCTCGACCATGCCAGGATTTTTGTGAATGAAGCCGATCAGATGCTTGGCCACTTCGTCTGTGCGGTAGCGCTCCGTCACCGCCAATGCTACTACACCGGGAATCGCAAGCGCGTTGATTTCGTCTGCCTGCTTTTGGGTAAGCTCGATCAGCTTGCCTGTTTCGCTGCGCAGAAGCAGCGGGACCTTTGCTTTTTCCATCGTCTCGGACAGCCGTTCTTTTGGCTGGCCTGTAATTTCCGCCAGCCTGGCAAGCCCTTCTGTCCCTTCCAGGCTGCCGCGGGCAAGCGGAAACAAAATCAGGGCGAGATGCTCTACGCCTGTAAACGCATAGCCGCCGCGATCCAAAATATCTCCGCGGCCGCTGTGCAGCACAAAGCTTTGCTGCCGTTGCTTCACCGAAGCTTTCACCAAGTCGATTCCGCGCCGGGAAAAGCGATGGGGCGCGCCGAGCTGTATCCACCACAGCCGGGCAATCAGCCCTACCCAGAGTAGCGTCATCGCCATCAACACGAGAAAATGCCGTCGTTTGATCCGTCGATCAAGCTGCATGCCGTTTCCCTCCCCGCCCTTTTTTTCCCAGTATTGCCGGAATCGCCGGGCGAGAAACTTTTCCATGCAAAAAACACACTGCAACTGGCAGTGTGCTTTCGTTCAAAACCGGATTGGATGCTACAGCCTGGCTGGCTGCTGTTTTTCCAACAGGATGTTTTTGATTTTCGTCGACAAAAGATCGAGTGCCACGCGGTTGTATCCGCCCTCGGGAATGATGACATCCGCATAGCGCTTGGTCGGCTCGATGAACTGCAGGTGCATCGGACGCACAACATTCAAATATTGATTGACCACAGAATCCAGCGAACGGCCGCGCTCCTCGATATCGCGCACGATCCGGCGAACGATGCGCACATCCGCATCCGTGTCGACAAACACCTTGATATCCATAAGATTGCGAATCCGCTCGTCTTCTAAAATCAGCATCCCTTCGAGAATGATGACGTCCTTCGGGTCTACCTGGATTTGCTCGCTCTTGCGGTTGTGCACCTTGAAATCGTAAATCGGCTTTTGGATCGCCCGTCCTTGCAGCAGTTCCTGCAAGTGGTGCAAAAGCAGATCGTTGTCAAATGCAAGCGGATGGTCGTAATTCGTCAAGGCGCGCTCTTCTATACTCAGATGGCTCTGATCCTTGTAGTACGAATCTTGCTCGATCATCGTCACGCTATCGTTGCGGAACTGGTGATACAGCTCCTTTGCCACCGTGGTCTTTCCCGAACCACTGCCTCCTGCTACCCCAATCAATACGGGGTTACCCATGCCACATGTCCCCTTCCTCATGCTGCTTCTAACGAAATCACCCTACGGCTGCATGCGTTTCTTCAAGCTGACAGCCAGTCCGTCCCCTACTGGTATGAACGTCGTCTCCAAATCCGGCCGCTCTGCCAAATGCGCGTTGAAGGCGAGCAGCTTGTCCACCATCGGCCGTTGTCTTTTGCCTGCCTCGTCTGGCGTCGCCACCAATCCGCGGAACAGGACGTTGTCGCTGATGACAAGTCCCCCCTCCCGGAGCAGGGGCAAGTACAAATCGAGAAACGCCCGATACTGTCCTTTGGCCGCGTCGATAAACAGGCAGTCAAACTGATAGGAATCAGGCAGTCCAAGCGTCGCGTCGCGCAACAGGATTTCAACCCGGTCCGCGCAGCCCGCTTCCGCTACATTGGCCC
Source organism: Brevibacillus agri (assembly GCF_004117055.1). Classification (NCBI taxonomy): domain Bacteria; kingdom Bacillati; phylum Bacillota; class Bacilli; order Caryophanales; family Paenibacillaceae; genus Brevibacillus; species Brevibacillus agri. The sequence goes on from NZ_CP026363.1 coordinate 3,941,068, forward strand.
GTGCCCGCGCCAGACGTTCTTCATCTATGTCCATCGTGACAATCCGCGCCTGTGGTGCTGCTTCGGCAAGCCAAATGGTCGAATAGCCGATCGCTGTACCTACCTCCAAAATCGATTGGGGGCGATGCAGCAAAAGCAGCATTCTCATCACCTGAGCGGAAGCAAGCTGAACGATCGGAATATTTTCTTCGGCAGCTTCCTGTTCCAGTCGCGCCAGAAGCGGCGATCGCGCCGGAACCAGGCCCGACACGTAGTCGTCGATTGCGGGATTGGTTATCATGATTTCACTCCTCTTTCGTTACAACCGCATTATTATAGCATACCTCGCCAAAAAGAACAGAGGAAACCTGGTTAGTTTCCCCTGCTTTTTGCATCATTTGCGTTGTGCTCAGAAAGTGTTTTGGAGAAGTAATGCTCCGAGGTTCCGTCTTTTTTCGTGACGTAGAAAAAGTAGTCGTGCTGTGCGGGATTGACAACCGCTTCCAGTGAGGCTCTGCCCGGATTGGCAATCGGTCCCGGCGGCAAGCCCGGGTTCAGGTACGTGTTGTACGGGCTTTTCACCTTCAAATCTTCATACGTCAGCCGATCGCGTTGCTTGCCCAAAATAAACTGCACGGTGGCGTCGGCCTGCAGCGGCCATTTATCGCGGATGCGGTTGTAGTACACGCCGGCGACGAGCGGCCGCTCCTTGTCTACCGTCACTTCCCGTTCCACGATGGAAGCGAGGCTGACCGCCTCATCGAGCGTCAGTCCGCGCTGTTTGAGCTGCTCTGTCCACTGCGGCTGCCATACTTTCTCGAATTGGGCCAGCATCCGCGAGACGACTTCATGCGCAGTGGCGTCCTTGTCCACCTCGTACGTCTCCGGGAACAAATACCCTTCGAGACGGTGCTTGCGATCCTTGTTTTTCGGAATCTGCGCCACAAATTCGTACTCCGGAAATTCTCCTTCGTTCACTTCTTTCAGAAAAGCTGCTTTCTCGACAATGCCTTCCTTGTCCAGATGTTCGGCAATCTGCTCAATGTTCCAGCCTTCCGGGATGGTAAAACGCGCTGCGTTCACTACCGTTTTTCCCTCTGCCATCGCCGTGAGCATATCGTCAATGGCTTGTCCTGTTGTAAACTGGTACTCGCCTGCCTTCAGTTGCGGGGCCACGCCTTTGTACTTCACGTAGTACTGGAACAGATCGGCATTGCGGATCAGCCCTTGCTCTTCCAGCAATCTGCCGATTTCCCGCACGGAAGAACCAGTGGGAATCGTCACGTTTTTGGCCGTTTGCGGTCCGTCTACGGGTTGCAGTCCTTCGTACACATACCACGCTGCTCCCCCGGCAGCCACGATGGCGATGAGAAACAAGGCTACCAGCCACATGACAATCCGGCCGCCTCTCCTGCGCCGGTACGCAGCAGGTCTGTCTGATCTGAAATCAGGCTTCGCTGACATTGGTTTCAAGCTAGAAATCCTCCCTTTAGGGTCTCTTCTCTCCATCCTGTCTATTATACAAGAGCTGTCATTCGCTGTCACTGCATACGGTTTTTTGGCGAAAAAAGACAAAAGATCAGGAATGGTAGCGAAAACTCTCCACTCAAAAAAAGCGCTGCCCGGTAGCAGCGCTTGCAGCACACTTTTGAACTTTTCTCTCAAGTAAACATCATGTACAAAACGATAGCCAGGCAAAGGACGGCAAACGGGATGACGACACTCAACACAAAAATCGGTCGATAGGCCCGCTGATGGGTTTCATGGCAGACCGCGCGCACAGTCGTCACGATGTATCCGTTATGCGGCAGCGAGTCGAGAGCGCCGGAAGCGAGCGCAGAGATGCGATGCATGGCTCCCGGGTCCAGACCTTGGCTCATGTAGATCGGCGCCAAAATCGGCAGGGCGATGCCCAAGCCACCGGAGGCAGAGCCTGTGATCGCGGCAATCAGCGTGACAGACAGGCCCAGACTCACGTATTCCAGGCCCTCCAGCCCCACGAGCGTATCCACAATCGCGCTAAAAGCAGGGACCTTCGCCGCCACAGCTCCGAAGCCGACGACCGCGCACGTATTGGCCGTGGCGATCAGGGCGTTTTCTGTCCCTTTGGCAAACATCGCCCAGTAATGTCTCGCGTATTTGTTCATCAGCACAAGCCCGGCGAATATCCCGATCAAAAGCGCGATCAAAACGGCGGAAGTAGTGGAAATGTAAGAGGACAATAGGTTGAGCGCTGTGACAACGAGGACGAGCGGAGCTATTGCCAGCAAAATAGGCGGCAGCTTCGTCTCGGCTGCTTCTGCGGCGGTCGCCGCGACTTCCTCGTTTGCCGAGCCGGCTGCTTTCGGGTCGTACGTATATCCGAAGCCTTCGCCGCTTTTCACCGCTTTCGCAACGGCGCGGCTCAAGTAAAGCCCGCCAGACACCATCAGCAACAGCGCCATCGCGACGCCGATCCAGCCGCCCGCCCCAGGCGTCGTCCCGAAAAACTGGGTCGGAATCAAGTTTTGAATTTCCGGCGAGCCGGGGGACGTCATCGTGAACGTAATCGAGCCGAAGACGAGCGCGGCGGGAATGAACCGATGCGGAAGGTCGGCTTCCTTGAACAAGGCTACCGCAATCGGATAGACAGAAAAGGCGACGATAAATACGCTGACGCCCCCATACGTCATGATCGCGCACGCCGCCACGACAGCGAAAACGGCCCGACCCGCTCCGAGCTTTCGCCGTACCCAGTCGGCGATCGCTTTCGCTGCCTGCGTGTCCTCCATCACTTTTCCGAAAACAGCGCCGAGCAGAAACGTCAAAAACCACGATTTAAAAAAGCCCGTGAACCCGTCCATGTAATGGGTCGACATCGCTTCTTCCAGTCCCAGCCCGCCGCTTGCCGCCACCACTGCAGCGCACACGATGGCCGCGACGATGATGTTGATGCCGCGCATCGTCAAAAAGATGAGCAGACCTAATCCAATTATCAAGCCGAAAAAGCTGAGCAGCATGCCCTCATCTCCTCACGCATTTTGTAGCTTGCCGCGAAAATCGTAGTCATAGGCAATGTGATACAGCCGGACAATCTCCTCAACTGTAGGAATTTTCGGATTATTACCCGGACTTCCGCTCGCCAAAGCGTCCACAGCCATCTTGGGCGCGGCCTTCTGGAAGGCCTGCTGGTCAATTCCCCAATGGCGCAAGCTCGGAATGTGCAAATCGAGGCACAAGCTCTTGATCTCTTCGATTGTCGCTTCTGCCGCCTGCTCGTCAGAAAGCGCTTTGATTTCCGGCTGCATCAGCCTTCCGATTTCGGCGAGCCTGCCCACTGCCGCCTCTTTTGTATAGGCCAGCACGGCAGGCAAGAGCATCGCGTTTGAGATGCCGTGCGGGACGTGGAAAACGGCTCCGATCGGCCGGGACATGCCGTGCACGAGCGCGACAGACGCATTGGAAAAGGCGGCGCCAGCCAGCATCGAGGCAAACGCCATCTTGTCCCGGGCCTCGAAGTCCGCTCCGTCTTCGTACGCGCGCCGCAAATGGGTGGCGATCAGCTCAATCGCCGTCCTTGCCCATATGTCGGTAGCTGGCTGGGCGCGCCGGGAGAGGTAGGCTTCAATCGCATGGCAGAGGGCATCAATTCCTGTCGCTGCCGTAACATTCGGCGGGCAGGACACGCTCAACAGCGGATCGACAATCGCCGCGTGCGGCAGCAGCGCGGGGTCTGCGAGCATCATTTTCACCTGGCGGGCCGTATCGGTAATGACGGTCATTTTCGTCACTTCCGAGCCTGTGCCTGCGGTCGTCGGCACGGCAATCAGCGGCAGCGGCTTATTGACAACCGTTTTGGCTTTGGCGACGTACTCCGCGATCTGCCCTTCATTGGTCATCAGCAAAGCGACTGCTTTTGCCGTATCGAGGCAGCTCCCGCCCCCTACGGCCACAATCACGTCGCACCGTTCGTCCCGGCAGAGGGCCAGCGCTTCCGCGAGATGAATGTCCGTCGGCTCTGAATCCACTTTCGCATAGGTGACGCAAACGAGGCCCTGCGCCTGCAAGTGCTCTTCGCAGGCAGCTACATTGCCCACCTTTTCCATCACCGGATCGCTAATCAACAATGCTTTTTGCCCCAGTCGCCGCGCTTCCTGGCCGACCTCGGCAAAGCTTCCTTGCCCGTAGACGATGCGCTGCGGCATCAACAGTTCATGAAACGCCATGACGGCTCCCTCCTTGAATGGGGGCAAACGCTGCGCTCGCCCCCTGATCCGTTTCTTTAGACAAATCAGAACCAGCGGGCGGTCACCGTTTTTTTGCGGGTGAAAAACTGGACGCCATCTGTTCCGTTCGTCCCCAAATCCCCGTAAAACGACGCTTTGTTGCCAGCAAAGGTGAAAAACGCCATCGGCGCAGGCACGTTGACATTCACGCCAATCATGCCCGCATCAATATTTTCGCGGAAATGGCGCACGTTTTCGCCAGAGGTGGTGTAGAGTACGGCTCCATTGGCAAAATTCGATTTGTTCGCCAGCTCGATCGCTTCATCCAGGCTTTTCACCCGGACGATGCTCAAGACCGGGGCAAAGATTTCGTCCTGCCAAATCTTCATCTCCGGCGTGACCCCTTCAAAAATGGTCGCCCCGAGGTAGTAGCCGTCCGGCAGCTCCTGCATCACGCTTCTGCCATCAAGCAGCAGGCTTGCTTCTTGCTCTTCGCCGCTCTCGATATAGCTGAGCGCCCGCTTGCGGTGCGAATCGCGAATGAGCGGAGCGATAAAAGCCGATTCGTCCAGCGTATCGCCTGCCAAAAGCTGCTTCGCCTCCTCTACGAGACGGGCGATAAACGCATCGGCAATATCCTCCATGACACACACGACAGAAGTTGCCATGCATCGCTCTCCGGCACTGCCAAAAGCCCCGTTGATGATTCCTTGCACGGTTTTCTCCAGGTGGCAGTCGGACATGACTACCGCGTGATTTTTCGCCCCGGCGAGAGCCTGGACCCGCTTGCCATTGGCTGCTCCGGTTTTGTAGACGTACTCCGCCACTGGCTGGGAGCCGACGAAAGAAATCGCTTTGATGGCGGGATGCTCCAAAATGCCGTTGACGACGTCGTGGGCGCCGTGCACCATGTTCAGCACCCCTTTTGGCAGACCTGCTTCCATCATCAGCTCTACCAGCTTTTCAGCCAAAAGCGGCGTGCGCTCGGACGGCTTCAGCACAAAGGTGTTGCCGCATGCGAGAGCGAGCGGGAACATCCACAGCGGAATCATCATCGGGAAGTTGAACGGCGTAATGCCAGCCACTACCCCAAGCGGGTAACGGTACGTGACCCCTTCGATGCCCGTGGCAATTTCCGGCAGCGCCTGCCCCATCATCAGCGTAGGAGTCGCGGTAGCCACTTCCAGCGCCTCAATGCCGCGCTGCACCTCTCCGCGCGAGTCTTTGATGTTTTTGCCGTTTTCTTTCGTAATGATGACCGCCAACTCTTCGGCGTGCTCCACCAGCAACTGATGGTAGCGGTACAAAATGCGCGTGCGGTTGGGCACAGGCGTTTTTCGCCACCAGGTGTACGCTTCCTCCGCCGCCTTCACCGCCGCCTCCAGGTCTTCGCGGGAAGACAGGGGGACTTCGGCAATCACTTGCCCCGTGGCCGGATTGATAACCGCTTCGAAGCGATCGGAGCTGGACGGAATCCACTCGCCGTTAATAAAGTTGCGGATGCGTTTGACCGCTGTTGTCGTCATGAAAAACTCTCCTCTCCGTAAATGGTTACGATTGAACCGCGCTTTGCGACTGGCAGATGTAGGCGTACAGGGCAGCCATATCCTGCTCGCCAAAGCCGGCTTCCTGCGACTGCTCGTAAATCGCGAGCAGCTCGGCCGTGATCGGCAAGGACAGGCCGGACTGCTGCGCCATCTCCTGGGCGATCCGCAAGTCTTTCAGCAGCAAATTCAACGAGAAATGGGGCGCGAAATCGTTGGGGGCAATGAAGCTTTTGTAATTGCGCTCGTAGATGCGACTCTGCCCGTAGCTGACATTCAAAATGTCAAACAACAGGTCGAGGTCGAGGCCCATCTGCTTTGCCAGCGCCACCCCTTCGCTGACCGCAGACGTGTAAAAGCCGATCAGCAAATTGTTGATGAGTTTGACCGCCGTGCCGCTGTCCACTCGTTCCCCGACGTGAAAAATATTTTGGCCGAGCGCCATAAAAACCGGATAGACGCTGTCGTACAGCTCCTTCGGGCCGCCGACCATAATCGTCAACGTCCTGTTTTTCGCCCCGACAACCCCGCCGCTGACAGGGGCGGCCAAATACCCGATTCCCTTTGCCTGGCTCGCCCGTGCCAGCCGCTCGTTCAACTGGGGCGTTACTGTGCTCGTATCGACTACAGTCTGTCCGGCCCGCGCATGTTCCAGGATGCCGTCCAGGCCTGTAAAAACGCTTTCAACAATGTCCGGCGAAGGCAGGCTGGTGAGAATGACGTCTGTTTTTTGCACGACCTCCGCGACCGTCAAGCCCGTCTTTCCGCCGACGGCTGCAAATTCCAGCTCCGCCTTCGCATTGACGTCGAAGCCGTACACTTCATAGCCCGCTTGTACCAAATTGGTCGCCATGGGCATTCCCATATTGCCAAGACCGATGATGCCGATTACAGGTGTATCCGCCATATACTTCCCCCTCTGTCATTTGTTCGCGCTGGCAGCGGTTGCGAAAAGTTTCCTTGACGAAGCTGGCATTCCCAAGCCTGAAGCCGCCGAAAGTCCCCGCTTCCCCCGGAGCGCAAGCGCTCCTTTTTGACTATCGTTATCTAGCACATTGCATGCCAGCAGACGATGATGTTGCCGCGCCGCTTCTTTTTTGAGTCTGACTGTTCAGAAAATACAAAAAGTGTCCAGACATTACACAACGATTGTCTAGACACTTTTTTCAGCGACCGCCTGCTTACCGCTTAACCCAGTTGATACTTGTTCAGCTTGTTGTACAGCGTCGCCCGGGATATGCCGAGCTTTTTCGCTGTCTTGGACTTGTTGCCGTTCATTTCCTGCAGTACTTCGAGGATGCGCTTTTTTTCATCCTGCTGGCCGCGCTTGACCGAGACAGGCTGCTTCCATGACGCGCTTGGCTCCTGCTCGCCACGCCAAGCCCCTTTGCCGAAAAAAACTTCCGGCAAATCACTCGTCCGGATGCGATCGTCCTCGGACAAGGTGACGAGCCGCTCGACCGTATTGACCAGCTCGCGGATGTTGCCCGGCCAGTCGTAGTTCATCAGCAAAGACATCGCTTCCTTGTCGATGTCTTTTGCCGGCATGTTGTTTTTCTGGCTGATCGCTTGCAGTTGGGCGGCGATCAACAGCGGGATATCCGTCCTTCTTTGTGCCAGCGGCGGAATGTGAATCGGAATGACGTTCAGGCGGTAGTACAAGTCTTTGCGGAACGTCCCCTCCCGCACCATTTCCTCCAGGGAGCGATGGGTAGCCGCCACCAGGCGAAAATCGACAGGTATGCTCTTCGTTCCCCCGACCCGCTCTACTTCCCGCTCTTGCAGCACGCGCAAAATTTTCGCCTGCATGTGCAGCGGCATGTCCCCGATCTCGTCGAGAAACAGCGTCCCTTTGTTCGCCAGCTCGAATTTGCCTGGCTTTCCGTCTTTTCGCGAGCCGGTAAATGCGCCTTCTTCATAGCCGAACAGCTCCGATTCGAGCAAATTTTCCGGTATAGAGGCGCAATTGACACTCACGAGCGGTCCGTTTTGAAACGGGCTTAAATAATGAATCGCTTTGGCAAACAGCTCCTTGCCCACACCGCTCTCTCCGGTCAACAAAATCGTAGCGGACGTTTGTGCGGCGCGGCGGGCGATTTTTTTCGCCTCGGCAATCGACTCGCTTTCTCCGATGATCTGGTCAAAGGTGACTTTGTTGCTTTTCGGCTTCGGCGATTCGAACACGATCCGGTTGTCGCCGATTTTCTCGTGCAAGATTTGCATGCGCTCAAAAATTTTGTACAGCTCCGACACGCCTTCAAAAATCAGCATGCCGACTGCGCCGATGACCTTGTTGTCCTTCCAGATCGGGATGCGGTGTACGACCATGTCCTGGCCGAGCAGCCGATGCGCCTGGTTTCGCTCCGGTATCCCTGTTTGCAGCACGACCGGCAAACGCGTATTTTCGATCACTTCCTCCACATAACGCCCGACGACATCTTCTTTGCGCACACTGATAAAGCGGCAGTACGCATCGTTCATCATTCGTATGTAGCCGCGCTCGTCCACGATCGTAATGCCTTCGTACGCGGTATCGAAGCAAACTTTGAACCATTCGATTGAATTTTCAAGCTCTTTCAACCGTTTTTCGGCTTCCTTGTACTTTTCCCAAATCAATTCGGAGCCGGATGCGCCCGTGATATCCATTTCGCTTTCTCCTATCTGTTTGTTTTCGTTTACAAAACAGTTATTTTGATAGGAAAAAGAGAGGGCATGCGCCCCCTCTCCAAATGTTAAATCCCGTCTTTCTCTAAATCAGCAATCAACGTTTCGAAGGTCGCTTCTACTTGCTCCCACTCTTCATCGTCTTCGATTGGCTGCAGCATGTCCGTACCGTCGTAGCGCAGGAAGTGAACCTCGTACTCTTCTTCTTCCTCCTGATCGACCGGAACGAGCACCAGGTAGCTGCGGTCCTCGATATCAAAAATGTACATGATCCGAAAATCGCGCGGCTCCTCCGTTCCCTCTTCTGTCAGGGCAATCACGTCGCCTACTTCGAATTCTTCCATCATCTCTTCACTCACTTTGGGTCACCTCGATTTCGCGTCCAAAAATCCTTGCAGGATCAATGTGGCCGCCATTTTGTCTATTACTGTCTTGCGCTTTTGACGGCTGACATCCGCAGAGATCAGCATGCGCTCCGCTGCCATCGTCGTCAATCGCTCGTCCCACATGTGGACAGGAAGAGATGTCCGTTCCTCCAAAAGCTTGCCGAATGCCTGGCACATCTCGGCGCGCGGTCCGATTGTGCCATTCATGTTTTTCGGCAATCCTACTACGAAAGCACCTACTTGATAGTGCGCTACCAATTCCTGGATGCGGGCCAAATCTTTTTCCTTTGATTGCCGCTTGATCGTTTCCACCCCTTGGGCGGTCCACCCCAGCTCATCGCTGACCGCGATGCCAATCGTCTTGTCGCCTACATCCAATCCCATCAATCTCGTCATGTTCAAGGTCTACTTGCGCTCGGACAAGTAAACGGTCACCAACTCTTCTATGATTTTGTCCCGTTCCAGTTTGCCAATCAGGCTGCGCGCGTTGTTGTGGCGAGGGATAAACGCCGGGTCGCCAGAAAGCAAGTAACCGACGATCTGGGTGATCGGGTTGTATCCTTTTTCCTGCAGGGCTTTGTACACCTCTGTCAATGTTGCCTGCACATCCGCCGTATTCGCTTCCTTGGGCACCGTGAATTTCATGGTATTATCCAACGAACTCACAATCAACACCTCGATTTCCTTCAAGACTTAAAGGTTGTATGGACTTTTCGCTTCCTTACTGTATTCGACTCGGATGCAACCTACTCCTTGTCGATTTTGCAAATTTCTTGGCGGGAATCGGCTATTTCGCTACGGCCTGGCTTTTGACCAGCTCCGCGACCGCATCCAATGCCTCTTGCAGCTTGGAAGGATCTTTTCCGCCCGCCTGCGCCATGTCAGGACGACCGCCGCCGCCGCCGCCGCAACGGGTTGCCACTTCCTTGATGATTTTTCCGGCGTGGATGCCTTGATCCATCAGGTCTTTGGTGACGCCAGCCACGAGATTGACCTTCTCGCCATCGACGGAGCCGAGCACGATCACTGCGGAGCCGAGCTTGTTTTTCAGCTCGTCCACCATGCCGCGCAGGTTGTCCATGTCAGAAGCCGATACGCGGGTAGCGAGCACGTTCATGCCGTCTACTTGCTTCAGTTGATCGGTCAGGGATGCCGCTTCGATGTTGCCCAGTTTGGCACGCAACGATTCGTTTTCACGCTGAACCTCTTTCAGTTGCTGCTGCAAGCTCTCCACGCGCGCAGGCGCTTCTGCCAGCACAGGTGCTTTCAGTGCGTGAGCCACTTCTTTGAGCGTCGTGAACTGCTGGTTCAAGAACTGGTAAGCCCCGCGTCCGGTCACAGCTTCGATCCGTCGCGTACCCGCGCCGATGCCGCTTTCGCTGACCAGCTTGAACAGTCCGATTTCGGCCGTGTTATTGACATGGCATCCGCCGCAAAGCTCCAGGCTGTAGTCGCCGACTTTGACCACGCGCACGATGTCGCCGTATTTTTCGCCAAACAGCGCCATCGCGCCCATTGCTTTGGCTTCCGCCAGCGGCTTGTTGGAAATTTCGACAGCCAGGTTTTCCCACACTTTTTCGTTGACGATCGCTTCGATGCGCTCCAACTCTTCCGGCGTGATCGCGCTGATGTGCGTGAAGTCAAAGCGCAAACGCTCCGGTGCCACGAGGGAACCTGCCTGATTGACGTGCGTGCCCAATACGTCTTTGAGCGCCTGGTGCAGCAAGTGTGTCGCTGTATGGTTTTTCGTAATCGCCAGGCGAGCTTCGCGGTTTACTTCCGCGCGAACAGTGTCGCCTTTGCGCAGTGTGCCTGCTTCGATGATGACAGAGTGAACGTTTTGGCCCTTTGGCCCTTTTTGCACATCTGTCACGCGCGCTTTGACAGAATCGGAGAGCAAGTACCCTTCGTCGTTGATCTGACCGCCGCTTTCAGCGTAGAATGGCGTCTGGTCGAGAATGACCTGTACCGTTTGGCCTTCTTCTGCTTCGTCAGCCAACTGGTTGTCCAAAATAATCGCTTCTACTTTTCCTGTTGCTACCAATTCAGTATAACCAACAAACTCGCTTGTAACCGTCAATTCGGACAACGGCCCCCCCTGGATTTGCATGCTGTCCACGTCCTGACGGGCTGCACGCGCACGTTCGCGCTGCTCCTCCATCGCTTGCTCGAAGCCGTCGCGATCCACTGTCAGACCTTGCTCGTTCGCGAAGTCCTCTGTCAGATCGACCGGGAAGCCGTATGTGTCGTACATTTTGAACACATCTTGACCGGACAGTTGCGATTGGCCGCTTTCTTTTGCCGCCTTCACCATCTCGGACAGGATCGCCAGTCCGTCGTTCAGCGTCTCGTGGAAGCGCTCTTCCTCCGCACGGATCACTTTTTCAATGAACTCGCGCTTTTGCACAACTTCCGGGTAAAATTCGCCCATCATTTTGCCGACTGTTTCGGTCAGGCTGTACAGAAACGGCTTCTCCACACCGAGCTTTTTGCCCATGCGCACAGCGCGGCGCAACAGACGGCGGATGACGTAGCCGCGGCCTTCGTTGGAAGGAAGCGCTCCGTCCCCGATCGCGAACACGACAGTGCGCGCGTGGTCCGCAATGACTTTCAGCGCTACGTCCAGCTCTGGGCTTGTCTTGTACTTCACGCCGGAGATCGCGCTCGTTTGCTCGATCAGCGGGAACAACAGGTCTGTTTCGAAGTTGTTGTCCACGCCCTGGAGAATGGAGGCCATCCGCTCCAGCCCCATGCCGGTGTCGATGTTTTTCTTAGGCAGCGGCGTGTAGGTGCCGTCCGGGTTGTGGTTGAACTGGGAGAACACCAGGTTCCACACTTCGAGGTAACGCTCGTTTTCGCCGCCCGGATACAGCTCCGGATCGTTCGGATCGTTGCCGAACTCCTCTCCGCGGTCGTAGAAAATTTCCGTATTCGGACCGCTCGGACCTTCCCCGATGTCCCAGAAGTTGCCTTCCAGACGGATGATGCGCTCTTCCGGAATGCCGATTTTTTTGTTCCACAGCTCAAACGCTTCTTCGTCTTCCGGGTGAATGGTGACGGAGAGCCGCTCCGGATCAAAGCCGATCCATTTCGGGCTGGTCAAAAACTCCCATGCCCACTCAATCGCTTCTGCCTTGAAGTAGTCGCCGATAGAGAAGTTGCCCAGCATTTCGAAGAACGTATGGTGGCGAGCCGTGCGGCCAACGTTTTCAATATCGTTGGTACGGATTGATTTTTGCGAATTGGTGATGCGCGGATTGTCTGGAATGATGCGGCCGTCAAAATACTTTTTGAGCGTCGCCACGCCGCTGTTGATCCACAAGAGGGACGGGTCGTCGATTGGAACAAGCGGAGCACTCGGCTCGATGCGATGTCCTTTTTCTACAAAAAAATCAAGGAACATCTGGCGGATTTGATTGCCTGTCAGCTTCTTCATCTGCATTCTCCTCTGTTAAGAAAAATAAATAAAAAAGCTCCCATCCCCTCAGGGACGAGAACTGTTTTTTCTCGCGGTACCACCCTGCTTACAGACTCCATTGCAGGCCAAAAGGCGCGGACAGTCTGTCGCTTTTGGGCATGTAACGGTGCCAACCCGCCGGTTTTTGCCCGGTCTTAGGAGTAGCCTTCCGTTGCACTTCTTCTGAGCGCCCTCTCAACCGTGGAGCACCCTCTCTGTAGAAGGTCTGCAACGTACTCGTTCCCTCATTGATCTCACTTGTACTCATTTGTTCGTATTATAAATTTTTTTCCTGATCCATGTCAACTTTCATGCATCATGACGGCGATTCGACTGATGACCACCTTGCATACGGCGAGCACAGGCACCGCCACGATCAGGCCGATAATGCCCCCGAGCGTCTCCCCGACCAGCAGCGCCACAATGATCGTCAGCGGATGCAGTTGCAAGGAGCGTCCGACGATGTTGGGCGACAGGATGTTTCCTTCCACCACCTGTATGACGAGGTTGACGGCGATGACGAACAGCAGCATTTTCGTCGAGATCGTCAAGGCGACGACCATCGCAGGCGCAGCGCCGATCAATGGCCCGATGTAAGGAATGATGTTCGTCAGGCACACGACTGCGGCGAGCACGAACGGATACGGCATGCCGATCAGCCAATAGCCGAGGTAAGCCAGCACGCCGACGACCAGGGCCACGATCATCTGCCCGTGTATGTAGTTGCCGAGCGATTCGTTGATGTCCCGCAAGACGACCAGCACCTGCTTGCGGTACGACTTGGGCACGATCGACATGCCCGTCTCATGCAGCGCCTTCATGTCTTTTAAAAAATAGAAGGCGATAAACGGAACGATGGCGAAGGCGAACAGCTTGCCAAGCGAATTGCGCGCGTTGTTGACGAGCTTGGTCACAGAGTGAGACATCCCTTCCTGCGACTGGATAATCACCCGGTCGACCCCGTGCGAGATGCTGTCCGGCAAAAAGTATTTGTGCGCCTCCCACTCGCTCATCCACGTGTAGTACCACTCCATCAGCCGGGGCAAGTCGTCGGACAGCTCCACAAGCTGATTGGTGAAAACGGGGATGGCGTTGATGACAGCGACCGTGATGACCAGCACAAACGATGCGTAAATAAGCAGAACGGCCATCAGCCGTGGGACTCTCCTTTTTTCCAGCAGCACGACAATCGGGTGCAGCAAATACGCAATGACCAGGCCCAGGATGATGGGAATCAGCACTTCCTCCAAAAGAGCAAAAAGCTGGGCAAGGACCGGGCGAAGCATCCACAGCAGGTTGCCGATGACGAGCAGCGCGATCAGCCAAAGCGCAGCAGCAAACAGACGGCTTCGGCGCAGTTCATCCACGAAGGACACCTCCTCTCCATTTCCATTAGGGTGTGTTCTTCGCACAAAAATCATGTAACCTATTGACACCCGGAATACGCCGCAGTAGTATGGAGTTACAAGAGGATATCTCCAAAGGGGAGTAGCTTTTTCGCAACATAGTCGTCATTACGGGAGAAATCCCCGGCTATGTTGGCAACATGCTTTTTGGATGTTGTAAGCAAGACCTTTGCCTAACAGGTAAATGGTCTATTTTTGTTTTCAAACGACCTTTGCCTGTCCAGGGAAAGGTCGTTTTCTTTTGTCTCCCTTTACACACACTATTAGGAGGTATCGAGAAAACGGCCGGTGGATGACTCGCTTTATTTTCAAACAGGATGAGGAGGAGGAAGAGAAAATGGAATTATTAATGCAACCTGAATTTTGGTCCGCCCTGCTTGCCATCATCGTCATCGACCTCGTGTTGGCCGGGGACAACGCGATTGTCATCGGGATGGCCGCGCGAAATCTGCCTGCCGAACAGCAAAAAAAGGCAATCGTCTGGGGAACGGTCGGTGCGATTATCATCCGGGCTTTGGCGACGCTGGCCGTTGTCTGGCTGCTGAAAATCCCTGGTCTGCTGCTTGTCGGTGGCTTGATCCTGATGTGGATTGCCCTCAAGCTGCTCGTCTCGGATGATGGCCACGAAAACATGAAGGCAAGCGGAAGCCTTGGCGCTGCGATCTGGACCATCATCGTGGCCGATACGGTCATGGGTCTCGATAACGTCATCGCCGTTGCCGGTGCTGCGCATGGTGATTTTCTGCTCGTCATCATCGGGCTGGTCATCAGCGTGCCGATCATGGTGTGGGGAAGCACGCTGATTTTGAAAGTCATGGAGCGTTTCCCGATCGTGATCTACATCGGGGCTGGCGTTCTCGCCTATACGGCCGCAAGCATGGTGACAACCGAAAAATTCCTGGTGCCGTTCTTCACCGCGTACCCGTGGGTCAAATGGGTGTTCATCGTCGCTGTCGTCGTCGGCGTGCTGTTGATCGGACGCATGAAAAGCCAGCAGCAAAAACGACTGGCCGAACAAAACTAAGCTGTATTCCAAAGCTCTGTCGCCTCGATGCGACGGAGTTTTTTCATGCACAAAAAAAGCACCCGAACTCATCCTATGTTCGGGTGCTTCTGAACGTTCCTGTTGCCGCCACTTCTCGTTACCGGGTAACCGCACGCATCAGCTTGCGTCCCGTCTTCATCATCCGCGTCACATCGCGCATGGAGAAGGGCAACTGGTTCCAATTCAGCGAAAACCGACTGCGGCGGCGCGGGGCCATCAAATAGCCGATGACAGCCACAATTCCGCTTGTGGCAAGGACGCGCAAAAGGCTTCGAGTAAACAAGCGTGCCACCTCCAGTTGTTTTTACCGCATTGAGCAGTAGCTACATGTTCAGTTGTGCGGAAACGGTTTGATCTTCAATAAACAGATCGTTGAGCGAATGCAAGGACCCGTCTTCCTCCACCTGGTAGACAGAAGCAATCTGCTCGTTGGAAACGCTCATCTCTATAAAGCAATTCCAGCAGTAGTATTGATTGGTTCCAATCTTCCCTACGTCTTTGGAACTGCAGTTCGGGCAAATGACACGCATCACGCTTTTCCTCCCTTATCACGCCTGGCTACGAACAAAGTCCGGCACGATCAGGTTTTCCTCCCCGATGATGACGGAAGCCGGTGCAGACAGGCGCTTGCGCCCTTCTGTCACATCTGCAAACCAGCCGTTAGACAGTTCGTACCCTACAAGTTTCTCCCAGTTCGCTGAAAAGTAAACATCTTCCAGCCTGCCGAGAAGTTCTCCGGAAGCGGTAATGACCGCTTTTCCTTTTAGCTTTGTTTTTCCCGTCACGATGCCGACAGGTTCAAAACCGGCGAGATGAGGCAAGGGCGTGATCGCGTCTTTCCCCGTTACGGTAAGGCAGGACTCCCCTACCGCGTGAATCTGTTCGGTAGGAATATAGGTGCCTGAATGGAACCAACCCTGCTCGCTCAGCAAGACTCCTCGTACATGCCAAGTGGAGTCGCAAAGAATGTCACGAACGGTGCCAAGCGTCTCTCCGGTTTGGAGGCAAACTACTGGCAAGCCGACTGCATCCATTGCCTTGCGCATGTGGGACATCCCCCTTCCGCTCTTTTAGTATCGGGCGAAAGGCGCATGTCCATTCGGCGCAAATGGTTCCAGCTTTACTCCTGCTTCAGCCGCTCCTGCAAAAAGCTGTACCGCACACCTTCCTCGTCGGTTTCCACGGCTGCGCGAAACGCATCCGGCTCCCCGCACATGATGAGAAAAGACTTGCTCCGCGTAATGCCCGTATAAACGAGCTTGCGCCTGAGCATCCGGTAGTAGCTTTTGACGAACGGCATCACGACGATCGGAAATTCGCTCCCTTGTGATTTGTGTACGGAACAGCAGTAGGCAAGCGTCAGTTGATGGTAATCCGAACGCTTGTACACCACTTCCCGATTGTCAAAGGCAGCAACCAGCATCTCCTGGTTTTCTGCGTTTTCATTCGGGAAAAAAATCGCAACAATTTCACCCATATCACCGTTGAACACCTGTTCCTCGGCATTATTCACCAACTGCAGGACTTTGTCGCCTGTGCGAAAAGTCGTGTCCCCAAACGTCACCTCGCGCTTTTGTGGCGTTTTCGGGTTAAACAGCTCCTGCAGTTCTTCATTCAGCCGGTTTACCCCGGCATTTCCTTTATAAATAGGTGCCAAAACCTGTACATCTTTTGCCGTATATCCTTTTTTTACGGCTCCCAGGCAAATTTGTTTCACCGCTTCGGGGACATCTTGTGGCGAACTTGTGAAAAATCGCCGATCCGGGGTCGTATCGAGCAAATCGGCCGGAACGTGTCCTTTGCGCACATCATGCGCCAGCCGGATGATGGTAGACTCTTCGGCCTGGCGGTAAATCTCCGTCAACTGCACCAGCGGCAGCAGGCCGGAGCGGATCATGTCGAGCAGCACGTTACCCGGGCCGACGGACGGCAACTGGTCGGGGTCGCCGACCATGATGATCTGCATGTCGTCCGGCACGGCGCGAAACAACTGGTTCGCCAGCCAAATGTCGACCATCGACATCTCGTCCACGATCAACAGCCTGCCGCGAATCGGATGCTCGGCGTCGTGCTCGAAGCTCTCGCCTTTGTAGCCCAAAAGCCGATGGATGGTCATTGCAGGCAAGCCCGTCGTCTCCGTCATCCGTTTGGCAGCGCGTCCGGTCGGGGCCACGAGCAGGATCGGGAACGGATTTTCTTCGTTGTATTTTTTCAGGTCGAGCGACAGTCCGTGCAACTGCGAAAAGACGCGGCAAATCCCGCGAATCACCGTCGTTTTGCCCGTACCCGGTCCACCTGTGAGTAGCATCAGCCCGGATGTAATCGCCTGTTCAATCGCATCCCGCTGCGTCTGGGCATAGCTGATTCCAAGCTCGTCCTCCACGGCTCCCAGGGCCCGGTAAAATTCGGAGGCCGGAAACGATCCGAACGAATCGCGCCGGGCGAAGTGCCGCAGCCTTTTCGCCAAGCCCAGCTCCGCAAAAAACAGGGAAGGCAAATAGACGCGCTCGTCCTCCCAGGCAACTTTGCTCGCGACAAACAAAGCCTCGACAGCGCGCGTAATGTCTTCGCCGGAAAAAGCGTGCCCGCCGCACTCCGTCAACAGGCGGAGCGTCTTTTCACACAGCTCATCCACGGGCAAATAGACGTGGCCCTCGGAATAGGACGCCTCCTGCAGCACGAACAAGGCCGCCGCTTTTACGCGCTCTTCCGATGAGGCCGCTATGCCTGTCGCGCGGGCGATATCGTCTGCCCGCTTGAACCCGATTCCGGTAATATCCTCAATCAGCCGGTACGGCTCTTCCTTGAGCACCGTCATCGTCTCCAGCTTGTACGTCTGGTAAATCCTGAGCGCCATGTTCACGCCAATCCCGAAGTCGTACAGAAAGACCATCGCGCTCTCCAGCGAGCGATGCTCCAGGACGGACTCGTAAATGAGCTTGGCGCGCGATTCGGAAATGCCCTGGATTTCGGCAAGCCGCTCCGGATGATCTGCAATAATCGTCAACGCATCTACCCCAAGGTGCTCCACGATGCGCTTCGCCATCTTTTTGCCGATGCCTTGAAACAGCCCGCTGGCCAAATAGCGCTCCACGCCTGCCAACGTCTTCGGCGTTTCCCGCTCGTAGCGCTTGGCTACGTACTGCTGTCCAAAGCGCGCATGGGTCTTCCACTCGCCGTAGAACGTGTACAGCTCGTCCGGGTGAGGACGAGGGAAGTTGCCGACAATGATGACGTCCGATTCCTTGATCGCTTCCGTCGTCTCTTCTATTTTTAGACGAATCACGCCGTACCACGTTTCTTCGTTGTAAAAAATTTCTTGTGTCATATAGCCGCGAATAAAAGTTTCCGCAAACAGGGAGATTGATTGCTGCTCCTCCATCTCACCCTCTCCTCTCTTGCCTGCTCAAAGACGAGCAAAGTGGCACGAACAGAAAAATCCACTTTTCCTGTTAAAGTGGATTTTTCTCGTAGTCATACGTTTTAAATTGTAAAGCGTTTTACTTGCTCTGACAACTGCTCCGCCATCTGGGCCAATGTTTCGGACGCTGCCGTCATTTCCTCGGTCGTCGCAGTCTGCTGTTCGGAAGCGGCCGCTACCTCCTGCGTATCCTTCGCGGCCGTATCCGCCAGCTCAGCGATTTTTTCGGAGTGTTCGACGAGCCGGAGCGTATCGCGGTGAATGGCCTGCGCGGCCTCGTTCATGCGGTACACTTGCTGGCTGACGTCCTGGACGGCGACCAAAATTTGCTGGAAGCTCTCGCCTGCGACGGCTACGCCGCCTCGTCCTTTCTGAACCGCTTCTGTCGTCGTCCCCATCGCCTGGACGGCCGCCAAAATATCGGTGTGAATCGTATGAATCAGGGAGGCAATCTCTTCTGCAGCATGCCCTGACTGCTCCGCGAGCTTTCGCACCTCCTGCGCGACTACGGCGAAACTTTTCCCTTGTTCGCCTGCGCGTGCCGCTTCAATCGCCGCATTCAATGCCAGCAGGTTCGTTTGATCGGAAATTTGCCGGATGATCGTGATGATCCCGATGATTTTTTCCGATTGCATACCCAGCTCGCGGATGACCTGCTCGGTATTGCGGGCGTGGGTCGTAATCTCGTCCATCTCTTGCACAAGCCCTTTCAGCTTGCCCTCGCCATCCTGCGCCAAGCGGAACGCCTGTGTCGCATCGGTATTGACCCGCTCTGTGGCGGTCGCGATTTGCTGGATGTCGCCGCCGATCCGCGTCAAAAACCGCGTCGTATCGGCTACCGTCTGTTTTTGCGCCTCAGAGCCAGACGCGATCTCTGTGGAGGCGAGCGAGATTTGCTCCGCGGCGCGAGCGCTTTCTGCGGCACTGGCCGTCATTTCCTCGGAGGCGGCCGCCACCTGCTGGGACACGCGCTGCACCTCGCTCAACATGTTGCAGAACACTTCCATCATCTCGTTGTACATCGCAGACAGCTCGCCAAGCTCGTCCCGCGAGCGGACAGTCGCCCGCTTGGTCAGATCGCCTGCCTCGGCTATCTTCATCGCCGCTACCAGCTCCTTCAACGGACGAACGAGCCTGTTGACGATAAAAATTCCGGTAGCGAGCGCCACGATTGCGCTGATTAGATTCAACAAAAACATCACCGGACGGCTGCTCTCGATCGGCGCGAGCAAGTCGTCCTGATAGCTGCCGATGGCGAGAATCCATCCGTTCGGCAAAGCCTCGTACACGGCCAGCTTCGTCGCTCCCTGGAACTCGTATTCCAGCCAGCCGTTCTTCTTGCTCAGCATCTCCTGCATGAACGCCTCGCCCGCAAGCGACGTATTTTGCACGCTCGGGTCAGGGTGGAAGATCGGCACCCCTGTTTCATCGACAATATAGGCGTAGCCGACCATGCCATTCGGCTTGTAGTAGCTGTCGGCTACCTCGCGAATGATTTCATCAATTTTCTGTCTATTTCCGTCATTGAGCGTCGTCGCCTGGACGTAAGGGGCCAGTTCCCGCGCTTTCATTTTGGTTATGTATTGCAAGTCGGAAACAGTCAACCGATAGACTGCACTCCGAGCATTTTCAAACTGGATATACCCGACTACCATCAGCGGAAGCATGGTCAGGAAGAGAATGGTAAGCACCAGTTTGTAGCGAATCGAGAAACGTCTGGCCATCATGATTTTCCTCTCCTTTAAGATGCCGAAAGATTTGATTCTTCCAACATAGTTCTACAGACTCATTTTATCATTGTCATCCACAATTAACCACAAGTGCCACATAATTAGAAAAATTGGTTAGAAAAACAAAAGCAGATTGCAAACTATGCTTGCAATCTGCTTTTTCTTTACGTCACGGTCGTCGTCGTCGCTGTCAGGACAATTTTCAGGCTTCAACAGCTTTTGCTGCCTGATCGCCTCCGCCTCCCTGAACAGCGGAGCCTCGATTTTTCTCGCTTGCAGCTCGGAAGCTTTGTTCGTAAACATGTATGCTCACCTTGGAAAACCGACGTCAGTAGTAACGTATGCTTGGCAGGTACGGTTGGAAGCCGTTCAATCAACCATTTTTTTCCACAAGACAAAAACCAATAAAACTTGGCTGTGCCAGGCGATTGGCGAAGCTTTGGTTGCACAAAAAACCGCTCGGAGGCACTTTCCTGCTTCCGGGCGGTTTTCGCTGGTTTGTCGTGTGTTCCATTACTTGCTGCGCACGAGACGATTGACGATTTGCGCCACTGTCTGCGCGGCTTGTCTTGCTTCCTCGACGGTGTTCGTAATGCCGAAGCTGAAGCGGATCGCGGACCGGGCGATTTCGTCTTCCAGTTGCATCGCCACGAGCACGTGCGACAGCTCCAGGGAGCCTGACGTGCACGCCGAGCCGCTGGCGGCTGCGATTCGCGCCAAATCGAGATTCATCAGCATCGTTTCCGTGTGTACGCCCGGGAAGCTGACATTGAGAATGTGCGGCAGCACGTTTGTCGGGTGTCCATTGACGTGGAAAGCGATTCCCGCCTCTTCCCAAACCGCGCGCATGGCAGCCTTCATTTGCTCGTATTTGGCAACGCGGTCTGCCATCTCCTCCGTCGCTACTTTTGTCGCTTCGGCAAATCCGACGATTCCCGCCAGATTTTCCGTGCCTGCCCTGCGCTTGCGTTCCTGCGACCCGCCGTGCAAGATCGGCGAAACCGGCACCTTGCGCCCGAGGTACAGGGCGCCTACGCCTTTGGGACCGTTGATTTTGTGCGCGGACACGGAGAGCATGTCCACAGGAAGCTGTCTTGCGCGAATCGGCAGCACGCCGAATGCCTGAACGGCATCCGTATGAAAAATAATGCCTTTTTCCTGCAGGAAAACGCCGATTTCTTCAATCGGCTGAATCGTTCCAACCTCGTTGTTGCCGTACATGATCGAGACGAGCACGGTATCCGGTCGGACAGCCTGCTTCACATCTTCCAGCCGGACAGAGCCTGTCTTATCTACAGGCAAATACGTCACTTCAAACCCTGCCTGCTCCAAATATTCGCAAGCGTGCAGGACGGCGTGGTGCTCGATTTGCGTCGTAATGACGTGACGGCCTCGTTCGCGCTGCGCCATCGCCCCGCCAATGACCGCCATATTGTCGGCTTCCGTCCCGCCGCTGGTAAAGATGAGCGATTGCGGATCGGCATCCATAAAGCTTGCGATCGCATCCCGTGCTTGCTCCAGTGCCTTGCGCGCCTCGCGTCCGGCAGCGTGGACACTGGACGGGTTGCCAAATACTTGCGTCAAGTACGGAGTCATCGCCGCGAGTACGCGGGGATGCACCGGAGTCGTAGCAGCGTGGTCAAAATACAACATGTCAGACACTGTGTCACCTTCTACTGGCTTGGTAGCCGTGCTTAAATGTAAAACATATAGTTATCGGTATGCCCGTCGTCTTCATAGCTAATCAAATCTTGCAGCGAGGTGGCATCGAGCACCGCCGAAATGCTGTCGCGAATGCGCAGCCACAAATGGCGCTTCGCCGGGTCCTCTTCCTCCGCAAACTCAACTGGGCTGATCGGCCCTTCCAGTACGCGAATGACATCCCCTGCGGAGATTTCATCCGGTTGTTTTGCCAAAACGTAGCCGCCGTAGGCTCCGCGAATACTTTTTACCAATCCTGCGTTGCGCAAAGGCGCAATCAACTGCTCCAAGTAATGCTCGGACAATTCGTGCTTCTGGGCAATGCTGCGCAAGGAGGTCGGTCCCTCTCCTACACGGTTGGCCAACTCCATCATGATTGTCAGTCCGTAGCGTCCTTTCGTAGAAATCTTCACGTAGCAACTCTCCTCTTATTCTTGTGTTTACCCACTCCCTTAGCCTACATGACTTGGGCGTCCTGGGACACACTAGCATCTTGGGGGGTGAAATTAAAATGGCAACGAACAAACGCTCGGAACGAGGACGCAACCACCCGTCCGACACCTTGTACGACCAGCCTGCGGGCACCATTGCCCACAAAGCCCGCTACGGGGCAAGCGAACAGAGCAAACAGCCGAATGAAAATGGCGATTTGCCGAACAAACCCGGCGGAGACGTCCGCACCTGATGTTTGGCTCCCCCTCTTACTCGGGGGAGTTTTTCTTCGGCAATCCGCGAGCATCCAGCTTTTGCCGCTCTTCCTGAAAGCGCCGGATATGCCGCTCATAGCCAAAATCCTTTGGCTGATAAAACGAATAATTCACACCGTCAGGCAGATACTGTTGGGGCACATATCCATACGGGTAATCGTGCGGGTACAAATATCCCTGACCGTGTCCCAGCTTGGCTGCGCCCTTGTACGCCGAATCTCGCAAATGAATCGGAACCTGCTTGTGGCCGTCCGTCCGAATCCGGGCCAGCGCCGAGTTGATTCCGTTGTAGGCAGCATTGCTTTTCGGAGCCGTAGCCAAATACGTCGTTGCCTGGGCCAGAGGGATTCGTCCCTCGGGCATCCCCACCAATTCTA
This sequence comes from Brevibacillus agri, assembly GCF_004117055.1. Classification (NCBI taxonomy): domain Bacteria; kingdom Bacillati; phylum Bacillota; class Bacilli; order Caryophanales; family Paenibacillaceae; genus Brevibacillus; species Brevibacillus agri. Next base: position 3,963,690 of record NZ_CP026363.1, read on the forward strand.
CCGCCTGAAAGCAGGCCACCGCAACCGAGATCGCCTGCGGGTCCGCATTTCCAATGTCCTCGGAAGCCGAAATCACCAGTCGGCGCGAAATGAAACGGGGATCTTCTCCCGCATCAATCATCCTCGCCAGCCAATATAACGCGGCATCCGGGTCAGAGCCGCGGATGGATTTGATAAAAGCCGAAATCGTATCGTAATGATTGTCGCCGCTCTTGTCGTAGCGAACAGCGCGCCGCTGGATGGACTCGACGGCCACGTCCAGGGTCACCGTCACGCCGCCGTCCGGACCAGGAGGCGTCGTCGTCACCGCCAGCTCCAAGGCGTTCAACAGCCGTCTGGCGTCTCCTTCCGCGTACTGGATCAAGTGTTCGGCCGCTTCCTTCGTCACGGTGACAGACAGTTCTGCCAATCCGTTTACTTCATCGTTCAGCGCCCGCTCCATCACCTGCTGCAGCTCCTCATGCGACAGCGACTGCAGGGCAAACACTTGCGAGCGCGACAGCAAGGCCGGATTGACCTCGAAATACGGATTTTCCGTCGTGGCGCCAATCAAAATGATCGTTCCTTCCTCCACGTAAGGAAGAAGCGCGTCCTGCTGGGACTTGTTGAAGCGGTGAATCTCGTCGACGAACAGCGTCGTCCGCTGGTTGTCCATCACGAGCCGCTCTTTCGCTGCGTCCACGACTTTGCGGATGTCCGCCACCCCTGCCGTGACCGCGTTCAGCTCGGAAAAATGCGTCCGGGTGGTACGGGCAATCACTTTGGCCAGCGTCGTCTTTCCCGTGCCGGGCGGACCGTAAAAAATGAGCGACGACACTTGATCGGCTTCAATCGCCCGGCGCAGCAGCTTGCCCGGCGCCAAAATGTGCGATTGGCCGATCACTTCCTGAATCGTCTTGGGCCGCATGCGCGCAGCGAGCGGCTTTTGCTTGCGGCCCCCTTCTTGGTCATAGGCATACGAAAACAGATCGTTCATGCTATCCTATCCTTTTACGGGCTGCCAGTCCAACAGGTCACGCACGACGACGCTGGCCAGAATCAGGCCAGCTACGGATGGAACAAAAGCGTTGCTCGCTGGAGGCTGCCGCACTTTGCTGATCGGGGAGTTCGGGTTGGACACGATTTTTTCCCGCACATCTGTGCGAACGGTCACCGGAATCTCTCTGGAGTAAACCACCTTGACGCCTTTATAAATGCCTTTTTTGCGCAGTTCGCGGCGAATGACCTTGGCAATCGGGTCATAGCTCGTCTGGGAAATATCCGCGACCTCAAAACGGGTCGGGTCCATCTTGTTGGCGGCCCCCATGCTGGAGATGATGGGAATATGGCGGCGCTTCGCTTCCTGGATCAGATGCAGCTTGGCCGACATCGTATCCATGGCGTCCACGATGTAGTCGAACTCGTGGGCAAACAGTTGCTCGGCCGTCTCTTCGTTGTAAAACATGTTGAGCGTCACGACTTCGCATTCCGGATTGATCGCGGCGATCCGCTCTTTCATCAGCTCTGCCTTTTTCTGTCCGATCGTGTGGAGCGTCGCGTGAATTTGACGGTTGATGTTGGTGATGTCAACCACATCCTTGTCCACGAGCACAAGCTTGCCGACACCTGTACGGGCCAGCGCTTCCACTGTGAAGGAGCCGACGCCGCCGACACCGAGAACGGCGACGCGGCTGTTTTTCATTTTTTCCAAACCTTCGGGACCGAAGGCCAATTCGCAACGGGAAAATTGATGAAGCATCGTAGGTTTCACCTTTCATTCGCAAGTAAAATGATAGTCAATCGGAAAAGTAGGAATCACAAAGAAAAAAGGAGCCCCATTATGCCGTGTAGCTCCTTAGTTTTGAACCTGCTAATCGCAGGTGGGTGTCTTGCCCAACTGTTGCAGACGTCCACTCGACGGAGGCATGCCTTTACAATTGCGGACGAAAAACTCCCGAGACAAACTTTGTGGCTCAAAACTATCGGATGTCACGAACATCGCAGGGCTTGTAGCTAGTATTACCAATGTATCAAAGAGCAATGCAGTTGCGCAAGTCGATTACGCTTCTACCTTTTCTTCTTCTTTTGCCAGCGTGGCGATAGACAGCTCTGTCAGTTGCTTTGGCGCTACCACATCTGGCGCATTGACCATCAGGTCGCTTGCGCTAGCCGTTTTCGGGAACGCGATGACTTCGCGCAGGTTGGTGCGGCCAGCCAGCAGCATAATCAGACGGTCCAGGCCGAGCGCGATACCGCCGTGCGGAGGCGTGCCGTACTCGAATGCATCCAGGAGGAAGCCGAATTGTTCATGCGCTTCTTCTTGTGTGAAGCCGAGTGCCTTGAACATTTTTTCCTGCACGTCGCGTTTGAAAATCCGCATGGAACCGCCGCCCAGCTCGTAGCCGTTCAGTACCATGTCGTACGCTTGCGCACGGATTTGGCCCGGATCGGTGTCGAACAGGTGCAGGTCTTCGTCTTTTGGACGAGTGAACGGATGGTGCAGCGCCACGTAGCGTTTTGCTTCCTCATCCCACTCGACCAGCGGGAAGTCGACGACCCACAGGAACGCGAACTTGCTCTGGTCGATCAGGCCGAGTTCCGCACCGAGCTTGGAGCGCAAGGCGCCCAATGCGTCCGCGACGACTTTTGGCTTGTCGGCCACGAACAAAAGCAGGTCGCCTTCTTCGACTTCGAGGCGTTTTTTCAGTTCGTTGATCTCTTCTTCTTTAAAGAACTTGGCGATCGGGCCTTTTACTTCGCCGTCCTTGAAGCCCATGTACGCAAGACCTTTCGCGCCGTAGCGGGCCGCGAATTTTTGCAGGTCATCCGCTTCTTTGCGGGAGTAGTGGCCGCAGCCTTTGGCGTTGATCGCTTTTACTTGTCCGCCGCCAGCGACAACGCTTGCGAAAACTTTGAAGTCGCTTGTCGCAACCAGGTCGGATACGTCTGTCAGTTCCATGCCGAAGCGCACGTCCGGTTTGTCGGAGCCGTAGCGCGCCATCGCTTCCGCGTAAGTCAGGCGCGGGAACGGCGTCGGAACGTCCACGCCGATCGTTTGCTTGAACACGTGCGCGACCATTTTTTCCATCATCGGCAAAATTTCTTCCATCGACAGGAAGGACGTCTCGATGTCCACCTGGGTGAACTCAGGCTGGCGGTCAGCGCGCAAGTCTTCGTCGCGGAAGCAGCGCACGATCTGGTAATAGCGCTCCAGACCGGATACCATCAGAAGCTGCTTGAACAACTGTGGCGATTGCGGCAGCGCGTAAAACTCGCCTGGATGCACGCGGGATGGCACGAGGTAGTCGCGCGCGCCCTCTGGCGTGCTCTTGGTCAGCATCGGCGTCTCCACTTCCACGAAGCCGTTCTCGTCGAGGTAGTCGCGGAATGCTTTTGCCGCTTTGCTGCGCAGAATCAAGGAACGCTGCATTTCCGGACGGCGCAGGTCGAGGTAGCGGTATTTCAGGCGAACCTGTTCATCGACGTCGATGCCGTCCTCGATTTGGAACGGAGGCGTTTTGGCGTCGTTCAAAATTTGGATTTCGGAGATGTGAACTTCGACTTCACCCGTTTTCAGCTTCGGATTGACGGCTTCCGGCGCGCGGTTCACGACGTTTCCTTTTACCACCAGCACGTACTCGCTGCGCACTTTGTCAGCGGCTTCCCACGCTGCCTTGTTGTGCTCCGGATTGAAGACGATTTGCACGATCCCTGTGCGGTCGCGGAAGTCGATGAAAATGACCCCGCCGAGGTCGCGGCGCTTTTGCACCCAGCCGTTCAGTACGATTTCCTGCCCTACATGTGCTGTTGTCACTTCACCGCAATGTACGGTGCGATATTGCCAAGACATGATGATTTCCCCCACTTTTGGTTTGTTGGTTTTGTTAGTTTGCTTGTTGTACTTTTGCCGCCAGGACAGAGATAAATTCGTCCTGCTTGATCTCCTGCTGCTCGCCTGTTGCCATTTCCTTCAGGACAACCGTGCCGTTTGCCAGCTCGGACTCTCCGATGATCGCGGTGAAACGGGCAGACAGCCGATCCGCTTGCTTGAGCTGCGCCTTCATTTTCCGGTCGAGATAGTCCAGCTCAGCGGCCACGCCCGCCTGACGCAGTTGGTCGACGAGAATAAACGCGCCTTTTTTCGCTTCCGGCGTCTGCACGACGACGAAGCAGTCGATCCCGCCGGTAATCGGCAACTGCACGCCCTGCTTTTCCAGGGCCAGCAGCAAGCGCTCGATACTCAGCGCGAAGCCGATTCCCGGCATGTCGTCGCCGCCCAGCTCCGCGACCAGACCGTTGTAGCGTCCGCCGCCGCAAAGCGTTTCCACCGCGCCGATTTCCGCCATCTTGATTTCAAAAGCGGTCAGTGTGTAGTAGTCCAGTCCGCGAACCAGACGCGGGTTGACATGGTACGGAATGTCGAGCGCAGTCAGGTAGTCTTTCACGGCTTCAAAGTGAGCCGCCGACTCTTCGCTCAAGTAATCCAGAATGGATGGAGCGTCTTTGGTCAATGTTTTGCACTTTTCGTTTTTGCAGTCGAGCACGCGCAGCGGATTGCGGTCAATCCGGGATTGGCAATCCTCGCACAGCTCGGAGCGCACGCCGTTCAGATGCGCCAGCAGGTGCTCGCGGTGGCGCGCCCGGTCTTCTACCGTCCCGACGCTGTTCAGCTCGACGGACAGCCCTGTCAGTCCCAGCTCCTGGTACAGACGAATGGCAAGCCCGATCACCTCGGCGTCAATCGCCGGATCGCTCGAACCGATCGCTTCCGCCCCGAATTGCACGAATTGGCGGTAGCGCCCTGCCTGCGGACGCTCGTGCCGGAACATCGGCCCCAGGTAGTACAGCTTGGTCGGCTGATTTGGCGAACCGTACAGCTTGTTTTCCACGTAGGAGCGAACGACGCCCGCCGTCCCTTCCGGACGCAGCGTGAGCGCATCGTTGCTGCGCGGGTTGGCCACGCTGTACATTTCTTTTTCCACGATGTCCGTAGTCTCGCCTACGCCCCGCTGAAACAGCTCCGTGCTCTCGAACAGCGGCGTGCGAATCTCCGCGTAGTTAAAGCGGCGGCACAGCTCGCGGGCTTTTGCTTCTACGTAGTGCCACAGCTCTACGGTACCTGGCATAATATCCTGCGTACCGCGGGGAATCTGGATTCTCGTCATTCCTCTCGAACCTCCATGTCTTTTGAAAAACTCGGGCTACGCCAAACCTCCAGGATGAGACAACTTTTTTCGCTGACAAATAAAAAAGTCCCTCGCCTCCTGACATTCAGCAATTCGCCACATGTCAGGGACGAGAGACTGGTTATACTCCCGTGGTGCCACCCTGTTTGAACAGCCTTATGTAAAAAGGCTATCCCACTTATTAGCCGTTAACGCCGGCGGACGCCTGCCAGTTACTGAGGAGTCGAGGCCGATGCCTCGCCCGTTCACTGCGGTCTTCGGGGATGTCATTCACCAAGTCGTGATACGAAAGCACTCTCAGCCACGGCGCTTCCTCTCTGGTTATCCGTTTCATTGGATACTTGTTCCCGTCATCAGATCGTTGTATCAAAAAGCTTATTGTGAATCATAGCAAACCAGTCAGCGGGCGTCAACAGGCGCCCCATAAAACTTTTTTTACTACGCTATGCGGCAAGACGCCCTATGCGTGCGCCTCTTTTTCTCTACCTGTCGCCCCGGCGTAAATTTCGTCCAGGTCGCGCAGCTTGTTGTCCACCAGCGTCTTGTACGTGTCGTTGTACGTCTTCGGGTCTTTCGGATTCGGAAACCGCTTCAGCTTGCCGCTGCCCGGCGCCATCAGCTTGGAGACGGCGCCGCAGCCAAGGCCGAGAATCGTCTGCACCTCTTCCATAATCATGATGTTGTAGATGCTTTCCTGACCGGGCTTGGCATAGCCGACATTCTCTAGGTTACCCAAAATGTTTTTTTGGCGATACAGATAATACGGATCGTAGCCGTTCGCGGCTGTCCAGGCGGAAGCCATCTCCATCATCCTGCTGATCTCGTCGCGGCTGGCTACCTTGTAGCGCTCCTTGTTCTGGGTCATCTCGGAAGCTCGTTTAAACGACAAGGTATGCACAGTCAGCGAGGCTGGCATCAGCTTCTCCACTTGTTCGAGACTGTGCACAAGCTCGGCCACCCCCTCGTTGGGCAGCCCGATAATCAGGTCCATGTTGATATTGGTCAGGCCCATTTCCATAGCGAGATGGTACTTTTCAATCGTCTCCTCGACGGTGTGGTGGCGGCCGATCGCGCGGAGCGTCTCTTGCGTGAACGACTGGGGATTGATGCTGATCCGGTCCACCTCCCAGCGCTTCATCACGTCGAGCTTTTCGGCGGTAATCGTATCCGGCCTGCCCGCTTCGACGGTCAGCTCGCGCACCCCGTCCATATGCGGAAAGCTGCGGTGCATCGTCTCAAACAACTGGTTCATGTCCTCTGCCGTAATGCTCGTCGGCGTGCCGCCCCCAAAGTAGATGGAGGTGATGCGCTGGTCGTTTTTCGTCAGCCACTCGCCCATTTTCTCGATCTCGTAGTGCAGCCCTTCGAGGAACGGATTGACCGAAGCCGTATGGCTGCGAATCGCATAGGCAGGAAACGTACAGTACGCGCATTTCGTCGGACAGAAAGGAATGCCGATGTACACGGACAGCTCGCGGTCGATCTGGTACAGGTCGGGTACCACCTGAAGCTGCTTGTCGACGATCGCTTGCAAGAGCTTCAGCTTGTACGGGCGCAAAATCACATCCTGCTGGAGCTTCCGGTGCGCTTCCTCGCGTCCGACACCTGCCACGTTCAACTGGTGCAGCAGCTTGGTCGGGCGAATGCCTGTGAGGATGCCCCAGCCTTGCTCGATCCCGGTATATTCTTCCAGCATCAGCAACAGGGCGTAGCAGAGCGCCTGCTTGGCCGTTTTGCGCATCGCTTTTTCATCGCGCGAGACGTAATTGCGCTTGACTTGATGGGCGAGCTGCCTGTTTCCGGCGAAAAGCTCGCCCGAAGCTACAACTCCCTCTTCCTGTACAGCAAGTGCCAGCTTTATTCGCATATCGGCGTCGCCTTCCCACGAAGAGACGAAGGCGAGCGCGGGGTCTTCGTAAAACAAGGCGAGAATCAAGGAGAGTTCGCGCTCAAAGGCGTGTCCCTCGCACTTTATTTGAATCATCGTTCGTTCACCTGCTTTTTTAAAATGCCACTCCTCATCATAGCTGACGGAGTTCCCCCCGGTCAACAAAAGCAAGGAGCGGCACTTCAGGCGATTACTTCCTTTTTTGACGCGGCTGCTGCAGGTCGCGCATGCCGACAAAAAAATCTTGGGACATTTCTACATTTGGCCGTGACGATTCTTTGGCCAAATCGTCATGAAAGTCGACGGAAAAAAATTGTCGATTCAAGCCTTGCGCAAATGTTTCCTTGTTGGACTGCCTCACAATCTACTCCTCCTGCGTGCAATAGTGCTCTTTTGTCCTAGTATGGCCTATTGCGAGACATTGCAGTCGACGGAAGGACTTGCAAAGCTTTGTCGCTTCTTGCAGGAAAAAGCCGAAGCAGGCGCGAAGTGATTGTGTTGGCAAAAACATGAAAGAAACGTCCCTTGACGACTCTAGCATTTCAATTATTGGGAAAGGATGTCTACCGTGTCTGTACGTCAAAAAATCGTGAGGTCGCTACTGACTATCGTCTGCGCCATCTCCCTCCCCGTTTCGTCAGCCTGGGCTGCCGGTTCTGTTCAGGTCACCGTGGACAAGCTCAATGTCCGCTCCGGCCCGAGCCTTCAGGACGCCGTCGTCACCACACTGCCGAACAAGACGGTGCTGCCTGTCATCTCCACCAAAAACGACTGGGTGCAGGTCAAGCTGCCCAATGGGCAAAGCGGCTGGGTAGCCAACTGGCTCGTCTCGGCACAGCAGCAGCCCGCGCCCGCTGCGGCAAAGACTGTCGAGAGCACGACGACCAACCTCAACGTGCGCTCCGGTCCCAGCCAGACTCATCCGGTCATCCAGACGATCAACCCCGGGACGCGCTACCCGATCGTGCAAAAAAACGGCGATTGGATCATGATTCAGCTCAGCGGCGGCAAAACAGGCTGGGTAGCCGCCTGGCTCGTCAAAGACAGCTCGTCTGCCTCGACAGGCTCCACGCCAGGCGCTGGAACAGCCGGAACGCCGCCAACCGGACAGGCAGGCGGCAATCCGCCGAGCACTGCCGGAGGCGCTGTCATACCGAAGCCGTCCGCCGTTCAGGGGGCCAGCCTGACGCTGGAGTTCGCCCCTTATGTGTACCCTACACCGGATGCGAGCACGCCGGCGATCGGACAACTGCACGCGGGCGAGACGATTACCGTGCTGACGCAGCAAAACGGCTGGATTCAGTTCCCCTACGACGGGGTGAACGCCTGGATTTCCACGAACAGCAACGCACCTGCCCAAGACACCACCACGGCGCCAAGCACAGATACAGGTGGTGCAGGCAATACGAGCACGCCCGCTCAGCCGAGCACGCCTGCCACACCCGCTGAGCAGACAGCGACGGTGCAAACAGACGGGCTGAATTTGCGCAGCGAGTCCAATACGTCCAGCGCGATTCTCGCCACGCTGCCCATCGGCAGCAAGCTGAAGGTGCTGGAAAAGCAAGGCGATTGGTACCGCGTGCAAACTTCTGCCGGAAAAACGGGCTGGGTAGCAGGCTGGCTCGTCACCGTCTCGGGAGCAAACACGCCTACGCCAAGCGGCCCATACGTCACGATCATCAATGCCAATACGAATGTCCGCTCCGGTCCCGGCACCGAACATAGCGTGCTGCGGCAAGTACAGACAGGCGAGAAATACAGCATCGAAAACAGAGAGGGCGACTGGTTCAAAGTCACGCTCAGCGATGGCACGACAGGCTATGTGGCCGGCTGGCTCGTAGCGGCGAGCGGAGCGCCTGCTGTCATTCGCAGCCAGGCGCTCGCCGGAAAACTGATCGTCGTCGACCCCGGACACGGCGGAAACGACAACGGCGCGACCGGCTCCAGCTTTTCCACCCTGGAGAAAACCGTCAACCTGCAAGTCTCCTTGCTCCTGCGCAACAAGCTGGAAGCGGCCGGAGCCAAAGTCATCATGACGCGGGCGGACGACCGCAAACTCACCTTGCAGCAGCGCGTGGACGTGGCCGTGCAGAACAAAGCCGACATTTTTGTCAGCATTCACCACAATACGCATCCAAACACGGCGACCAACGGCTCCATCGTGTTTTTCTACCATCAAGGCAATTCCAGCAAGCTCGCTTCGCTGGTGCAAAACGAGCTGGTGAAGGCGACGAACTACAAAGACTTGCAGTCCCGCTTCGGCGACTACTTCGTCCTGCGGGAAAATTCCGTTCCCTCCATCCTGGCCGAGATCGGGTTCCTCTCCAACTACAACGACGAGATTCGCGTCCGCTCGGAGAAGCAGCAGGATCTGGCGGCAGAGGGCCTGTTCAAAGGGATTGTCCAATATTTCAACTCGTTGCACCCGCAGGGCGGTTGATCTTTGGGGAGTCGCCCTTCGCGCAAACAAAAAAACGGTTGCCTCGGCAGCCGTTTTTTGTTTGGATCTTGCACCTGTTCGCTTGTTCAGTAGGTTGGGCGCCTCTCCCACGGCTCGACCTGGCCGACGATCGTCTGCGCTGCTTTTTCCCCGATTGCCCGGATGACGCCATTGGCAATTTCCGCGTTGGTCAGCCAGCGCGCATCTTCCCCTTCGCACACGAAGCCGAGAATGACACGCTGGTACGCGCACGTCGTCGGCACATGGACAGCCGGAGGATTTTTCCAGGCGCGACTGCCGCAGACGTGGTACAGCCGAAACGGCTGCTTGGGGCGGGACAGCTCTGCCAATACGGTCGCAAGCGCATCTGGCGCCGTTTGATGAATCCAGGCCACGACCAGCTCCATCGGCCCTCGGCTCGCCACCAGCTCTGCCATGGCGGCGCGCAGCGTCTCCGTCTGCCCGTAATCGAGCGCGAGCAGATGAACAGAGCCAGGGTTCAAAGCCCCGTTTCTTACCTGTTCGAGCTTTTGGCGATCTCGTCCCACCACTGTTACTTGCCAGCCTTCTTTTGCGAGCCAGCGCGCCACCTCTGCCAGCATCCCGCTCGCTCCGATTACCAATGCTTCCCGCGCCATTTGCCCGCCCCCCACGTCGTTTCTGTGTTACGCTTCCACAATCAAGGTGACTGGCCCGTCGTTCTGCAGACGCACGTCCATCATCGCGCCAAAGCGCCCCGTCTCCACGACCAGACCTTTTTCCCGCAGCTTGGCATTGAACAGCTCGTACAGCGGTTCTGCCTGCTCCGGGCGAGCCGCCGCCATGAAGTTTGGCCGCCTTCCCTTGCGACAGTCCCCGTACAGCGTAAACTGGGACACGGACAAAATCTGCCCGCCCGTCTCCAGCACGGAAACGTTCATTTTGCCTTCTTCGTCTTCGAAAATGCGCAAATGGGCGATTTTGTCCGCGACGAACTCCACCTCTTTTTCGCTGTCCTCATGGGTGATGCCTACCAACAACAGCAGCCCGTGCTCGATTTGCCCGACCACCTCGCCGGCAACGGTCACACTCGCTTCCTTCGTTCTCTGCACAACTACTCTCACGTCGATCCATTCCTTTCGTTTCGCGTCTTGCCCTGCTGATCGCAGCCGCTCGCCGCCAAACAAGAACACCCGATCCACAAAGGATCAGGTGCTCAAAATGCGGCGAACCGAATAAATATCTTTAATGCGCTTGATTCGTTCCACAACCTTCAAGAGATGATCCACATTGCTGATCGAGATGGTCATATGGATCGTCGCCACCCGATTTTTATCTGCTTTGCCGCTGACCGCGGCAATATTCGTCTTCGTCTCGGCTACGACTTGCAGCACGTCGTTCAAAAGGCCGCTGCGGTCGTTGCCCGTGATCTCGATTTCCACGTTGAAGTTGTGCTTCTGGTCCGTGTCCCATTCGACGTCGATCAAACGCTCCGAGCACTCGTCTGCCAGCACGTTCGGACAGTCCTTCCTGTGCACAGACACCCCGCGTCCCCGGGTAATAAAGCCGATGATCTGGTCGCCTGGAACCGGCGTGCAACAGCGCGAGATGCGCACCAGCAGGTTGTCTACGCCGCGCACCTTGACGCCGGATTCGCTCTTTTGCGCACGGTGGGCCGGATTTTGCTTGATTTCCGGGATGACCGGATTTTGCTCTTCCCGCTCGCGGCGGAGCTTGTCGAGCAGCCTTGTGGCAATCTGCGAGGCGCTAATGCCGCCGTAGCCGACTGCCGCAAACATGTCCTCGGCCCCCTGAAAATTAAAGCGCGCCGCCGCTTCCTTCAGGTTCGTCTCCGTCATCGCTTCCTTGACGTCGAAGTTGCGCGACTTGATCTCGGCTTCCACCATTTGCTGGCCTTTGGCGACGTTTTCTTCCCGCTTTTCTTTTTTGAACCACTGCTTGATCTTGTTGCGCGCATGGGCGGACTTGGCCATTTTCAGCCAGTCCTGGCTCGGCCCGTACGAATGCTTGGAGGTGAGAATCTCGACGATATCGCCCGTTTTCATGGCGTAGTCGAGCGGGACAATCTTGCCGTTTACTTTCGCCCCAATCGTCCGGTTTCCAACCGCCGAGTGAATGCGATAGGAAAAGTCGAGCGGCACGGAGCCTTTTGGCAGCTCCACGACATCGCCTTTTGGCGTGAAGACAAAGACCGTATCCGAGAACAAGTCCTGCTTGAGACTTTCCATGAACTCCTGGGCGTTGGGCGCTTCCTCGGAGCCGCCTTCGATGATCTCGCGCAAGCTGCCCAGCTTCTCGGCAAACGAGCCTTGCACGACACTTTTGCCTTCCTTGTACGCCCAGTGCGCCGCGATCCCGATTTCTGCCGTCTGATGCATATCCCATGTGCGAATTTGCACTTCCAGCGGCTCGCCTTTTGGCCCGATCACCGTCGTGTGCAGCGATTGATACATGTTCGTCTTGGGCATCGCGATGTAGTCCTTGAAGCGGCCAGGCATCGGCTTCCACAAAGTGTGGACGATTCCCAATACCGCGTAGCAATCGCGAATGTCGTTCACGATAATGCGCAGCGCCAGCAGATCGTAAATTTCGTTGAACTGCTTGTTTTGCTTGGTCATCTTTTTAAAGATGCTGTATATGTGCTTGGGACGCCCCGATATTTCCGCCTCGATATTCAGCTCGCCCAGCTTCTCCCTGATCGTGTCCGACGCTTCATTCAGGTAAGCCTCTCGCTCCACCCGCTTTTTTTGCATCAGGTTGACGATCCGGTAATACTGCTGCGGATTCAAATAGCGCAGCGCCGTGTCCTCCAGCTCCCATTTGACGGAGGCAATCCCCAGGCGATGGGCAAGCGGCGCGAAAATTTCCAGCGTTTCATCGGAAATTTCCCGCTGCTTTTCTTCGGACATGTGCCGCAGCGTCCGCATGTTGTGCAGCCGGTCTGCCAGCTTAATCATGATGACACGGATGTCCTGGGCCATGGCGACCAGCATCTTGCGGTGATTTTCGGCAAGCTGCTCTTCCTTGGACTTGTATTTGATTTTTTCCAGCTTGGTTACCCCATCTACCAGCAGAGCCACATCAGGCCCGAACTGTTCCCGGAGATCGTCAAGCGTAACGTCGGTGTCTTCCACCACATCATGCAAAAACCCGGCCGCAATCGTCACGGCGTCCATGTGCAGGTTTGCGAGAATCCCTGCCACGGCAATCGGGTGCATGATGTACGGAACACCTGATTTTCTGATCTGCCCCTCATGGGCTTTTTCAGCCAACTGATAGGCGCGAGTAATCAGGTCCAGATCCGATTGTGATAAATAGGTGCTTGCTTTTTTTACTACCTCATCAATGCCGGTAATCATAGTTCCCTTCCCTTATCCTCTCATTGGAAAACTTGGCTTTGCCAAGCCTTATGTCACAGGCGAAGGCTTCGTTGCGGATAAAAAAAAGCCTTTAAAGGTTGAAGTTGTTGCGTAGAAGCAGGCTCGAATAATCGATCGTTTGTCTGGATGAAAAAAAACGTCATGTCTATTTCATACTATTATCTTTTATGTCGTTCGTATTGTAAAGCTGTTTCCCCTGTAAAGTATGAACAGGGCGCGGAAAAAAGAAAAAAACGGGCATATAGCCCGTTTTTCGTTGATGGTTCAATTAATATTGCACCAAAGATTTGATCGGCACGTCGCCGATTTTTTTGCGGCCTTCCAGGTAGGACAGCTCGATGAAGAAAGCAGCGCCTACCACTTTTCCGCCCAACTGTTCAATCAGGTTGATCGTCGTTTCGATCGTTCCCCCGGTTGCCAACAGGTCGTCTGCAATCAGAACGCGTTGCCCAGGCGTAACCGCATCTACGTGTACCGCGAGCGCGTCTTTGCCGTACTCAAGGTCGTAGTCCGCTTTGATCGACTCGTAAGGCAGCTTGCCGGATTTGCGGATCGGCACAAAGCCGATTCCGAGCTCGTAAGACAGAGGAGCCCCCACAACAAACCCGCGTGCTTCCGGACCTGCGATGACGTCTGCCTGCACTTCGCGGGCGAATTCAGCGAGATCCTGAATCGCAGCGCGGTAGGCGGAGCCGTCTTTCAGCAGCGTGGTGATATCTTTGAAACGAATCCCCGGTTGCGGGAAGTCCGGAATGACGCGAATGTATTGTTTGTAATCCATGAAAAATTCCTCCTATACGGTGACAGGTGTCACCAACTGTTGAAACGTTTGAATCAATGATTCCGAAGAAGAAAGCAGCAAATCCGTGGCAAGCTGTGCCTCTTCCTTCCACTCCGAATAAATAACCGAGCTTTCCAGCGGCCTTTTCTCTACCGTCTGCTGCAAGCGGTACTGTTCTGCGTCCTCGCTGACAAACTGCAGCTCGACAAAAATGGCGAGCATCCCGTCCAGCAAGTTCCTTTTCCATTGCAGCTTGCGGGCCAGCGCGTCGAGATGAATGCGCTTGACAACTGGCACCTGCACAAAAAACTGGTACAATTGCTTGAAGTGCTCCCGGCTCGGACAGGAAAGCCGCTCCATCCCCAAATCCGGGTCGCCGAACAGGCAGTAGATGCGCTCGGCCTGTTGCAGCATGGCACTGATCGCATGCAAATCCGCCCGGCGCTTGGGTAGATCGTAGAGGATGATCGTCTGCTTCGGCCCTTCGTGTTCGAGCTTTGCGGATGGCCCGAGCAACAGCAGCGACGACAACTGCGCTTCTGCCGTCTTCTGCGCCAACTGCTCGTAGCTTTCCGTGCGAAATACGATCGTCACCGTTTCTGACTCCGCTGCAAGCTGCTTCCATTTTTCTACTTTATCACGACTTCCCCGCCAATCAAAAACTTGCTGGTGATTGACCGACAAATCGCGAATGGTCAACTGTGGCTTGCGGTTGCCGTTCCATTCATTGACCGACAGCTCGCCCAGCACCTGAAAGCGCGCTTTCGGGGTCACCTTTTTCGTCACGTGCGCCCAGTTGAAGCCGATGGCATCCAACGCTTGGCCTGACCTGACGAGTGTGCATTTCAAATGATTGTCGTCGCGCCCGATCGTGCGCATTCCCTGGGTTTCCACTTCCTCCAGCATGACGAGCGGAGTCGGGTTGCCCATTCCGTACGGAGCTAGCCGCTCCAACTGCTCCGCTGCCTCCAGGCTGATCTCTTCCATGCTCATCGCCACATCGACCTTGGTCAGCGGGATAAAGTCTTCTTTCGTCAGCCACTGGCCTGCCAGTTCGTTCAGCCTGTTGCGCAGCAGGTCGAGATTTTCCACAGGCAAGGTCATCCCTGCCGCCATGGTATGTCCGCCAAAATGCGGGAGCCATTCCTTGCACGCGGTCAGCCCTTCGTACATGTCAAAGCCGGCAATGCTTCGCGCCGAGCCTTTGGCCGTGCCTTTTTCCGGGTCGATGCCGAGCACGATGGTCGGACGGTAAAACAGCTCGACCAGCCGAGACGCCACAATTCCCACGACGCCGACGTTCCAGCCTTCCTTGGCCAGCACGAGGACGTTGTTTTCTTCCGGTGGGTACAGCTCTCTCACCATCTGTACGGCTTCTTCCGTCATCGCCGCCACCAGTTCCTGGCGCTCGCGATTCAGGTCGTCCAAAGCTTGCGCACACTGCTCGGCTTCGGCCTGATCCTCGGTCGTCAGCAGCTTGACGGCGGACTCTGCCGTCTCCAGCCGTCCGCTCGCATTCAGCCGCGGTCCGAGGGCAAATCCGACATGGCCTGCCGACAGCTCGCTGTCAGCCAGCCCGCACACGCGGATGAGCGCCTGCAAGCCGATATTGCGCGTCTGGTTCAGCCGCTTCAGTCCTACCCTGGCGAGAATCCGGTTTTCATCGACCAATGGCACCAAGTCGGCGATCGTCCCGAGTGCAGCCAGGTCGGCCAAGTGCAAAGGAGGCTCCTTCAGCAAGGCATGCCCCAGCTTGAAGGCGACCCCGACTCCCGCGAGCATGTCAAACGGGTACGTACAGCCCGGCTTTTTCGGGTTAATCACAGCAAATGCCTCCGGGATGACAGCCGGAGGTTCGTGGTGGTCGGTTACAATGACGTCAAGACCTAACTGTGTGGCATACGCTACCTGCTCTACTGCACTGATTCCTGTGTCGACGGTAATAATCAGCTTGTAACCGCTTTTATGCAGATGCGCCAAGGCGTCTTTATGTAACCCATACCCTTCGGTAAAACGGTTGGGAATGTAGTAGTCAAAAACAGCGCCGAGTTGGCGCAGCAGATGTACCATTAACGATGTGGAACTGACCCCGTCCGCGTCATAGTCGCCGTAAATGCAGATCGGCTCTTGCCTCTCTATGGCTTGTTGAATGCGATGCACGCTCTGTTCCATTCCATCCAGCAAAAAAGGGTCATGAAACAATTCCGGGCCAGCTTGCAAAAAATCACGGGCCTTCTGCGCTGTGTCGATGCCGCGAATCACCAGCAGCTTGGACACGAGCGGAGTTAGCTGGCACTCCTCAGCTATACTGGCCGCAATCTGTTCATCGTAGGTGGCCAGTTTCCAGCGTGTTTTCGCTTTCAGCATAGGCTCTCCTCCAATCCTCATTCATTATAGAGGATGGAGCGGGAGACTGACAACTGCATAAAACATGGCGTTTTTACGGTTTTTGCCGGGGAGCGGGATCGTATGGGTTGACATGGACAAAAACGTCGCGGACTTCTGCGAATGTTTCCAGCAGCGTATGCTTGACACGCTTGCCGATTTGATGCCCCGCAAGCACAGTAATCGACGGGTCTACGCTGATTTTTACATCGACAATCTGGTAGTGCCCGTGCTCTCTCGCTCGCAACGAATCAATCCGCAGCACGCCTTCGACCTGTTCGATCGCCTGGCGTAGCTTTTGCGTATCCTCTTCGTGCAAAACGTGGTCGAGCGTGCTGTGAATGGATTCCATCATGATGCTGTACGCCATCTTCAGCACGAGGGCAGAAACGAAAATTCCGGCAGCCGGGTCCAGGTACAGCATCCACGCTACTCCCAGCCACTCCCCGGCAATCGCGCCGCCGATTCCCACCAGCGCCGCAAAAGACGAATAGACGTCCGAGCGATGCTCCCAGGCGTTGGCAATCAGCGACTGGCTGTTCAGCTTTTTGCCGAGCTTGTACTTGTAGCGGAACATCCACTCCTTGACGATCATCGAGCCGATGGCGGCCCAGACAGCCAGCAAGCCGGGAGCTTCCAGCGGAGCGAAAAACGCCTTGAGCGACGACATCGCAATTTCAAAGCCGACAATCGCCAGCAACACCGAGACGATAATCGCTGCGATCGACTCCGCTTTCCCGTGTCCATACGGATGATCGGCGTCAGGCGGACGCTCTGCCGCTCGCAGACCGATCAGAACAGCCACCGATCCGACAACATCGGACGCCGAGTGGACGGAGTCTGCGATCAGCGCCTGCGATTTTGCCGCAAGCCCGATCGCGAGCTTCACTCCTGCCAGCGCGAGATTGCCCACAATGCCTACCCACGCGCCAAACTGGGCTTTTGCCAGCCGATCATCACCCATCGCTATCTCCTCCTCCATCCGCACGCTTTTTTGTGTAAGAGTAGAAAACCGCAGGGAAAAATCCCTGCGGTCTACGTTGCGAAAGCTTTTGTTGAAGCAAATGGATTACGCTTCTTTTTTCTTTCTCATATTCCGCTCCTTCAAGTTTACCCAAACTTGAGCAGCAATAAAGATCGAGGAGTACGTACCGCTCACCAGACCGAACAAAAGCGCCAGCGAGAAGTTGCGAATGCTTTCGCTGCCGAGTACCGCGATAGCAAGAGCGGTAAAGAACACGGTCGCTACGGTGTAGACGGAACGGCGCATCGTTTGCCAGAGAGACACGTTCACCAGATGCTCCAAATCCGGAATCGTTTTGGACTTCATGGTGCGCAAGTTCTCCCGGATACGGTCAAAAATAACGATTTTGTCGTTGATCGAGTAACCGAGAATCGTCAACAGCGCGGCGATGAAGGTAATGTCTACCTCCAGATCGAACACGGAGAACAGCGCGATCGGAATAATCACGTCATGCAAAAGCCCGACGACGCAGGCAATCCCGAACAGCAACTGGAAGCGAATCGCGATGTAAACGACGATCCCGAGCGAGGCAATCGCTACCGCAATCGCTGCCTTTTTCACCATTTCCTGGGCGATACTCGGGTCAACGGACGATACTTGCTTCGTTACCTGATCGCCGAATTTTTTCTTCAACGCCTCTTCTACCTTCATCAGTGTGTCAGAGGAAATCGTTTGATCGAAGCGGGTGTACGCCTGATTCGTTCCGTACGGCGTCACCTTGGAAAAGGATACGTCCGGAATCTCCTGCTTCAACACCGCTTCGACGTCAGTCGGGTTGAACTCTTTTCCTACGTAAATGTCCAGACGGGTCCCCGCCTTGAAGTCAACGCCAAGGTGCAGCCCCTGGAACAGCATAAACAAAAAACCGATGACGATAATCGCGGAAGAGAAAATGAAAAACTTCCGGCGATTCTTTACGATGTCAAATCGAACGACAGTGTGTTCACGATCAAAGCTCACCGATCTCACTCTCCTTTACCCCGAACCAGAACGGCTTTTTAAACATGTTGGAACGGACCACCAGCCAGAGGAGGAAGCGAGACCCAAACACGTTGGTAATCACACTCACGATGATTGTCATTGCCAGTACGACAGCAAAACCTTGCACGGAGCTTGTCCCGAAGTAGAACAACACGCCTGTCGCAATCAACGTCGTCACGTGCGCGTCGATAATCGTAATCAAGGAACGGCGCTCACCGGCACGGAATGCCGACAAAATCGTTTTGCCCGAGCGAATTTCTTCTTGGATACGCTCATACGTAATGATGTTCGCATCGACCGCCATCCCTACTGCCAAAATAAAACCGGCGATACCAGGCAGCGTCAGGGTAGCATCCATCCAGTCGAGTACGACCATACAAAAATAAGTAAACCCGGCCAGCGTAATATTGGCAATCATCCCTGGCATGCGGTAGACGAGCAGCATGAACACGAAGATCAAGGCAGCCCCGATGTAGCCGGCATAGAGCGTTTTCTCCAGAGCCAGCGCACCGAGGGAAGCCCCTACCGATGTCACTTGTTTCTCTGTCAGCTTCGCAGGCATCGCACCGGAATTGAGCAGGTCAGCCAGTTCCTGTGCAGTCTCTTGGGTATAGTCTCCTGTGATTTGAGCGCTTCCGTTTGTAATCACAGCTTGAATGGTAGGATTTGTTTGCATGTTTTCATCCAAATAAATCGCCATGCGCTTGTACAGGTTCGCGCGGGTAACTTCCTCTACTTTTTTCGCGTCGGAAAATTTCAAGGTTACCAACGGGCGTCTCAAGTCATCGTAGCCGACCGCTGCCCCGTTTGGCGCCAGGTCGCTACCTTGCAGGATGATCTTGCCCGACTCGTCGCGGAACGTCAGTACAGCCGGTTTGCCGATCAGCTCGCGCAGCTTGTCCTGATCGGCGGATTGCGAAGCGATTTGCACGCGAATCCGGTTTGGCAGCTCGGTTGAGATCACAGGCTCTGCCACGCCACCGATGTTAATCCGTTTCTCAATCATGTGTGCGGTTGATTTCAACAGCTCGATATCAACCTTGTGTCCAGCCTCAAGAGGCTCAACCTCGTACAAAATCTCAAACCCGCCCTGCAGGTCCAGACCGAGAGTGATGTTTCCTGCCACCTGTTTGGTCGTAGTTGACACAAGTGTCGCCAAAAGGCCGACAACAACCAGGAACAGGAGAAATCTTCCCCATTTTATCATCGTTGTGATACCCCTCTTTCATAAACAGGGTCCCGCGCCAAGGCGAGAAACCAATATGCCCATTATAGCGAAGTATGAAAAAACGTGTCAATTATTGCTGGAAGAGCGAACCATGGTAACCAACCCCTTATCTACAATGAGCATGCTACTTATACGAATGTAGAGACAGGAAGTTTCACTAAGAATTTTTATACATTTGAATCATGAGATAGTTCATGTATTTGTTCGGCTTGAGAGACAGAATATCGTTGACGAGACGGTGCATCGGGGGGAATTCCTTGTACCCGTTCGTGACGCATTCCCACACGTCCGTAGCCTCCACATTTTCATAACCCAGCATGGCAAATTCCTCGGCCTTGCTCTGGCAAAGACTTGCTACTCGCCCATACCATTCCTGTTTTTGCGCTTGGTCCATCTCCGTTTCCCCCTCAAAGTAGTCATGCCGACAGCGGCACGTCCATATTCTTTACTGAGTGAATTTTTCGTTGCAAAGGAGCCTTCCATGAGACAGTCATTCTTTTACGGAACGGTTATCCTCATCATTGCTGGCGGCATCACCAAAGTGTTTGGCTTTGCTCACAGGATCGTGCTTTCACGCATCATCGGAGCGGAAGGAATGGGGCTGTATCAAATGGTCGTGCCCCTGTTGTACTTTCTGATTACGGTGACGACGTTCGGCCTGCCTGTTGCCATCGCCAAGCAAGTGGCAGAGACGGAAGCGGCGAACAATCCGCGGCTGACCCGGCGCTACCTGCTGTTGGCCTTGTCGGTGGCCGGCGGCATCAGCCTGTTCATCTGCACGCTGCTCCTGTTGTTTTCCCACTGGATTGCGGGTGCCCTGTTCACTGACCCTCGCGCCCATATCGTCATGCTCGCCGCCATCCCCGTTATTCCGATCTCCAGTATTTCCCTCGTGCTGCGCGGGTACTTCCAGGGCAAGCAAAACATGATTCCGACAGCCGTCTCCCAACTGCTGGAGCAAGTAGCCCGCATGGCGCTGGTCGTCGTCATGACGATGTCGTTTTTGGCGGCAGGGATCGAGTACGCCACGGCCGGTGCGGTCGCCAGCATTATTTTCGGGGAAGCCGCCGGACTCCTCTACATTCTCTGGCAATACCGAAAAGGAAGCAAAAAAGCGGCCGCCCAGCTTCTGGAAACGCCGTTTCGCAAAGCAGTTTCCAGAAGCAAGGCGAACTTGTCCCAACTGATCCACGTCGCCCTGCCCGTCACGCTGAGCCGCATCATCGGTTCCATCGCCTACGTCCTGGAGCCGATGCTCGTTCCGCTCGCACTCGTCATCGCAGGCTACACGACGGCAGCCGCAACCGGGCTGTACGGGCAATTTGCCGGGATGGCGGTCCCGCTGCTGCTTTTTCCCACTTTTTTAACCTATTCCTTGTCCGTTTCGCTCGTTCCTGCCGTCGCCGAGGCTGCCTATCAAAAAAATGCTCCTCTCGTGCATCGGCGCATCTACCAAGCGATGCGCATCACACTCGTAATCGGAGCACCTTGTACCGTCCTGCTAACTATTTTTGCCGAGCCGTTGTGCGTGCTGCTCTACGGCAGCGAATATCGTGAGGTCGGCGTGCTGTTGAAGGAGCTTGCTCCCTTTTCCGTCTTTCTGTTTTTCCAGGCGCCGCTGGCTGCTGCCTTGCAAGGTCTCGACTACGCCCAGGTCGTCTTTCGCAATACGCTGCTTAGCGCCATCATCAAGACAGGGGCTATGTTCATGTTTACCGCCCAGCCCGCTTTCGGCATCCACGGCGCGGTAATCGCCACCAACATCGGCATCACGTTGGGGACGCTGCTTCATTTTGCCAGTCTCATCAAAAAAATCGGCTTTGTCATCGACGTATGGGAGTTCGGAAAAATAGGGATCGCCATGCTGGCCATGGGTTACCTCGGCTCGTACATGGCGGATCACTGGTTCCTGCATTCCTCGACAGGCAAGCTGCTTCTCGCCAGCACCTGCATCAGCACCTTGCTGTACGTAGTGCTGCTCGTGGCGATGCGCGTCCTGGGCAAGCAGGACGTCCGCCTCATTCCGTGGATCGGCGAGCAGCTCGCCGTGTTCTTCCCCCGCCGCTAACACCTAGTGTAGCGGCTTGTCTTTTTTGTCGAGGTAGATGATGCCACGCTCGTCAATGCTGCAAAAGGACACTTCGCGAATGTCCTTGATCCCGTACTTGCGGATTTCCCGCTTCAGCCACAACTGATTTTGCCCGATTTTTTGCAAAGCCTCCTGCCTGACCTTGCCGTCGAGAATCAACGGAATCGGCAGACCTTTATAAGAAACAGGACTTACCGGCTTTTCGTCAGGCAGTCCCACATCTTCACGCGTAAGATGTTCTTTTTCCTGCTTCAAAAAGATGCTCATCTGCCCTGTCGGCTCTATCAGCGCAAACTCGACGTCTGCGATGTTTTTGACGTTTTTTTGCCGCAGGTGAACCAGCAGGTCATCCATATTCAGCCGATTTCGGCGCATCGCTTGCTCGCGAATTTCCCCGTTTTCGATAATCATATCGGCGGAGCCGTCGACAACATCGCGAAACTTTTTGCTTTTGAGTGAAAGGTACGCCATTCCGACTTCCATCAGAGCAATCAGCAGCATCGGCAAATAAAACCGAAGTCCGGGCTTTTCCACGTCTTCGATAGCCAGTGCCGCCATTTCCGCCAGCATGATAGAGATCACGACATCAAAAACGGACAACTTTCCCAGTTCTCGCTTGCCCATGACGCGGAGCAAGATCAGGAGGAAAAAATACGAGAAAAGGGTGCGCAATATGATTGTTGAAATATCTTCCACTTCCCGCTGCCCCCTAACGAACATTTGCTAGTAGTGTTCGGCAGGGGGCTTGCAACTATTAGCTCCAATTACAACCACTTTCGTTTGCGGAAGATGTGCAGCATGAAAAAGGTCATCGCCAGCATGATGACGAGTGCGACGATCAGCATGTAAGGCTCTGCCTGTTCGCCCAGCCAGCCGAACGTGTTCATCCCGAACAAGCCGGTAATGAATGTAAGCGGCAGGATGATCGTGGAAATAATTGTGAGAACACGCATCGTTTCCGTCGTCTTCGCGCTGATGATCGTGTAGTACGTGTCGAGTGCACCGTTCACCAGGTCGCGGAACGTCTCGGTTGAGTCCGAGATGCGCTCCAGGTGGTCGGTCAAGTCGCTGTAGAACGGAACGTTTTCCTCGGAAATGTCGAAAGAGAAGCGGCCATTCACGTTGGCGAAGATTCGTTTTTGCGGCATGATGACACGCCTAATCAAAATAATCGTCCGCTTCAGCGCCAGGAACTCTTCCGTAATTTCCTCCATCTGATGCTCGTAAATCTCGTCCTCCAGTTCGTCAATCCGCACGCTGATCCGGTCGATAATCGGGAAATACTCATCGGTAATCCCGTCTACGATCGCATAGAGCAAGTAATCAGGCCCCCGGTTCAGATAGGAATTGTTGCGGTGACACATGGCAGCGATCCGGCCTATCGTGTTCATCGGCGATTTGTGAATCGTAACGATGTAGTTGGGGCCGAGAAAAACGTTCAGTTCTACCGTGGTAATCTCGTCGTCGCTTTCTTCATTGTAACGCAGGGCGTGAAAAACGAAGAAATAATAATCGTCGTACTTGTCTACCTTGGCCCGCGGACTGACGTGCAGGCAGTCCTCGATGGCCAGCGGGTGAAAGTCGAAGATTTTGGCAATATAGGGCAACTCGTTGTTCCCCACATCATACAGGTCGATCCAGAGCAAGTCCTCGGGAGATTTCAGCCATTGATCTTTTGTGGACAAATCAACATCGTGAAACATTTTCTGCTCTGAATGGTTGTAAAAGTACGTTTTAATCATTCTTCCTCACCCCCGTCTCGTTCCCCATCCATCATACGAAAATTCCTCCCAATGTTCAACGCGAAGATGAATACAGCGGCCAGGCCTTTCATATAGATGGTACAAACAGTGACCAGTGAGGGGGTAAATACCGTGCGGAGTGCGTCCACCTCTGTGCTGACAGGACTTTTGTACACGACAGGACTTGTCTTGTTTGGGGCATTGCTCGCTACCTTGCTTCTTAGCTTTACCAGCATGCGCGAAGGCTCTCTGCCTTATTTTACGTACATCATCAACGCGATTGCCTTGCTCGTCGGCGGTTTCGTCACCGGAAAGCGCTGCGGCGGCAAAGGCTGGTACTACGGAGGCTTGACCGGGTTCTCCTATTTTCTTCTGATTCTTTTGATCGGCTTTCTTGGCTTCGATGCCCCGATGCAGTGGGGAACGCTCCTCTTTTTGCTCGGCGCGTTCGGCATTGCCGCGCTGGGAGGGATTCTCGGAGTCAATTCGGCCAACTCCAGCAACAAGCCCAAAGGCTTCAAGCCGAGACGGTAAAAAGCTTGGCAGGCAAAAAGCAAAACAAAAGCAGGCGGGAACTCCCACCTGCTTTTGTTTTGCTTTATTTGGACTCTTCTTTTTCCGCTTCCGCTTTTGCCGGCTCGCTTTTCGCTGGCTCGTTGCTTGTAGAAACAACGCTGTTGATCGCGCCGCGATCAAACGTAACGTTGACGTTGTGCGCGATGCGCAGCGTCACCGAGTCGTCGTTCAATTCCTGAATCGTACCGTGCATGCCGCCGATGGTGACGATTTTGTCGCCCTTTTTCAGAGCTGCAAGCATGGCGTTGCGCTGTTTGGCTTTCTTCTGTTGCGGACGAATCAGCAAGAAGTAGAAAATCGCAAACATGATGATAATCGGTAAAAACTGAGTCAAGCCCTCCATGAAAATCCCCCTCGATTAAAAAGATCTATCTTCACTCAATCCATACTGAGCGAAAAACTGGTCCCGGAAATCTTGCAAGCGGTCTTCAGCAATCGCCTGGCGCACCTGCTCCATCAGCTTCACGAGGAAATGCAGATTGTGGTAGGTGGTCAAACGGATGCCAAAGGTCTCCTCCGCCTTGATGAGATGGCGGATGTAAGCGCGGGTGTAATTCTTGCACGTGTAGCAGTCGCAATTCGGGTCGAGCGGAGTAAAGTCGCGTGCGTATTTGGCATTGCGGATGACCAGTCGTCCCTGGCTTGTCATGCATGTCCCATTGCGAGCGATCCTCGTCGGCAAGACGCAGTCAAACATGTCAATGCCGCGGATTGCGCCGTCGATCAGAGCGTCTGGCGAGCCTACTCCCATCAGGTAGCGAGGCTTGCCTGCCGGAAGCAGCGGAACGGTATGCTCCAGCACTTCGTACATCAAGGAAAACGGTTCGCCCACACTCAGCCCGCCAATCGCATATCCCGGAAAATCCATGGAGATGAGGTCTTTGGCGCTTTGCTCGCGCAGGTCGTTGAACATTCCGCCCTGTACGATCCCGAACAGAGCCTGCTCGTTCGGCCGTGAGTGCGCCTTCAGGCAGCGCTCCGCCCATCGGGTCGTGCGCTCCATCGACTTTTTCACGTAGTCGTACTCCGCAGGATAGGGCGCGCACTCGTCAAACGCCATGAAAATATCGGCGCCGAGCGCGTTTTGAATCTGGGTGGCCTCCTCCGGGCCGATAAACAGCTTTTCCCCGTTCAGATGAGAGCGGAAGGAAACCCCTTCCTCTGTGATCTTGCGGAGGTTGCTCAGGCTGAACACCTGAAATCCGCCGGAGTCCGTCAGAATGGCGCGGTCCCAGTTCATGAAGCCGTGCAGCCCGCCTGCTTCGCGGACGATTTCATGCCCCGGACGCAAAAACAGATGGTAGGTATTACTGAGGATAATGCCCGCTCCGATCGCTTTCAGTTCCTCGGGACTCATCGTCTTGACCGTTGCCTGCGTGCCGACTGGCATGAAGACAGGAGTGTCAATCGTCCCATGGGGAGTGTGCAGCTTTCCGAGACGAGCGCCTGTTTGCTTGCATGTTTTGATTAATTCGTAGCGTACAGCCAAATTGTCGCACTCCTCAAGCTATGTATGTAAGTCTTTCCTATTATAAGAAAACTTGAGAGTGAAGTAAACCCACCCGACTTATAAGTATACACTTATACGGGTGGGATGTGTACCTTTTTTAAACGATCAGCATCGCGTCCCCAAAACTGAAGAAGCGATATTCCTCCTGGACGGCCGCTTTGTACGCATTCATGACATGCTCCTTGCCAGCCAGCGCGCTGACCAGCATCACGAGCGTCGACTTGGGCAGATGAAAATTCGTCAAAAGCCCGTCGAGAATCGAGAACGTGTATCCCGGGTAAATGAAGATGTCCGTCCAGCCCGACGTCGCCGCCAGCTTGCCGCCGTTCGCACGTCCGACCGTCTCCAGCGTCCGGCACGAGGTCGTTCCGACCGCAATGACTCTTCTCCCCTCCGCCTTCGCCTTGTTCACCAGCTCAGCGGTTTCTTCCGGAATCTCGTAATACTCGGCGTGCATGACGTGCTCCTCGACCGAGTCGGCAGAGACCGGCCTGAACGTGCCGAGTCCGACGTGCAGCGTCACGTACGCGAGCTGTACGCCTTTTGCAGCGATTTGCTCCAGGTAAGGCTTGGTGAAGTGCAGCCCGGCTGTCGGCGCCGCCGCTGAGCCTCGCTCGCGCGCATACACCGTCTGGTACCGTTCGCTGTCTTCAAGCTGCTCATGAATGTAAGGAGGCAGCGGCATCGAACCTAACTGGTCGAGAATCTCGTAAAAAATGCCCTCGTACAAAAAGCGTACGATCCGCCCGCCTGTCTCTGTCGCTTCTTCGCATACGCAGCGCAAAAGCCCGTTGCCAAAGACCACTTCCGTTCCCGGCTTCATCCGCTTGCCTGGCTTTACCAGCGTCTCCCAGCGATCGTCCCCGAGCGATTTGAGCAAAAGCACCTCGATCTTCGCTCCCGTCTCGGCCTTTTCGCCGATCAGCCTTGCGGGCAGCACGCGGCTGTCGTTCATGACGAGCACGTCCCCCGGCTGCAAATGGTCGATCAAGTCGGTAAAGCGCTGATGGGAAATGGCGCCAGTCTGTTTGTTCAAAACGAGCAGCCGCGAAGCTGTCCGGTCTTTCAATGGATGCTGGGCAATCAGATGCTCCGGCAGTTCAAAATCAAATTGTTGCACGTCCACGAATCGTTAACTCCTTTAATGACAGTTCATGTGGCAAAAGCCTTACTTGTCAATTGTCACATCCTGGTAATAGTGTTGCAAAATCTGCAGGTAGTCATACCCTTTCTCCGCCATTGCGCGAGCGCCGTATTGCGACACCCCGAGGCCGTGTCCAAAGCCGTAGCCGCGGAACAGGAACTGCGGTCCTCCCTGCTTGCCGCCCTGGATCACTTCGACATCAAACTTCGTGCTGCGAATCGGGCTTCCCCCTTGCTGGAAAAGCGAGCGGAAGGCATCCGGGGAAGGAACGGCAATCTGAACCCCGTTCGCCTCCATCGCGATCACGCGCCCGGACGGTCCTCGCTTCGTCACTTTCAGACTGGTGACGTTCCCCTGAATGCGCGGTGCCTTGTTTTTGTCCTGGTTCGCATTGAGCAAGGCCGTCAGTTCAGCGGAAGTAAACGGGCCACGCGTCCACGCATAAGCATTTTCCTCGGCCTCTTCGGAAAGAATCGTCACCTCAGCGCCGCTTGGCAAGGTAGACAAAACCCGATGCGTCGTCGTGCTCGGACCCGTGCGCAAGTTCGTGTTTTCCGTTGTGATGACGGCTATTCTGGCGCCATTGGCCTCTGTGCCTGTCAGCCGCACCAGGTCGCTGCGCACATATCCGATCGTCCCGTCCGCGAGCTTTACCCGATACCACAGGCTCGCCGCTTCCAGCGGATACGTATCGTCGCTCTCGACGGGCCGCAAATACGGAACGGGATTTCCCCACACTTCTGTGCCATCGGCGGTCATTCCGCCTGCGTTCGAGTAGAACAGGGACTCGACGAGCTTGCCCTGGTAGTAGATGACTTCCCCTGCCGTCTCATCCACCGCCTCGCGGACGTCCTCCGACTCTTTTCCATAGCCGTAATACGCCTGCTCCGTCACCGTATCCGACACGTTGGCAATCCCGTACTTGTTTCCTTGCCACAAAGCTCTCGTTCTCGACAGGACCGCCTGCGTTTTCAACGCTTCCAGCGGCCAGCCCGGAGCCATTTCCGAGCCGACAACCCCGTACAGATACTCCTCCAGCGGCAGTTCATTTACAACCGTCAAGTGACCGTTGTATTCCGACAGCTCCATCTCGCCGCGGTACGTCCGCTGCTCGCGTTCCACGACGCCGATCAACGCTTCCGGCTCCGCCTTTTTCGCCTCGACCGTCAGCTTGGCTTGCGGCGAGAATACGTACTTCCAGATCGGCTCATCCGGAGAGCCGTAAACATCTTGCTTCAGTACGACATACGACTGGCTGTCAGGCGCCTTGTAGGAAAAGTTCGGAAAAGCGCTGCTCGCTTTGCGCGCCAATGCAGCGAGCGCTTCCTGGCTGACCTCGTCGCCGATCCAGACCGCGTATTTGACTTTTTCGCCGTTTGACAACAGCACAGGGTACGCCGGGATGCCTTTTTGCTCAAACGACTCCTGCCATTTCTGGGCTTCGCTCAAGCTTTTGAACTGCCCCGCTTCCAGCCGGAGCGGGCCTTGGACAACCGGCTTTTGCCCCGTCGCCTGGGCCACGGCCGCCACTTGATTGGCCGCTGCCTGATACGTGTCGTATGTACCGCTGACAACCTGGTAAACGGTTTGTCCGCCTCGTTTCGCCACCTGAATCGAGCCTTCATATTTGCGCTGGCTCAAAAGCTGAGCGATTTGCTGCGCTTGGTTCCAGTCTGGCGTCTGCGCCACGATCAGATGATATTCATCCACCCGGTAACGGGCAGCTTCCCCTTTTAATTCTGGCAACTCGATCTTGCCTTCCGGGCCTGCTAACGTCACTTCCATTCCTTTTTCAGCAGTCAGCGTAACGGAAGGAACAACTCCCCTGTAGCCTTTGCCCGTATCCACAAAGAGCGCCACCCGGATATGTTCAGAAGCCGCCTCGGCCGGCGCTGGTCCTCCCATTAGAGCAACTGTCATCAGGCTCACCGAAAGGACTTTCCCCATCCACTTCTTCTTCATGTCGTCCAACGTCCTTCCTTTCTCCTGATCTCATCTCGTCGAAAATTGGCATGTACTCCCATCTTTTTCGACAATCACAGGCGATTTTCCTGCCCTCGCCCGCAAAATGGGACCAGGCGACGCAAACAAAAAGCCACCGGACGAAACGGCTCCGATGGCGTACAAACAGGCTGTGTGTGCAAGGCAAATGCCCTCATTTGAAAAGCCGGAACAAATACATCCCAAGAGACAGCACGATGCTGATGACGATGCACGTCACGACCGGAAAGTAAAATTTGACGTTTTCCTTTTCCACCACAATATCCCCAGGCAGGCGTCCCAGCGGCAAAAAGCGGCCGCCCACCTGCCACAGCAGGCCGATGACGATCAGCACGGCTCCGCCGATAATGAGAAGCTTGGCTATTGGATTCACGATTTCATCTCCCGCCCAAAGTGCTGGTACGCGCTCGGGGTCAGCACGCGGCCCCGCGGCGTCCGCTGCATGAAGCCGATCTGCATCAAATACGGCTCGCACACGTCTTCAACGGTTTGCGCCTCTTCGCCAATCGTGGCGGCAATCGTATCGAGCCCGACCGGACCGCCGTCAAAGCGGTCGATGATGGCGAGAAGCAGCTTATGGTCGATATGGTCCAGTCCGCAGGCGTCTACCTGCAGCCGCTCCAGCGCTTCTTTGGCAATCTCCGTCGTGATGACGCCCTCGCCTTTTACCTGGGCGAAGTCGCGCACACGCTTTAACAGACGGTTCGCCACGCGCGGAGTTCCCCGCGAGCGACGCGCGATTTCTTCCGCGCCGCCTTCGCGAATAATCACCTGAAGAATATCCGCTGCCCGAGAGACGATAAAGGTCAGCTCGGGAACGGTGTAAAACTCCAGGCGGTTCACCACCCCGAAGCGGTCGCGCAGCGGCGCAGAGAGCATCCCTGCCCGCGTCGTCGCGCCCACAAGCGTAAACGGCGGCAAATCGAGGCGCACACTGCGCGCGCTCGGCCCTTTGCCGATGATGATGTCGAGCGCAAAGTCTTCCATGGCCGGATAGAGCACTTCCTCGACGCTCCGGTTCAGCCTGTGAATCTCGTCGATAAACAGCACGTCGCCTTCCTGCAGGTTGGTCAAAATCGCCGCCAGATCGCCTGGCCGCTCGATCGCCGGTCCGGACGTCGTGCGGATGTTCACCCCAAGTTCGTTGGCGATAATTTGCGACAGCGTCGTCTTGCCCAGTCCCGGCGGTCCGTACAGCAGGACGTGGTCCAGCGATTCCTTGCGCATTTTCGCCGCTTCAATGAAAATTTTCAAGTTTTCCTTGACGTGCTGCTGTCCGATATACTCATTCAAATAACGGGGACGGAGGCTCAACTCCGCCGCATCTTCTTCCCAGTTCATATGCGTCGTGATGATTCGCTGATCCAAAATCCTACCCCCTCATGAGCAGGGCAAGCCCTTGTTTGATGAGCTTTTCCACACTATCGCCCTCTTTTGATTTCTCCGACAGCGCATTTCTGATTTTTTGCAGCTCGCCGTCCGAGTAGCCGAGCGCCGTCAAGGCGTCGAGCGCCTCGTTCAACGCGGAAACCGCCTGCTCGCCTGCTGTCAGATCGCCTGCCGCGACGGTCAGGATCGCCGATGGCGTGTATCCGACCAGTTTGTCCTTGAGATCGAGAATGATTCGTTGCGCGGTCTTTTTGCCGATTCCAGGAAACTTCGTCAAGTAGGTCACATTTTCCTGTTGCACCGCCATGACCAACTGCTCGGGAGTCGCCGCCGCGAGAATCGCCAGGCCGCCCTTTGGCCCGATACCGTTCACGTCGAGCAGCTTGCGAAACAGGTCGCGCTCGTCACGGGTGGCAAAACCGTAGAGCAATATCGCGTCTTCGCGGACGTGATGGTGCGTGTACAGCTTGGTTTTGCTGCCTTCGTAGCGCACAAACTGGTACGGATTGGGACAAAACAGGCGATACCCGATCCCTCCGGCTTCTACCACTATGTATTCTGAATCGAGGTAACAGAGTGTCCCTTCCACAAAATCAATCATTTTTGAACTCCTTCCGAGATGGAGATGAACGCCCGAAACTGTGCGTGCGTAATCGCAATGCCCAATGCATCCGCCACGTCGTCAGGCTTCGGCACTTCTTTCAGCCGCAGCAACAGCTTGGTCATTTCCTGTATTTGCTTTTTCTCTGCCCCGCCGTAGCCGGTCACCGCCTGCTTTACTTGCATCGGCGTGTATTCATACACAGGCACTCCGGCCAGCTCCGCCGCCAGCAGGATGACGCCGCGCGCTTGCCCCACCGTGAAGGCCGTCGTCACGTTTTTATTGAAAAACAGTTTTTCTACTGACATTTGATCCGGTCGATACGTTTCCAGCAGGCTTTGCATCGCTTCAAAAATCTGCTTCAAGCGAAGCGGAACGGGCAAGCCTGCCTCTGTCTGAATGCTGCCATACTGGACGGGACGCAATTGGCTACCCTGTTTATCCAGAACCCCAAACCCAACGATCGCAATGCCAGGGTCGATTCCTAAAATGCGCATGGTCCACTCTCTCTCCGTGTGCAAAGTTTCTACTCTCTACTGTATCACAAAGCGCTCGAAAAGCGAACGTGTATTTCCATGCAAAAACCCGCTCCTGCCAAAAGGAACGGGTCATACGGCGTCGCTTTTAGTGTTTGTTCATTCCAAGTGAGTCCGACACATCGTGCTGCATGTGCGCGTATTCATCTACGCCGCTCTGCATCTGCTCCTGGATCCGGTTGATCTGCTGGTAATTGAGCTTGTTGTGTCCTTGGTTCAATTGAACGTACAAACGCTGGTGGAACTGGTCCTTGTAGCTACCTCTGGGCATGGTAGACATAAGAAAAGATTCCTCCTTCGATCGCCGTATGAGTACAGTATGGCGTCCCGCCTCCGGCCTTATGATGCCAAGATTTACAGCTCATTTCCGCCGTTTCGTCTTGAAACCATATAGGGTGGAGGTGCTGATTCGGTGCGACGTTTACTAGCCGCTTTCTTACTCGTCACGCTTCTCTTCTCTGTCTGCTGCGCAAAGCAGCCCGCCCAGGCGAAAGGCAAAGAACCGATTACCGTTTCTGTCTCTGTATCGCCGACTTCGCCTTTTCACTCTACGCTCAATGTTCGCGCCCAGCATTCGTTCGTCAAACGGCTGTTTGCCGCAAAAAAGGTTCCGGCTTTCGTGAATCCCCACTGGGTTCGCGCCACCTTGACCGTCAAAAAGCGCCAGTTTGTGTACGACCACGACGGGAATTTGTTTGAAAGCAACAAGCCTCTGCAATACCTTTTGCCGACGGATGTTCACCAGCGAATCGAGGAGCTTGTCGCGCAGGTGGAACGCGTGCATTATGCCAAAGCGACGCCGTGGGAGCAGGTCAAACACACCTTCGGCCGCATGGAGTACGCCACCGTCATCGACCTGGAGACTGGCGAGCGGTTCCACGTCCAGCGCCGTGCGGGCAGCAGGCATGCCGATGTGCAGCCGCTGACGCGCACAGATACGCAGACGATGAAAAAGATTTACCAGGGCAAATGGAGATGGAAGCGCAGAGCGATTCTCGTCGAGGTCAACGGCGTTTATTTTGCCGCCTCCATGCACGGCATGCCGCACGGTGCAGGGGCGATCGCGGGCAATGACTTTCCCGGCCATTTTTGCATCCACTTTTTCGGAAGCTCGACCCACAAGCGCAAGGAGCCCGATCCCAGCCACAGCCTGATGATCGAAAAAGCGTCCGGCTCGCTTGCGACGACGATCACAGGTGCTACTGCCGAGGAGCTGGTGGGGTATTTCCTCACTGCCCTGCACGAACAGGACAACCACGTCCTGCAAATGACGACAGACGGCTTCCCGCTGCCTGCCCGGCTGTCTGACGTAGCCTCCGTCCGCAAGACCGAAATCGTCATTCCTTCTGACGAGCGGGGGCCGTTGCTCTCGGAGGTCCACGTCCACCTGACTTACTTCACGCATGACAACCATGAACGGAACGAAGAGTGGACGTTTCTGCTGCGCCGCTCCACGCCGTGGGACAAGTGGCGGATTATCGCTGTAGACTTGTAACGAAATGCAGCACAACAGTACGGCAGCACGAAAAAAACCGACCATTCCCCCTGCGGGATCGCCGACTTTTTCCTCTGCTCGCTTTAGTCGCCATCCAGTTGAAACTCCCCGTACGTCGACAGGACGCTGTTATACTCTGCCAGATTGCGAATGCGGATGCCCCGCTTCAAGCTCTCCAGCTCTTCTTTTGGCAGGCTCGCTTCCATTTTTGCCGTGTTGATGCGGTAAAACGTCTGGATGACGTCCTGCTCGGCGGGAACCCCGTGAAACAGCGTCAGCATTCCGTCCGCCGACAAGCCGAAATGGCCGTTCTCCTTGCATGCGGGAGAAATGTCCTGTTCCCTTCTCATTAAAATCATTTTGCTCGGATCGGCTGTCACGATCTCCCAGCCTTTGTAATCCCCCATCGCTTCCGGCAAATGGCCTGCGGCGATCGGTTGACGCTCTTCATCCCGGACGCCGCACAAGTAGCTGCGGGTCAACACCAGTTCATACGGCTTTCCTGCCACCGTTGCCGTCTTGCCGATGTCTGTATGCAGCAGTTGAAGCAGTCCGTTCTCTCTGCCTCCGCTGCCTGCCAGCAGGATGCCCAATACGACACCGGTGAGAAGCGCAGCGCCCCACGATGCGTACACCATCCATTTTTTTCGCATGATTTGATGAACCCCTTCTTATACCTTTTTTCCTAGTTTTGCCATGTTTGAAGGGGGACATACGTGAATCTCTCAAGGATTCGTAATTGGCGAGAAATTTATCGCGGGCAAACGGCAAATTGAGCAATCATTATATCTTTTTTGTCAATAGACAAAATTTAATAATCTTAACCTACAATTATCTACCAATCTACAGATTGTAGTGATAAACTATTTTTGCTTGGCACTTATTGTGAACTTATTGGAGGTCAACCAAAAAATGAAAAAGACAAACAAACAAATGCTGACCGCTTTTCTCCTCAGCACTTCTTTAGTTGTCAGCGCTCTCACGTTCCCTGTTACCCCTGTGAGCGCCGAAACTGGCTCCACCCTGAAGCTCCGCCTGCTTGAAACTACCGATATCCATACCAACATCGTAAACTACGACTATTACCAAGACAAAGCCACGGACGAGTTCGGCTTCGCCAAAACCGCTACGCTGATTAAAAAAGCGAGAGACGAAGCGAAAAACAGCATCCTCATCGACAACGGCGATCTGCTGCAAGGAAACCCGCTGGGCGACTACGTAGCGAAAATCGATCCGCTGCAAGACGGAGAAACTCACCCGGTTTACAAAGCGATGAACCTGTTGAACTACGACCTTGGCAACATCGGGAACCACGAGTTCAACTTCGGTCTGGAACATCTGGATCGCAGCCTGAAGGGCGCGAAATTCCCTTACATCAACTCCAACGTCTACATCGACGACAAGGATAACAACCCGAACAACGACAAAAACATGTTCACTCCTTATCAAATCCTCGAGCGCAAGTTCAAGGACGAGAGCGGTAAAGAAGTAACCTTGAAAGTCGGTGTCATCGGCTTCGTTCCGCCGCAAATCATGCAGTGGGACAAAGCGAACCTGGAAGGCAAAGTGATCGCCAAAGACATTGTGGAAAGCGCCAAAAAGTTCATCCCTGAGATGAAGCAAAAAGGTGCCGACATCATCGTAGCGGTTCCGCACTCCGGCATCGGCCCGGTTGAACCGGCAGCGAACCTGGAAAACGCGAGCTACCAACTGAGCAAGGTCGAAGGCATTGACGCGATCCTGTTCGGCCACTCCCACCTCATCTTCCCGGGACCTGGCTTTGAAAACATCCCTGGCGTTGACGGCGAAAAAGGCACTATCAACGGCAAACCGGCTGTCATGCCTGGCTACTGGGGCAACAACCTCGGCGTGATCGACCTGACGCTGAAGCAAGAAAACGGCAAATGGAAAGTGGCTGAGTCGGTTACCAAAACGATTCCGATCTACGACAAAACAAACAAAGCTTCCTTGGCAGATGCAGATCAGGCCGTTCTCGATGCCGTCAAAGAAGACCACGACCACACCGTGGAATGGGTGCGCTCCGCTGTAGGGAAAACGTCTTCCCCTATCTTCAGCTACTTCGCGCTGGTACAGGATGACCCATCCATCCAGATCGTGACGAATGCACAAAAATGGTTCGTAGAGAAAAACATTAAAGGCACAGAATACGATGGCATTCCGGTTCTGTCCGCAGGAGCTCCATTCAAGGCAGGCGGCCGCAACGGCGCATCCTACTACACCAACATCCCTGCAGGCACGATCGCCATCAAAAACGTATCTGACCTGTACATCTATCCAAACACATTGAAGGCTGTTCTGATTAACGGCTCCCAACTGCAAGAATGGCTGGAGCGCTCCGCAGGCCAGTTCAACCAGATTGATGTGAAGAAAACAGAAGAGCAGCCGCTCATAAACGAAGCGTTCCCTACTTACAACTACGACGTAATTGATGGCGTAACCTACCAAATCGACGTGACACAGCCATCCAAATACGCGATTGACGGCAAGCTGGAAAACAAAGATGCGAACCGCATCAAAAACCTGTCCTACAACGGCAAACCAGTCAAACCGGAAGACAAGTTCATCGTCGTCACCAACAACTACCGCGCAGGCGGCGGCGGCAACTTCCCTGGCCTGGACGGCAAAAACATCGTCATCGATTCTCCGGATGAAAACCGCCAAGTAGTGATCGACTACATCCTGAGCCAAAAAGACATCAACCCGGCAGCAGACAACAACTGGACGTTTGCGCCAATCAAAGAAAAAGTGAACGTAACCTTCACTTCTTCTCCAGACGCGAAGCCTTTTGCCGAAAAAATGCCCAACCTGAAATTCATCGGCCAACTGGAATCCGGCTTTGCCAAGTTCGCTATCGACCTGTCCAAGCCAGCTTCCAAGTAAGCTTAGCGTCTCCAAGACAAACATCCCTCTTTTGCAAGAGGGATGTTTTTTTCGTATCGTCCAATCCGAGCGGACAAAAGAGCAATTTACCCGACAAAATGATATTCTCCCCACGGCGAACGCTGGAAGATGCGCTCCCCGTCATTCAAAAACTTTTGCCGGTTTTGGGCAAGTTTTCCCTCTAGCATGACAAGCTGCAGGACGCCGCGCATATGGTAGCCTGGTCGCCTGCTGTACAGCCCTGTCACCTCGCGCAAAAAATTGTCCGGGTAACGGAGCAGTTGATGAACGGTCCAAATTTGCGTGTCGCTCAAATAGTTAATGTTGCTGTATGCCTCCATCGCTTCCACGAACGATTCCATCCGATAGTCCTGCATCAGCAGCATGCGCGACATCAACTGGACGAGGTCGACGAGCTGAATGTCGTGGCCGACCGTATCCAGGTCGATGAGATAGCAGTTGCCCCGCTGGGTGAGCAAAAAGTTGTGGCTGGCAACGTCCCGATGCGCGAGCGTACCTCTCTCCATGGCCAGGAACATTTCCGGCGTCAACGGCAGCTTGTAGGCAGACTGCAGCAACTGCTGGCCGTCGCGCAGCACTTCATCAGCCGAGTGGGCGATGATTTGCTCCAGCTTGTTTTGCGGGCCGTTTTGCTCAATCATCCAGGTGAGCCGCTCGAAGTATTCCAGGCGGCTTTCCCATTTATCCAGCAAGTTCGGCTTTCCTTCGTACGCATACGAATGGGAGACGGGAAAGCCTTGCGCCGCGACATGGAAGCGCGCCAACGTCTCCGCTGTCTTTTTCACGTCATAGAGCGACGCGTTGTCGGCTTCCTCGCCGTCGATCAGCTTCATGATCGTGTAATAACGATCCTCGTAAGGAAAAATTTTGGCGCCCTCCGCATCGGAGACGTAGTGCACCGTGTGAACAAAGCCCTTTTGCCTCAAGGCATCGGCTAACTCCGTGACCCATACTGCTTTTTCCAACTGCTTATACCCTTTGATGATCCAGTGTCCCCGGTCTGTTTTGAGCAGATTGACGTTCCTCTTAGGCTTAACCCCGTGCACCTCACAACGAAAAGCTTTTTCGATCGCTGGTATGAGTCCTTTGTTCATAACCGTCCCTCTCAGTACGAAGAGGATTCATCGAGCCCGTCTCCCCAGTTTGGCCATGCGCCTTGCTCTGGCATGGAGGCGACGCACTGGGTAGGCGGGAACATCATGTTGTTGTGAAACGGCTGCGGGCCACGGCTGCTTCTCACGCGTCTGCGCTTTCTGTACTCCGGGCTGGCCGAGGAACACTCACATGATGACGATGACTCCACTGGTTCTGGGCAAACAGGCAGCTTCGCGCGAGGCTGTCTAGGCGGAGACGGTGGATATGGCATAGGCATGGGCGGATGCAGCGGTTGCAGCGGATACAGCGGCATTGGAAGCGGCATCGGACGTATCGGCGGCATTCCGAACGGGATCATCCCCGGGAATGGCGGCATCATCTGCCACGGGCTGACAAACGGCCTGTAGGGAAACATCGGCTGTCCCGGGCCTGGACCTGGGAACGGCCTTTGCCATGGCCCTGGCCCCATCTGCTCCGGACTGACCAGTTGTCTTCCCGGCTGCTGCGGCATAGGCATTCTCGGAGCCGCGCACGGCGGGCAAGGTCGCACAGGCGGGCATGGCCGAAACTTTGGCGCAGGCGGCAGCGGGTGCACTTGCTGCTGCGGCGGTCTCGGTGGCATCGGCATCGGGCGTACCTGCTGTGGCGGCATTGGCTGCAGAGGGCGCACCTGTGTCGGAGGCATCGGCGAAAACGGCCTCACCTGGCCTGGTGGGATGTTTGGCTGAGTCTGAACAGGCGGGCATGGCGGACACTGGATCGCAGGCGGTGTCTGCGGCTGAAGCGGCCTGATCTGTGTAGGCGGCAGCGGCGGTACGTTCGGCATCGCGATGTTCGGCGGGCTGGGAGGCTGGTAAATATACGGGCTTACTTGCGTTGGCTGCACGGGCGGAACGACAGGCCGGGCTGGCGTCGTCGGCACTGGCGGCCTCTGCGGCTCTAGGTTGATGTTCGGTCCGGGTGGCTTTGGCGGAACGACCCTCTCCGGCAGCGGTGCAGGCGTTGGCGTTGGCCGGATCGTCTCTGGCGACACAGACGGGGTTGGCGAAGCCGGTGGCCTTTCCTTCGCTGGCGGCGTAAACGGAATCTCCGGACTCACTCTTGGCTTGGATTCCGATTCAATCCGCACCTCTTCCTCTTGTTCTTCCGGCTCGATCGGACGCCGCTCAATCTGCAGCGGAACTTCCTCCGACTCAGGCTCGGTAATCGGCCGTTCTTTTACATATGGAGCCGCCTCGCTCATCGGGTGAGGCGTTGTTCGTGGCTGTGGTCTGACAGGAACGCGCTTTGCCGGAATTTTGATTCTCGCTCCGGGATAGAGCGTGTCGGGAGTTTTGATCTGGCTGTTTAAGCGCAGCAGTTCCTTGTAATCGACGCCGTATTTTTTGGCGATCTTCCACATGCTCTCGCCTTTTTGTACGATGTGAATCCTCAATGTTTCTCCTCCCTTGCGTAAAAACTCCCTACCATGGTATGCACCCATGGGCGTTTTGCTCCTTTACGCCTTGGCTTTCCTGACCGGGGGAGAAAAAAGAAAAAAAGCCAATTTCTAAAAATTGGCTTTTTGCATATAAAACGGATACGTTCCAAGCTGGCGCACCTGACAGCCGATCGCTTCAATCTCGGCAAAGGCTCCCGGCAGCAGGACATCATCCATTTTTTGCTCGATATCAATGACAAAATAGTAGCTTCCCAATGCTTTTTTCGTCGGGCGGGATTCAATCCGCGACAAGTTGACTTTTCTCCAGGCAAACGCCGCCAGCACCTGGTACAGCGCCCCCGGGAAATCTTCCGGCAGCGTGACGAGAATCGTCGTCTTTTCGCGCGCAGACGCCGGCAGCGCAAGCGGTTCCTGGCCGACGAGCACAAAGCGGGTGTAGTTATTCGAATAATCTTGAATTTGCTCGCGTGCGAATTCCAGCGGATAAATCTCCACATTCAGCCTGGTGCCGACAGCAGCCCACGGCTCTTCGGGATGCTCGCTCACGGTTTTCGCTGCCAGCGCCGTGCTGTTCACGTACTCGATCTGGGCGTGCGGCAAGTTTTCGCGCAAAAAGTTGTGGCTTTGCGCGATCGCCTGCGGATGCGACAAAACTTTCGTAATCGCAGACAAAGGCAGCGGCTGCTCCCTTTTTGCCACCAGCAAGTTTTGCGTAATCGGCAGCGCCAGCTCGGCCATAATCGGCAAGTCGACTTCGTGAATGAGCCAATCCAGGGTGGAGTTGACGGTTCCTTCGATGGAATTTTCCATCGGCACA
Organism: Brevibacillus agri; assembly: GCF_004117055.1. Lineage (NCBI taxonomy): Bacteria > Bacillati > Bacillota > Bacilli > Caryophanales > Paenibacillaceae > Brevibacillus > Brevibacillus agri. Next base: position 4,002,320 of record NZ_CP026363.1, read on the forward strand.
ACCCCGAATGCCACTTCCTTGTTGGAAACGGCGTTCAGCACATCAATAATGCTCGGGTACGGAACGAGCGAGATCGGCTGGTCTTGCGTCAAAGACCGGGCCGCCTCTTCCGTGAACGTTCCGCGAGGTCCGAGAAAAGCGAGTTTCTTCTCCATGGCGTTCTCCTATCCAACTATGCTCTATCTCTGATGGATTTCTACTTGTACGCCATTTTCGTCCGGCTGCAAAATCATGACACGGTAAGTAATGCCGTGCCCTTTCATCACGCTGTCCACGAATGCGCGCAGTCGTCCCTCCTCTTCTGCGGTAGAAAAGAAGCAAAGAATCGTCGGACCCGCGCCGCTCAAGGCAGCGCCTACGGCACCGTGCTCAGTCGCTTTGTCCAGGATTTCGTTCAAGCCAGGTACAAGTTTAGCGCGATACGGCTGGTGCAGCCGATCTGACATAGCCCGTCCCATCAGGTCGAGTCTGCCTTGTGCCAATGCGGCAACGAGCAAACTGCTATGTCCCACATTATATACAACATCTTCCTTGCTGTACACCTGCGGCAAAACGTTGCGCGCCTTTTGCGTCTCCAGCATGAAATCCGGGATGACGACGAGCGTTTGCAACCCGGCGGGAGGGGCGAAGCGAACATACGGGACGGGCTCCCCCGCTTTTTCCGGCATGGTCGCCACGATGATGCCGCCAAACATCGAGGCTCCCACATTGTCGGGGTGTCCCTCCATCGCTGTTGCCCGTGCGAACAGCTCTTCGCGGGTAAATGGCTCCCCGGCAAGCTGATTCGCCGCCACCAGCGCGCCGACAATCGCCGCGGCACTGCTGCCCAGCCCGCGCGTCAAGGGAGCGTCGCTCGAAGCCCGTATCGCCAGCTCCGGAACTGCCAGCCCGGCTTCTGCAAACAAGCCCGCGGCTACTTGATACAACAGATTGCTTTTGTCTGCTGGCGTCCCTTCCAGCTCTTTTCCAACCAGCTCGACGGTTGTCTGCTCGCTTACTTCCATTTCCACTACCGAATACAGTTGAAAAGCCATTCCCAAAGCATCGAAGCCCGGCCCCAGATTGGCTGTGCTTGCGGGAATCGTTACTTTTACGCGCTGCTCGCTCATGACACGACTTCGCTTTCGCTCTGGCGAACCAGTTGCATGACGGCTTCATGTGTCGCAGGCACCGAGCGCGGCTCCTCGCCTACGAGCTTCAGGGCGATGTTCGGGTCTTTCAGGCCATTTCCGGTCAAAACGCAAGCAACCTTGACGCCCTGTGGAAGCTTTCCGGCCTGATGCAGCTTGATGATGCCCGCCAGCGATGCGGCAGATGCCGGTTCGCAGAAGACGCCTTCGTTTTTCGCCAAAAGCTGGTACGCCTGCATGATCTCTTCGTCCGTCACGCTGTCGACGAGTCCGTTCGATTCGGCGATCGCGTTCAGAGCGCCATCCTTGCTCGCAGGGTTGCCGATGCGGATTGCTGTTGCGATCGTCTCCGGATTGGGTACAGGCTGTCCGAGCACGAGAGGCGCCGCTCCCGCTGCCTGGAAGCCGTACATGTGCGGCAAGCGGCTGGATTTGCCCGCTTTCTTGTACTCTTTGAAGCCTTTCCAGTAGGCGGTGATGTTTCCGGCGTTGCCCACGGGAATCGCCAAAATGTCCGGTGCGTCAGCCAAGGCGTCGCACACTTCGAACGCTCCTGTCTTTTGCCCTTCGATCCGGTACGGGTTGACGGAATTGACGAGCGTAATCGGCTCTTTCGCCGTAATTTCGCGCACGATGTTCAGCGCCTCGTCGAAGTTGCCGTCGATGGCGATCACTTCCGCGCCATACGCGATCGCTTGCGCCAGCTTGCCGAGGGCGATGTTGCCGCTCGGAATCAACACGATGCAGCGCAAGCCGGAGCGCGCGGCGTAAGCAGCGGCAGCAGCCGACGTGTTGCCGGTGGAAGCGCACATGATCGTTTTGCTGCCTTCCTCTACTGCCTTGGCGACAGCCATCACCATGCCCCTGTCCTTGAACGAGCCTGTCGGGTTCAGCCCCTCGTACTTCACGTACAGCTCGACGCCGAGCTGTTTGGACAGGTTTGGCGCGTGAATCAACGGTGTATTTCCTTCGTGCAGGCTGATGAGCGGTGTCTTGTCCGTAACCGGAAGAAACTCCCGATAGCGTGCGATGATGCCAGATTGTCGATCCGAACTCATTATTTGTCTCCCCCTTCTACCCGGTAGCAGCTTTCAATCTTGGACACGATGTCCATTTGTTCCATGTAGGCAATGACTCCGTCCATGTCGCTTTTCGAGGACAGGTGCGTCACCATGATGATTTCCGCCTCGCCGCCATTGTTGTACGGCTGCTGGATGACTTGCTCCAGGGAAATGTTTTTGTCAGCCAAAAGCTGGGTGATCTGCGCCAAAACGCCGCGCTTGTCTGTCACTACGATCCGCAGGAAGTATTTGGACAGCTTTTCGCTGTCGTCCTTGAGAATTTTTTCTTTGTACGGAGCGACCATTCCGCGTCCGTTTACCCCGAGCTTTCTGTTTTTCACAACGGTAACGAGGTCGGACACGACTGCGGTCGCAGTCGGAAGCTCGCCCGCGCCCGGCCCATAGAACATCGTCTCGCCAACCGCTTCGCCGTGAACGTACACTGCGTTGAACACGCCGTTGACGGAAGCCAGCGGATGCGATTTTGGCACCATTGTCGGCTGCACGCTCACCTCGATCGCTTCCCCATCGCGTCTCGCCAGGCCCAGCAGCTTGATCTCATAGCCCAGTTGCTTGCCGTAGGCGATGTCCTCTTTGCTCACTTTGCTGATTCCTTTGACGTCCACGTCTTCGAGCTTCATCGGTACGCGGAAGCCGAGCGTCGCCAGAATCGCCATTTTGCGGGCCGCGTCGAAGCCTTCCACGTCAGAGGTAGGATTCGCCTCCGCATATCCCAACGCTTGCGCCTCCTTCAAAACGTCGCTGTAGTCTGCCCCCTCCTGGCTCATTTTGGTCAAAATGTAGTTGGTCGTCCCGTTGACGATGCCCATCATTTTGGTGATGCGGTCAGAGGAGAAGCCTTCCACCAGCGCGCGCAAGATCGGAATGCCGCCTGCCACGCTCGCTTCGTAAAACACGTCGCAGCCTTTTTCCTGCGCCTTGTTCAAAATTTCAGCGCCGTGCAGCGCCATCAAGTCTTTGTTGGCTGTCACCACATGCTTGCCGCGCTCCAGTGCTGCGAGAATGTACTCCTTCGCCGGATGGATGCCACCGATGACCTCGACGATCACCTCAATGTCCGGATCATCCAGAAGCTCAGCAGGTTCTGTCGTCAGCAGATTATCCATGGAACTGATATTGCGGGATTTCTCGGCGTCCTGCACGAGAATTTTCGTAATCTCAATCCCCAGTCCCGTCTGCTTTTGCAAGTCGTCCTGATGCGCCTGGATGATGCGGACAACCCCTGTCCCTACTGTGCCAAACCCCATTAACCCCAGCTTGATGCTTTGCTTCTCCATTGTTTCTCTCCTCCTACCCTTCTTTTACCCTCTGCCGACGATCATCGCTTTGCGAACGCCGGGGATTTCTTGCAAGCTTTCCAGAAATTCCGTGCTGGATACGCGCAGGTTGGCCATATCGACAGACATGGAAATGTTGGCAATCCCTTGCAGCGGAATCGTCTGGTTGATCGTCAGCACGTTCCCGCCTTGTTCTGCTACGTACGTGAGCACCTTGGACAAATAACCGGACATGTGCTCCAGCGAAAACGTGATCGTCATGATCTTTTCGCTCATCATGGCATTGAAGGGAAAGATACCGTCCTTGTATTTGTAAAAAGCACTTCGGCTCAGTCCCACCCGCTCCACTGCCTCATTCACGGTGTCCACTTCGCCGGATTCCAGCATCTTTTTCGCTTCGATCGTCTTCACGATAGATTCTGGTAAGATGTCAGATCGTATCAAGTAGAACTTCTCTTCCCGTTTCACCGTCGTGTCCTCCTGAGAAAAACAGTTGTTTCTTCATAGAGGACATTATAACGGATACCGTCCGCTGTGACAATCCTTGAACGCCAATTTTTTTCACCCAACCTGATTCGGTTCACTCGGGTTACATGAGCTTGGCGCGCTTCGCGCAAACTAAAAGCGGTTGAGGAAGAGGAGGTGAAAGACAGATGGCAGGACGCGGAAAGTCGGACAAATCAGAGCGCCGCAACAATCACCCGGCCGGGAAGCCGAGCAGCCTGGATCAGTTTGGCGCTGATCTGCGCGGCAAAAAAATGGCGCAATCCCCGAACATCGTCGAAGATCCGAGCGGCAACAAATAAGTCCGCCAGAGTGATCTGCACCTTTGCTCGCTGAAATAGGAAAAACCCGGGATGCCAGATCCCGGGTTTTGTGCGTGTTACTCGTATGAATTAGTAGGCCAGCGAGGACAGGCCGTTGATATGAGTCAGGTAGCGCACGTTGCTCGCTTCCTTCATCAAGGTAGCTGGCAAGCCTTTCAGCTTCAGTTGGCTTGCGCCGATGGTGCCGATGGCGTCTTTGCGGCCCAGGCTGCCCAGCGTACCGGAGAATACCGGCTTGAACGTGTCCATTTTGGAGCCGTTGAAGTGCGCGAACAGGTTGTAGCCCACCACTTCGCCCATTTGCCATGCCAGTTGCGCAGTCGGCGGGTATGGACGGCCTTCTGGTCCCATCACGACCGCGCTGTCGCCTGCGAGGAATACTTCTGGGTGAGAAGTGGATTGCAAGTATTCGGTAACGGTTGCACGGCCGCGATTTACTTCAATGCCGCACTCCGCCACTACGCGATTGCCTTGCACGCCGCCTGTCCAAACCATTGTTTTGGTTTCGATGGTGTTGCCGTCTTTTAAGCATACCGTCGTTTCTTTCATTTCAGTTACCGGAACGCCCGTCAGGAACTGAACGCCGCGTTTTTCCAGGCTTGTTTTCGCACGCTCTACCAGGTCAGGGGCAAAGCCTGCGAGGATGGATGGTCCTGCTTCTACACAGTAGATGGACAGGTCTGCAAAATCTACGCCGTATTTGCGGCACAGGTTCGGCAGCATGTCGGCGAACTCGCCAACCAGCTCGATCCCGGTCAGGCCGCCACCGCCAACCACGAAGGTGGCATCTGCCTTGTTTTTGCTCTTGCTGTACTCTGCTACGCGCTCTTCGAGGTGCGCGCGCAGACGGTTTGCTTCCTCTACCGATTTCAGCGTGAAGCTGTACTCTTGCAGGCCAGGAATGCCGAAGAATGCCGTCTCGCTGCCCAGCGCGATTACCAGTGCATCGTATTTGATAGACTCGCCGCTCGCCAGCGTCACACGCTGCGATTCGAGGCCGATTTTTTCCACAGTATCAATCACGAGGTTGATATCTTTGCCGCGCAGCAGTCTTTCCAGTGGCAGCGCCACGTTTTGCTCAGACAGGTTTCCTACTGCCAAGCGGTGCAGCTCCGTGATGATTTGGTGCGTAGGGAAACGGTTCACAACCGTGATCGTCGCTTCTTCAGCCGTCATGTGTTTACGTGCAGTCAAAGCGGACAGCAATCCGCCGTAGCCGCCGCCCAAAATGAGAATATGCTTCGCCATGCCCAATCCTCCGTCCTTGTCTCTCGTAGGTTATCGTAATTAGCGTTTTTGCTGCTGGCGCTCTGCCAAAACTTCCAGGAATGCCTGGGCGAAACGCAATGTTTTTTGTACTTGCGGGTCTTTCAGCATTTTGAGCATGCCAAACAAACCGATAGTGGATTCCTCCGCGTGCGCGCGGTCGTTTGCTTCGATCGCCGCTTGTGCGATGCCTTTTGCCTTGTCAGAGATCGGCTTGACGAACTCTTCCACGCCGCCCTTGATGTCTTCGATGAGCACTTGGTCGTTGGCTACGGTTTGTACCAGGTCGTACGTTTTGGTGAGGATGGTTGTCATCTCGGCCAGCTTCGGCAAGTTTGCCACCAACACATTCAGGGATTCTTGAATTTCTGGCTTCATCAACTGATCGAGTACATCCATTTGCTGCTCAGGTGCCAGGGTAGCGGTGCTTGCTACTTCCGCCTGAGCTTGTTGCGTGGTTGTTTGAGACATAGAAAAACGTCCTCCTTTGCTTTGGAATAGAGGCCTTCTTTCTCGATGCCTGTTCATACGAGTAACGGCCGCCATTCTCCCAAAATACCGAAAAGCCTATGTGCTTGTAATATTTTTCACAAACTGAAGCAACACAACAGCGTAGAATAATCAAAAGTGCAAGATTTCACAAAGTGATATTCAGGAAAGCGTACAAAACAAATCCACCAGGTGAACAGGCTCGATTCAGAACTCTATGTACTCTACTATATACCTTCTTCGCGGGAACAGCAAAGGAAAAAAAACCGCTTCCTCAGGAAGAAGCGGCAGACGTGAGTTTTTTATAGTAATCTTTGATGAGTTGGTGATGCTTTTCATTGATATCCGTAAAAATCAACTCGATCACGGTTTGCTTGTCGTCGAAAGTTTTCTCCACGATTTTTGCCATCATGACGATTTCCTGGCCAGTCGACGGAACTGTGAACGAGAGGTGGAGAAACTCTCCCTTTGCCACGTAGCCTTCTGTGCCGAGAATAAGCCGTGTGGGGGAAAGCTTCAGCAGCACAGCCTCTCCTTTTTCCTCGATCGGCCTTGCCCCCATCACCTTGTACGGGACGCGGATGTCGATTCCCGGGGAGATGGGCTCCTGCTTGCGGCCTGCCACAATCTCGACGCCGACGCTGACCGGAACCATCGCCAACAGCTTGATTGGCCAGACCGTTTCTTCTGAAATGACTTCCAGATCAATCGTGTTAATAGCCGCATCCGATTCCCACCGAACACGTACCGTTGATCCGAGCAGTTCGGTCCTTGCTTCGGCCTTCATCTCAAGAGAGACAACGAGATAACTGCTTTTGACATGCTCTACCATTACTTGAATGGGCGCTTTGACCTGTCTTGAGATCATCATCGGCAAAGAAGCACCGCGTTGGAGGCGTTTGTCCGCCATGAAAGGGGTAAGGGATGGGATATCAATCATTTTTGTTTGTCACTCCACAAAGTCAAACTCTAATTTGCCAATCCGAACGGTATCCCCGTCTTTTGCGCCGTGCTTGCGCAATGCCTCGTCCACGCCCATGCTGCGCATCTGTCTTGCGAAGCGCTGAGCGGCGTCATAGCTGTTGAGGTTCGTCATGCGCACCAGCTTCTCGATTTTCTCGCCGCTGACCACGAACACATCGTTGTCGCGGGTAATCTCGAATGGCTCCGGCTCTTTTTCCGCCCGGAACACCACGCGCTCTTCCACTTCTACAACTTCCTCGACCGTCGGCTTGTCCGGAATCGTCGAGAGCATGTCGCCTATCGCGTACATCAATTCCTGGACGCCTTGTCTGGTCGCTGCCGAAATCTCAAACACGTTGACATCCGGCACTTTTTCCTTGAAGCGTCGCAAGTTTTCCGCCGCTTCCGGCACGTCCATCTTGTTGGCCGCGATAATTTGCGGACGCTCCTCAAGCTTCAGGTTGTAGAGCTTCAGCTCGCGGTTAATCTGCAAGTAATCTTCGTAAGGATCGCGTCCATCCACCCCTGCCATGTCGATGACGTGAACAATCAGGCGGGTGCGCTCCACGTGGCGCAGGAATTGGTGGCCAAGCCCCACACCTTCGTGCGCGCCTTCAATCAGCCCCGGCAAGTCAGCCATGACAAAGCTCTGCTCGCCCAAATCCACGACACCCAGATTCGGCGTCAACGTCGTAAAATGGTACGCTGCGATCTTTGGCTTCGCCGCAGTCACACTGGAGAGCAGTGTCGATTTTCCGACGCTCGGATAGCCAACCAGACCGACATCCGCAATCAGCTTCAGCTCCATGACGATGTAGCGCTCCTGGCCCGGTTCTCCGTTCTCCGAAATATGTGGGGCGGGATTGGACGAATTGGCAAAACGGATGTTCCCCCGTCCGCCACGTCCGCCTTTGGCGATCACAGCGCGCTGGCCGTGCTCCACCAGATCGGCAATGACTTCTTTTGTGTCGTCATCAATGACGGTCGTGCCCGGCGGTACGCGGACGATCATGTCCTCCGCTCCGGCTCCGTGCTGCGACTTGTTGCGTCCGTGCTCTCCGCGCGGCGCCTTGAAATGTCTTTGGTAGCGGAAGTCTACGAGCGTGCGCAGTCCTTCATCGACTTCAAACACGACATCGCCGCCTTTACCGCCATCGCCGCCTGCCGGTCCGCCAAGCGGCACGTACTTCTCCCGGCGAAAAGAAACGGCTCCGTTCCCACCGTCTCCGCCTTTTACATAAACTTTTACCTGATCGACAAACATGGTGTCACCTCTTTCATTGCGCGAATGGAATCAGCAAGTCCAACACCCATTCGCCTTCCGTCTGTATCCACTCGGTGACCTCCACCGTACTTTGCTCGCTATTCCGTATCAGCTTTTCCAATTTTTCCATTCCGGATGCATTCAGCTCTCCGGCCAGGTCAAAACGAAAATGAACGCCTCGTTGATCCGCCTGCAAGCTTACGTGCATACTGGCTGGCTCGTAGCCATTTTGGTCTACATGATCGTTCACTGTGCATAATATCTCCGACACCAACTGAAACAAGTGCTGCTCGTCCAATGCTATTCGCGTGAGATCCACATCATTGCACACGTCTACTTCCAAAAGCATTTCCTTGTTCAGCGCATTGAATGTCAAGAAGAAGACGGACAACAGGGAGTTGTTCAAACGCGCGACCATTGATTCCTGCATCGCCATCTGCGCGATGCGCTTCAAGTGCGCCTCTCCCTGCTCAGTACGGTTCATATGCAAATAGCCGAGCAGAACCTGAACGTGGTTCAACCAGTCATGCCGCTGCCGATTCAGTACGGCCAGCAACTGGTCTGTCTGATGCGTAAGCAGTCTCCGCTCGTCCCCCATCACATTCACCCAAGTCGATAAGAATTTCTTTCCTAACTATTGTACCATAAAAGAAGCCGGGACAATGAGAAAACTTGGCTGCGCCCAACTATTTTGGCGCAAACTGTTCCGCTTTTGTTCCGTTTGCCCGAAAAGCAAAAGAAAACCCAGCAACGATGCTGGGTTTTCCTGGAACAAATATTTACGCTTCGGAAGCAACTGGTTCGATCACAACTTGCTTGCGATCGCGGCCCAGACGCTTGAAACGAACAACGCCATCTGCAGTTGCAAACAGAGTGTCGTCTCCGCCTTTCATTACGTTCGCACCTGGGTAAATCTTCGTTCCGCGTTGGCGAACGAGGATGTTTCCGGCAGTAACGAATTGACCGTCACCGCGTTTCACGCCCAGACGTTTGGAAATGGAATCACGTCCGTTTTTAGTGGAACCTACCCCTTTTTTCGATGCGAAAAACTGAAGGTCCAAATTAAACAGCATGTTCATATCAGACACCTCCCTGCCATTTATGGTCATTCACTTTTACGTATTTCCCGTACTGCGCCGCAACTGATAACAGGGCGATCACCATGCTCTCAGCCAAAAGCTGCTGCTTTTCTAGTATGTCCGCCGCTTCCGAGGAAGCGAGCGTCCACTTCAGAAAGCCGCCGCCTTCTTGGGCGACTGAAACTTGCGGTGTCAGTCCCGTCAGCGGCTGCACGCTGTTTAATATACCAAAGCTGATGCCTGATACGGCGGAACAAACGATGTCCGCCCCATAAGCACCCGCATTGGCATGTCCGGAAATACTAATTTCATGGATACCGTGCTGCGCACGGCTCACGATCACTTCGATCATATCAGGTCACCAAAATTAAGCGTTGATCTTTTCGATCACAACTTTGGTGAACGGTTGACGGTGACCTTGTTTGCGACGGTAGTTTTTCTTGGCTTTGTATTTGTACACGATGATTTTTGCAGCTTTACCGTGTTTTTCTACTTTACCAGTTACCGTTGCACCAGCTACTGTAGGAGCTCCTGCAGTAACTTTGCCGTCTTTGCTTACGAAGAGAACTTTGTCAAAAGTAACAACTTCTCCTTCATTGCCAGCCAATTTCTCGATGAAGAGAACGGAACCCTCTTCAACTTTGTATTGCTTTCCACCGGTTTCGATAATTGCGTACACTGTGTGCACCTCCTATACTCAGACTCGCCTCTACAGGTGCGCCGACTGGCGGCGACTTATGTACCCGATTCGTGCGGTTACAGTATGCACAAGACATAGCTGCATGACAAACATTAGGTTATCATAGCAGCAAGCGCCCAGTCAAGTCATTTTGCGATTGTTTTCGGACAAACGCTCTGCCTCCACCGCATTTCCCGCGTAGGTAATCCGGTAGCCGTCCGGGGCAAGCCGCGGTTGCTCGCGCTTATAGATGCGCAGAGGCCAGTTGGTGGCAGCGGCTGTTCCCCCGTCCCCGGCGTCCACGAGCGGGAAAAGTCTGGTGGAAAGCTCCACGACCGCCGCCTCCGCCTGCTGCGAACGGGCCAGTCCGGCGAGCTCGTCTTGCAGACGCCGGAGGCACTCGTCAGCACGCAAAACTCGCCCGCGTCCCTCGCACGCCGCACAAGGCTCGGTCAGCCGCTCCACCAGGCTCGCTCTCACCCGTTTTCGCGTCAGCTCGACCAGTCCAAGCGCCGTCATTCCAAGCACAGTCGCTGGAACTGCATCCCGGGCCAGCTCTTTTTTCAGCGTCGCCAGCACCCTTTCTTTGTTGGCAGGCTCCTTCATGTCAATAAAGTCAATGATGACGATGCCCCCGATGTCGCGCAACCGAAGCTGTCTGGCGATTTCCTTTGCCGCCTCCAGGTTGGTTGCGGTGACAGCCTGCTCTCGCTGCTGGCCGCCTCCTCCGGTAAACGAGCCGGTGTTCACGTCGATGACGGTCATCGCCTCCGTCCTGTCAAACACGAGAAAGCCGCCGTTGCCAAGCGGTACCTCGCGCTGGAGAGCCCGCTCCAGCTTGGCCTGCACGCCCAGTTCGTCAAACAGCGGCGCTTTGCCCGTATGTTTTCGCAGCAGGCTTTGCGCATCCGCTGCAAAGGCGGCAAGCGCTGCCTTTACTTGCTGATACGTAGCGGCATCCTCCACCACCACTTCATCGAGACCTTCCGCCAGCGCCTCTCGCAGCGCCGCTTCGACCGCGTCCAGATCGCTGCCGATTCGCCCGGGCGACTTGCGCGCAGCAGCCTGCTGGCAGACGCCCTCCCACCGCTTGCGCAAGTAGGCTAGCTCGCTCGTCAACTGCTCGCTGTCCACTTCAGCCGCCTCCGTCCGCACGATGACTCCTTCTTTGCTTCCGAGCAGCGGCACGATCATCTGCTCCAGCCGCTGCCGTTCCTCTGGCGCGCTAATTTTTCGCGAAAGAGACAATCCTTCCTCTACGGGCAAATACACGAGGTAGCGCCCTTGCAGGCTGATTTTCAGCGAAATTTTCGGAGCCTTGAGCTCTGAGCCTTCCTTGATGACCTGGCAGATGACATACTGACCCGCTTGCACACGCTCGGAAATGCTCGGCTTGCCCTTTTCGCCAGACGCGGCTGGAAGCGTGTCATCGACATACAAGTAAGCGTTTTGCCCGCACCCAATGTCAACAAAAGCGGATTGGATTCCCGGCTTTACGTCTGCGATCCGTCCGTAGTAAACATCCCCTGCGCCGACGTGCTCGCCTGTCTCCTGCGTCCGCCATTCGCTCAGTTGCCCATCCGTAAGAAATGCGATCCGCACGCCGCCCCTGCCGCTTATTGCCAATTGTCTCACTGCACTCACACTCCGTATTCCCGTCCTTTTCCGGCAGCCCAGCAGGATTGCCGGACTCACAGGAAGTAATCTAACATAGGCATTCGGAAAAAGAAAGGCGCGATTTCCCCCGTCCCGCTCGACGCTTCGGCCAAAGAGCAGTACGGCTACCCCAAAAGAAAAAGCTTCCCCGCCCCGAATGGCACGAAGGAAGCTTGCGCGATTGCCTGCTGCTGGAATGGCGTCCGCCAGCATCCGTTGAGCGTTAACCGTTACAGGAGCTTGCCCACCGCAGCATCGTGCTTTTGTTCGAATAACAGGGCGTGCAGCAGTTGCTCCTCTGCCAAAAGTCCCGCCCCCTGCACGTAGAACAGGTGGGAGCGGCCCCGGCGCAGCTTATGCGACACCGCCAGCACCGTCTCCTCCGGGCGGACGCGGATGGCCTGCACGGCCGCTTCTTCCTGCCTGCGCCCGTACTTTTCCACCAGAAAGCGAAAAAATTGATACGGAAAGCGCAAAAACGACTGAATGTTCATCGCGAGCAAGTACAGGCCGATGATGAGCAGGTTGAGCTTCAGATCGAGGCCGGACACCCCGACGAGAATGCCCGCGAGCAAGGTGCTGCCCGCCAGCGAAACGAGTGCTGCCTGGCGGTAGGACATGAACCAGCAAAGCATCGCCAGCACGATCCGCCCGCCGTCCAGCGGCCAGATCGGCAACAGATTGAACAACGCGATCGTAGCGTTGCTGACGAGAAAAAACCGGGACCATTCTTCCGTCCAGACGCCTGTGTACCAAAACAGGTACGAGGCTGCCATCATCACCATGTTCATAAACGGCCCGGCAAGCGCCACAGCAATCTCATCCAGCGGGTCTGTGGCGTAGCTGTTTTCCACCGTCGCCACCCCGCCAAAAGGGAGCAACTGGACCTCCTGCACTCGCCAGCCCAGCTCGCGAGCCATCGCCACGTGTCCCAGCTCGTGAATGAGGACGATCACAAACAGCGTAATCACTTCCAAAAAGTGGCCTGTAAGCACAGACACACCGATTACTGCCCAAAAGAGCAGGTGAATGCGAAAACGTATGTCCAGCCATCCGCCATTATTCAAACGGGATCACTTCCAGCGGATCGACAAACTGCTCATCTGTTTTCGCTGCGAAGTACAAATGGCGCTCTGTTCCGTTCACCACCCGTGCCGTTCCAATCACCTGTCCGGGCGACAACACCTCGTCTTTTGCCACGCCGACACTGTCCAGATTGCCGAGCCACACTTCCCGTCCTTTGGTCAGCCGGACAATGACAGTCGTCCCGAAGCCAGGCTGCTCCCCGACGTAGGAAACCCATCCCGCCTCCCCGATTTTCACCTGCTCGCCGACTCCCGTATCCAGCACAACCTTCGTATCTGGCGCTTCATAAGCTTTCACGACTTTCCAGCTCGCAGGCAGCTTCCAGACAGCCACATCCTTGGCTGTACTTGTCGCCGGAACCGCGCTTGGCCCCGGAACCTGAGGCAGCAGCGTTGGAATCGGGCCGAACCGGGCTTCGTACCAATCTGCCACGCCCGCGAAGTTAAAATCCCGCGTCATGACCTCGCGCGCGGAATCTTTCCAGTTGGCCGGGATCAGCGACGTTTGGAACAACAAGTACGCCATCCCCAGCAAAAGGACGGATGCAAAAATTTGCAGCCCCCATTTTTCATGAGAAGGCGGCGGCGTCCCTTCGTCGTTTTCCTTCAAGGAAAACCCGAACGGATCAGTCTCTACTTCGATTGGGTCCTTCCAGTCGTCCACGTAAGGAGAGAAACTGTCTCGTGATTGTGTACGGATTCGCTCCAGCCGCTCCCGCCGTCTTTCTTTTACACGATTTGCTCCACCGAACATGTCCATCCCTCCGCAGGCCAAGCCTTTGTTCCAGTTTATGACTTGTCTGCCGGCTTTATGCCGCCCGCTCCCAGGACTTCCTCCGCTTGCCCTCTTGCCAAAACCGCTCCCATACGCAAAAAAGACAGTCTCCCCATTGAGAGACTGCCTTTGAATCTGTCGAAGTTTACAGTTTGGTTACGCTAGCAGCTTGTGGTCCACGGCTACCTTGAACGATTTCGAACTCAACTTTTTGACCTTCGTCCAGAGATTTGAAACCTTCAGACTGGATCGCGCTGTAGTGTACGAATACATCGTCTCCGCCTTCCACTTGGATGAACCCGTACCCTTTTTCCGCGTTAAACCATTTTACGATACCTTGTTGCATGAAACAAAACCTCCCTGAACATTTCGCCCCATGAGGCGAAAAAGTGTAGCGTTAACCCCTTTTTTACAGATAAGCCTTTTGCGTCAAGGAAAAAAGCCGTACCAATGCGATTGACAATGGTGACGTCTCTCACAACGGTACGACTCCATAACCAATCATCCAAACCACTATAACTTGTAAAAATGGTTAACTTAGGATGATTTTATCACACGATTTCCGATTTGTCACGCATTTAGTCAAATCGTAATTTGTCTTTGCGCATGCCGATATTGAGGACGACGCCGATGATTAAAAAGTTGGTAATCAGCGAGCTGCCCCCGTAGCTGATGAACGGCAACGGAATCCCCGTAATCGGCATCAACTGGATCGTCATGCCGATGTTCTCAAAAATTTGGAAGGTGAGCATCCCGACCACGCCGGCTACGACGTAGGAGCCAAACGGATCTTTGGCTTCCATCGCGATGCGGATCATGCGGTAAATCAAGGCGAAGAACAGGATCATCAACAGACCGGCCCCGACAAAGCCGAGCTTTTCCGCAATTACCGTGAAAATAAAATCGCTTTCCCCGACAGGCACCCAGCCAAAGCTCGCCTGTGTAGGTGTGTCGATGCCTTTTCCGAAAAGCTGGCCCGAGCCAATCGAAATCAATGCCTGCTTCAACTGGAAGCCTCGCCCCATCGGTTCCAGATCAGGGTCCATCCAGAAGACGACGCGATCCCACTGGTACGGCTTGATGATCTTGAAAAAAATCTCCTGCTTGTACTCGTACAATAGCGTCATCGCGGCAAAAAAGCTGCCGATAATGCCCACCAAGTACAAGACGTGCTTCATGCGGATTCCGCCGACGATCAGCAGAGTGGCGAGCATCCCCGTAAAGACCATCGCCGTCCCCAGGTCAGGCTGAACCAAAATAAGCAGCAGCGGGACGCCTACGAGCGCCGCTACCGGAATCAGCTTGTAAAAATAGTAGAAGCGGTCGGGGTCCTCCGCCCTTTTCGCCATGAAGCGGGCGACCGTCAAAATCGTAAACAGCTTCATCGGCTCCGAGGGCTGAAACAGGACTGGCCCGAGATCGTACCAGCTCGTCGTATTGTTGATCGGCTTTGTCTGGAAGACCCCGATCAGCAAAATCAGACCGAGTACATACAGGACGTAGGCGAGGTTGTGAAACAGCCGATAGTCAAACAGCAGCGTGACGCCGAGCACGATAAACCCGATCACATACCACATCACCTGCTGATGGGCCTTGTCCACCCCGGCAGCCGACCCGGAGATCCCCAGATAGCTGAACACACCCAGTCCTGCCAAAATCAAAATAATCGTCCAGTCAATTGATTTTAAGTGACGTTTTTCCAGGTCCATGTTTTCCTCCTAGAAAACGTGACTCCCCTCTGTAAAAGAAGGGGAGCCATGCATAGCCTATTTTAGCCCAAAAAATTTACGCATTTTATGGAACACGCCTGCCTTTTCCTCCAGCGGCTGCAGCGGAACCGCTTCACCGAGCAAGCGGCGCGCAACATTGCGATAGGCGAGCGCTGCCCGCGATTCATGATTCATGACAGCAGGCTCGCCCTGGTTGGCAGACTTGATAACGTAATCATCATCAGGCACGACACCGATCAAGTCAATGGCAAGCAAATCCAAAATATCTTCCACATCGAGCATGTCGCCATTTTTCACCATATGAGAGCGCACGCGGTTGATGACGAGCTTGGGCATCCCGACTTTTTCCCGCTCCAAAAGGCCGATGATGCGATCGGCATCGCGCACGGCCGCCTTTTCTGGCGTCGTCACGACGATAGCCTGATCCGCTCCTGCTACGGCATTGCGGAACCCTTGCTCGATCCCGGCCGGGCAGTCGATAATGACGTAATCAAACTCGCGCTTCAACTGCGTGACGATTTCCTCCATTTGTTCAGGAGAGACTGCCGATTTGTCTTTTGTTTGCGCCGCTGGCAAAAGCGACAAGTTTTCGAATCGCTTGTCCTTAATCAGCGCTTGCGGCAGGCGGCAAGCACCCTCGGCCACGTCGACCAGATCGTAAATGATCCGGTTCTCAAGTCCCATGACGACATCGAGATTGCGCAAGCCGATATCAGTATCTACCATGCACACCTTTTGGCCCAGCAATGCAAGCGCAGTTCCCAAATTGGCGGATGTGGTCGTCTTGCCCACGCCGCCTTTTCCTGAAGTTACGACTATTCCAATACCCACGTCCGTTCCTCCTCTTCCCTTCAACCCTCACGCTTTTTCGCGCCAAGATCCGGGCGTATTCGCGACAGGTAGTTCATTTTTGCTACGAGCATGGTCTCATTTTCCAGATAGGCAAATTCTGTGCCTCCGGAATTATTCGTCCATTCCTCCCCTGGCTTGCTGATTACCTCGGCAATCCGTAGCTGGGTCGGGCTCATGACAGCAGCAGCAATAATGACTTGCGTATCACCGGAAATACCTGCATGGGCGTACCCGCGCAGATGTCCCATCACGTATATGCTTCCTGTACTGCGAACAGTTCCCCCTGGATTGACATCACCCAATAAGAGCAAATCTCCGTCAAACTCCAACACTTGACCGGAGCGTACGGTGTTTACCTGTATAGAAAAATGGGTTTTTAAGCGTTCAGCAAAAGCTTCCTCCCGCGTGATTACATCTGCTTCGATCGTGTGAATCACGAGGTTTCCCTTTTGCCGGATAATTTGTGTCAACTGCTCCTGTTGTTCAGGCGAGCAGTAACGTTTTCCTAATTTGATCGATACCCGTATGAGTGGCCCTGACAATATCTGTTGGTGACTGTGCTCTATTTTTTCACGCACATCTTCCAGCAGCTCGTCGAAGGAACAGGCATCATCCATAAAGAAGACGAGACCCTCTTTAGTCCCTTTGATTGTGACCTTGCTTTTCACAGTCGTCACCCGGTTTCACCTCGACCGTTACCATTCGCCATACAGAAAGATTTCTCCTGCTCTGCATGAAAAAATTGCCGAAACGGGTCAGATGCTGCCACGAGAGGGGCTCGCTCCCTTATTTATGAGAGGAGGGCGGATTGGGAATCGGGACTCCGTTTGTGAGAACTCCCGGATTCAATTCGTTGTAAGCTTCCAGCAGGCGACGCGCAATCGGGCCCGTCGCATCGGAACTGGAGGTTCCGTCCCGCAAGCTGTTTGGCGCGATCACGACGAACACCACTTGCGGATTTTCATACGGTGCAAAGCCTACAACCAGGGCGTTTTCCGCGCTTCTGCCTGTCTGCGCGGTACCGGATTTCGCGGCAACGGTAAACGGCAAGCCGTTGAAACGCTGCACAGTACCGCCTGGCTGCGTAACCATGCGCATCCCTTCTTTGACGACCTGGATGTACTTCGGATCAATGTTGACCCGGTTCAACACTTGCGGCTCGATTTGCGCAAGCGTCTGGCCCTTCTGCTTCGGATCGGTTGTACCTTTGCGTATTTCCTTGACAAGATGCGGACGAATCCGGTATCCGCCATTGGCAATCGCAGAGACGTACTGGCCGATCTGCATCGGGGTAAACAGGTCGTACTGGCCGATCATCGCGTCAGCCAAGTTCCCGTAGTACAAGTTCGGGTTTTCCCATCCGGTCTTCTCGCCTGGCAGGTCCACCCCTGTTTTGACGCCAAGCCCGAACTGGGCATTGTAGTAATCCAGCACGGAAAATTGTTGTTCCCAGCCTTCTTTGCCTTTTCTCGCCAAGCGGATCGCCATTTCGTACATATACGTGTTGTTCGAAACTTGCAGCGCACGGCGCGCGTTGACGATCCCGTGTCCGCCAGGCTTCCAGTTGCGCTTGTAGGACGTACCGACATTCAGGCCGCCGCGGTCATTAATCGTTTCGTTTGGCGTTGTCAGCCCTTCTTGCAGGGCAATCATGACAGACAACGGCTTGTAGGTGGAGGCCGGCGGGTACGGCGTGTAAATGAACCGGTTAGACTCGTTCGGCAAAATGAGCGAGGTGTAGTTTTGGTTGAACGCCTTGCGATCGTAGTACAGGTTCAGATCGTAATCCGGGTAGCTGGCCATCGCCAAAATCTCGCCCGTATTCGGATTCATGACCAAGACGTGCGCATCCTTGAACTCTTTTGGCGTCGTAGGCCGTTTTTTAAACGCTTCTACTTCTTCCTTCAAAATCGCTTCCACTTTGCTCTGATAGCGCCAGTCCATCGCCAGCACGAGGTCGTTGCCTGGCTCCGGTTCCCTGCCCGGGCGCATTTCTTTTTTGATCGTCTCGGAATTTTTGTTCACGTAGACGTCCATGATCCCGTCTTTGCCGCGCAAGTATCTTTCGTAGGAGCTTTCCAGTCCGGTGACGCCAACGCGGTCAATTGCATTGTAGCCTTGTGCCTGGTACTCTTTCAGGCTCTCAGGGCGAATGGCGTTGATATAGCCGAGAAAATGAGTCCCGAAGGCAGAGCCGTCAGGGTCTTTGAAAATTTGCCGGACAGGCTCCAGCACGACGCTAATCCCGGGAAGCTCCGTGCGCCGCTCCTCGATTTGGAACATTTCTTCGTCGCTGATGTTCACCTTCACCCGGCGCGGAATGTAGCTCGGCATCTGCGGAGAGCGCATTTCCTGCAACAGCGAAAGCTTGTGCCACTGGAATTGCCGTTGCTCCGCGGTGAGCGGCAGATTGACATCCAGCTCGAACAAGGAAGCGTAGCGCAACAAATCCATGTCCGATTTGTCCGATAACTCGTTCGGAGCCGGAAGCTTGCGAATTTGTGCCTTCACTTCTTTTATCAAGGCGTCGCGGTCTTCCTTGTCCAGCGTGAGCACGAGCTTCATGTTTGCGCTGATCGCCATTTTGAGCAGTTCCAGGTCGGAAGTGTTGTCTTCCGTCAGAACGGTCCCTGCTCCTTTTGCGTTGGCATTGAGCTTTTTGATAACGTCTTTGCGCTGGTTGTCATCAAAAGGCGAGCGCACGCGCAAGCCGACATACAATGCCGTTTTGACCAGCTCGAAGTCTGACATGCTGTCGACAGCTTCCTGCTTGGGAACGGCTTGCAGCTTGGCTGCCACCCTGTTTTTCAGCGCGTTCGTTTCCTCGTTGTTGAAAGCGATCGGCAATGTGGAGCGCAGCTCGATCGTCTTTTTGAGCAGCTCTTTGTCTGTGCCGATTTTTTCCCCGTCAGGCAGCAAAATTTTCGCCAGACGATCCGCCACTTTTTCTTCGTCGATGTCCTGCCCTTGCTCTTCTACGTATTGAACCGTGTAAACAGGTTTGTTGGAGACGAGCACTTCGCCATTTTTGTCCAAAATCCGGCCGCGCGGCGCAGGGATCGGCAACTCGCGGATACTGAACTTTTCCAGCTCGTGCCGATACTGCTCCCCTTCCACCAGTTGGACGAAGGCGAGCCGCAAAATGATGGCGGCAAAGAACAGAAAGACGATCAGAAACAATATGTTAAGCCGCACGGGTATGTGCGATTTCGGTTCTTTGGTCTCTTCCATGAGCGATCCTCTCCTTTCCGGGTAACATCCCCTGTCTCCTTGTTACTCCACGTGCATTTCCTTTTTGTCGAGCACCTTGTTGCAGCCGTTTTTGATCGGTATGTACACAATCAGGCCGAAGACGAGGTTCAGCAATACAGTGGGCAAAATTTGACGGGTGAGAATCCATTGCACATCATAGGGAGCGACCGAGAACAGACGGTACAAGGAGTACAAGAGCCATTCGTGCCCGAACAGGATCAAGAAGCTCGTCACAAAGACCATGCCGATCCCGCGCTGGAACAACAGCACGATCAAACCGGCAAAATAGCTGGCTACCATCATGGACATGGTGTAAATGCCGATCACCTGCCCGAACAGGACATCCTGCAAAAAGCCGAACGCAAGCCCGTAGTACAGCCCTTCCCGCCTCCCGAGATACATGGAAATGAAGATACAGCATACGAGCGCGAAGCGAGGGACTGTCATCCATGACAGTCCCCATAAATCAGGTGAGAGGACCTGCATGACTGTCCCTTCCAGAACAAACAAGACCACGACACCAAGCGTCAATAAAAAACGCGCCATCTATTGACCACCTCCGCCAGTAGTTGCGGAGGAAGTCCCCGTCGAATTGGGCGTTGCCGCTTTGCCTCCCGTCGCAGGCGGCTGCACTTGTCCAGCCGCCTGCTTTGGTATCAGCTCACCGTTAGGCGAAATGGTAAAGTCGCGCTCTACCACCATCACTTCGCTCAATTGCGAAAAGTCTGCGCTCGGCTGTATGTAAGCCGTTTGCGTCAACCCGTAGTCGTCCGGCACGACCCGGACAATGTAGCCGATCGGCAGATTTCGCGGAACCACTCCCCCCCGGCCGGAGGTAATGACTTGCTGCTTCGGTTCGATTTTTTTGCCCCAAGGAATTTTGCGCATGACCAGCAATCGCTCCTGCGGATCGTATTCCTCGATGACACCGCTGACAGGCTCATGGACAGTCTTGCCGTCGACGATATACGTGGCCTGAATGTCGGCGGAGATGTGGTCGCGCCGTTCATAGCTGGTCAACAATTCAACCGTAGCTGAAAAGTTGGCAACACTCTGTACACGCCCGATCATCCCTTTTGCCGTAATGACCGCCATATCTTTTTTAATTCCGCTCTTCAGCCCCAGATCGATGGTAATGACGTTGTTCCACGTATCGGGATTGCGCGCCACGACTTCCGCAAAAAGGAGGCTGTACGACGACTTGAGCCTGTTTTTCGCATCCAGCTCTTTTCTCAGCCGCTCATTCTCTGCCTTGAGGTCGTGGAGTTCTGCCGTCAGCCGGGCATACTGGTCCAGCCCTGCCTTGAGGGCCTTGTTTTCTTCGTAGACGCTGTACGCGTCTTCTATTTCCCGAAAAAAGCCAGAAACAGCTTGGGCAGGGCGATAAAACAAGCCCTGCACCACGCTGAACGTATCTTTGAAAAACATTTCTGGCCAGGTCAGGTTAACCCGTTCACGGGAAGTGTAGCCCACGACGGAGATTAGCAGGACCAAGCCTACAAGTACGATAATAAGCCGCTTATTCCCGAAAAACGACATGCCCTACCCTCCGTTTATTTACCCCGTTTTTGTCGGGAAGAGGTGATGCCTTGTTTCGATTTGAACAGGTGGATATTCTCCAAAGCCCGGCCTGTCCCGATCGCTACGCAATCCAGCGCATTTTCCGCAACATGCACGGGCATACCTGTTTCCTTGCTGAGCAGACGGTCGATATTGCGCAGCAGCGCTCCCCCGCCTGTCAACACGATCCCGCGATCCATAATGTCTGCGGCAAGCTCCGGCGGACTCTTCTCCAAGGTCACCTTCACAGCTTCAATAATGGCAGCAACTGTTTCTGCCAATGCTTCTGCGATTTCCGTGCTGCTGACCGAGAGTGTTTTTGGCAAGCCAGTCACGAGGTCGCGGCCGCGAATATCCACGTTTTCCGGTTCCTCTGGCGCGATGGCAGAACCAATCTCCAGCTTCAACGTTTCCGCTGTCCGTTCCCCGATCATCAGATTGTAGCGGCGCTTGATGTACTGGATGATCGCTTCATCCATCTCATCCCCGGCCACGCGAATGGAACGGGAGGTAACAATCCCGCCCAAAGAAATGATCGCCACTTCTGTCGTACCGCCGCCGATGTCGACGACCATGCTTCCGGTCGGCTCCCATACAGGCAGATCGGCTCCGATCGCTGCTGCAAACGGCTCCTCAATCGTGTAAGCCTCGCGCGCGCCAGCCTGCTTCGTCGCGTCTTCAACAGCGCGCTTTTCGACAGCGGTAATTCCCGATGGCACACAGACCATCACGTTCGGGCGACGGCTGAACAGACCCTGGTTTTTCTGGGCCTGATTGATGAAATAGCGCATCATCGTTGCAGTCGTGTCAAAATCCGCAATAACCCCGTCCTTCATCGGACGAACGGCGACGATGTTGCCAGGCGTGCGGCCGATCATACTCTTTGCCGCATTCCCTACCGCTTCAATGGAATTGTTGTTGGTACGAATGGCTACTACAGAAGGTTCACGCACTACAATTCCTTTTCCCTTAACGAAAACAAGTGTATTGGCAGTGCCGAGGTCAATCCCCAAGTCACGTGTAAATCCACCAAACATAAAAAAACTCCTTCCAATAATATACAAATGACAAGCAATGTTACATCCTACAAGTACCCTTGCTCTTTCAAGCTGACGTACCTGCCATCCCCGATAATCACATGATCCAACAATGAAATCCCTACCAGTTCCCCCGCTTCACGCAGCGTATGCGTGATCGCGATATCTTCCCTGCTAGGTGTCGGATCCCCACTTGGATGGTTATGTAGGCAAATTACCGATGCACTGCTACGACGGATCGCTTCTTTAAAGACTTCTCTAGGGTGCACGATGGAAGCGTCCAGACTGCCTACAAAAATAGTCTGCTTGCCAATCACGTGGTTCTTGGTATTTAGAAAAAGGCAGACAAAGTGCTCCTGTGTCAAATGAGCAAGCTCAGGCGACATCAAGTCAGCCACATCGCGGGGCAGACGGATGGAGGTGCGGCTTTGCCGCGGTACGCCGACCATTCTGCGCCCGAGTTCAAAGGCGGCATGCAGTTCCACTGCTTTTACCGGGCCGATCCCTTTCAGTTCCCTCAGCTCAGCATGAGAGGCTTGCGCCAATCCACGCAGGTCGCCAAATTTGGCTAACAAGCGCTGAGCCAACTGATAGACTGACTCCTGCTCACTGCCTGTCCTCAGTAAAATGGCAAGAAGCTCTGTATCAGACAGATGGACCGCTCCTTCGCGAAGCAGTCGTTCACGTGGACGGTCATAGTAAGGGACGTTTTTGCCGTCTGTTTTGTTACAGGTATTTACTGCCATTTTTCGCCGCCTCCCACCTATCTCATTATCGTCAACGGCTTACTAGAAGAAGGTCGTGAGGTGGTTGGCCGTTGTCACTTGCACACAAGCACAGCTTTCCTACAAAATCGGCATCCCGAAACGCGCGAGCAGCTTGGAGGTCAAGCAAAGCGGAAGCCCGACAACCGTAAAGTAATCTCCGGTTATCCCTTCCACGATCGTCGCTCCAATCCCTTGAATCGCATAAGAACCCGCTTTGTCCATCGGCTCTTTCGTTGCAATGTACGACTTGATCTCTGCTTCGCTCAACGGGCGAATTTTCACATCGGTGTGGCTGTGCGCCACTTCTGAGCGCCCAGACGCTGCATCAATCAGGGCCACGCCGCTATAGACGGTATGCTCTCGCCCCTGGAGCATGGACAGCATGCGAAACGCGTCCGCTTCGTCTGCCGGCTTGCCCAAAATATGTCCATCCAGAACGACAATCGTGTCTGAACCGAGCACGACGCCTTCTGTCAGGCGGGCGGCTACTTCCCTAGCCTTGCGCAAGGACAGCTCCTCTACCACTTGCGCAGGAGACAAGCCAGGCGCAGTCGTCTCGTCCACATCGCTGGTCATCACCGTAAACGGAATGCCCAGCGCCTGCAGCAGTTCTCTTCGGCGGGGCGATGATGAAGCAAGAATGAGCGTATCATGTTTTTCTGTCGTCATTTTTCAACCTACTTTATCCGTCGATGTATCCAAAACGCGAGGGCAAGCCCCCCGATACTGGCTAGATTTAGTTTTACCTGAAAGTTCAGGTCGTACTTCAAAATTTCTAAATCTGCCGCAGGTGACCATGTAATCGTTTTGCTTTTGGTCAGAAAAGGCACCCAGGGACCGAGAATTTCCCCGACGATGCTCCCGCACAAAAGGCCACTCACCAGTAGAAACACGAGTGTAAGCGTTTCTTTCCCCATTCCTTTTCCCAACTCCCTTTTACGAAGGGATTCTCTTTTTGCCAACCATAAGTTTAGCAAATGGAAGGGGGTGAAACAATCCCTGTTTGCTCTTGCTAGTTACTGTATAAAAAGAAAAGGCCTCCTGCAAGAAAACTTGCGGAAGCCTTATCAGCGCTCGCTTATTTGTCTTTAGCGCGCCAACTGCACCCAGCTCGCGTAGCTCTCCAAATATCCGAGCACGCCCGCCTGTACTTGCCACGCGTACGATTCGGCGCTTTCCCCTTTTTTTCCGGCGCTTGCTTCCGCCATCTTGTCGCGGGCGGCCAGCGCCTGATTGATCCCGTTGACCATCCCTTCGAACAGCGGCTTCCACGCATCCTGCACCTGAATCAAGCGGCTTTCCTCCAAAAATTGGCGATGCCATTCCTTCAGGTCGGCCGTCTCCTGCGCCGAGGCAGAAAGCTGTCCCGATGTGATAATCAGGCCGGATTGGGCAGAGAGCGCCTGCGCCAGCTTCACGCCATTGTCAAAAAACTGCTGCACGTTCGGCCCTTCCGTGGCGGCAGCCGGTTTGCTCACCGGAACCGCTCCCTGGAAGGCCGGGAAGGCAAACTCCTTGACGTACACGTCCATCCCCTTGTTTTTCAAGCTGGCGGCAAAGCCCAGCACGGCATCTCGCGTAGGCGCGGCAGCGGCAAACATATACTGCTTGCTGCCATCCTTGTACAAAAGGTGCGGGATTCCCGCTTTCGCCAGCGGCTCTACCGCAGACTGTGGAGACGCGTCCGGCTGAAACACGCCTGCCTGGGCGACGAACATGCTGATCTGCGGCACTTGCAGCGAGACATTTTGCTGCTCGCCAGAAGCGGTATTGCCGGCTGCAGTTCCTGCTCCTGCCTCGGACGAACCGGGGCCAGCCAGCGCCTCCTGGCCTCCTGCCTGCCCGCCTTTTGCCTCTTGTGCCGTCAACGTCTGCACGGTCTCGCTTAAAACTGATCCATACGATTGCGAAAATTCCTCCTGCGTGAAAACCGACAGCACCAAAAAGCCGAACAACAACCCGATCGCTACTGCTCCCCCTGTCGTCAGCACGGTCCGCCAGATGGGAGTTTTCGGCCAAAAAGCGAGGAAGCGCTTTGCGGGATTTTTGCCGGAGCTGCTGTAAGCTCCCAGAAGTTCCTCCTGCTCTTGCGTCTCTTCCAGCTCGGGCGAATCATCGAGGATCGGCCCCGGCTCTCTGCTCGTCTCCCGCTGCGCGGCCCCTCTCAGTTGCATCATGCGTTCCCAGGCGTCGTTTTCCTTTTTCGGTGGAAGCGTGCCGTGAAAAGGGATAGGTGGCCCCTGAATTTTTACCCGTGGCGTGTCGTCTTTGGGGGTACGCTTCACACTCGCTTCTTGCTTGATGGTCTCGCGCTTTTCGTCCCAAAATCTGCCGTTCATCTTGACTGTTACATGATTTTTCTTTTCTCCGTTCACGCTCATGCCCTCCCAGCTTGCAGGCTCTTTGTACTAGCTTACGTCTGGGCGGGACGGGTTATGACTGCGATCTAGCAAATCTAGCAAATTCTCTAGCACAGCGGCGAAGCTTTTTCGCCAAAGCTTACGGCTGCCAGGTCAAAAGCAGCCCGGCGTGAACGAGTCCCCCGCCGAAGCCGTAGAGTAAAATTTTGTCCCCCGCCTTTACCTTGCCTTGCTCGATGCCCAGCCCGAGCGCAAGCGGGATCGTAGCGGCCGATGTGTTGCCGTAGTAGGCCAAGCTGTACAACGTCTTCTCAAGTGGAAAGCCGCTGCGCTCGCAAATCGACTCGATCATGCGCAAATTGGCGCTGTGCGGGATGAACCAATCCACCTCATCGAGCGCAATGCCTGCGCGGCTTGCGACCTCCTGCATGCCTGTCGGCACCGTCGTAACCGCCCACTTGTACACTTCTCTGCCGTTTTGCACGATGCAGCCATTCCCCGCAAGCTCTCTGCCATCCATGCTCGTCGACAGCCCCGAGCGGTAGACGTGAATGCCGCCGTCTCCCTTCGAGCCTAAATAGGCAGCGTGAAAACCGGGAGCGTCCGGGTCGGCTTCCACCAGCACTGCACCCGCTCCATCGCCAAACAGGATGCAGGTCGTGCGGTCGGTGTAGTCGGTCACCTTGGAAAGCGTTTCGGCTGCCACCACCAGCACTTTGCGGTGCAGCCCGGAGGCGATCATCGCGTTCGCGGTGTGCAGCGCGTACGTAAACCCGGCACATGTGGCGGAAAGATCCATGGCGCCCGCCTGCGCGATGCCGAAATGAGCCTGGATTTGGCTGGCGACGCTCGGAAACGGAAAATCCGGCGTGCTCGTGGCCACGAGGATCAAGTCGACGTCTGTGAGGTTTTTGCCATAGGCAGCGGCCATGTTCTCTACGGCCGCAATCGCCAAATCGCTTGTAAACTCATCTTTTGCTGCAATGCGCCGTTCATGGATGCCCGTTCGCTGCAAAATCCATTCGTCGGACGTCTCCACCATCTTTTCCAGATCGGCATTGCGAAGCACACCGCTTGGCACGTAGGTGCCGATCGCCGTTATTCGGGAAGGAATAGCATTTGCGTTCATCATATCGAATCATCACCTCTGCTTGTTTGTGACTACATTATAACACTAGATATTAATACCTGGTACTAATTTATACTTTTGCGCATTAGAAAACTAAGGCTGCGCCAAGCCTTTGGCGCAGCCTTAGTTGCACTTATACTGGATAAGAATCTTATAAATTCTTTTCTGTATGAAAAAAGACTTGGCTCCGCTTCCGAACCAAGTCTTTCTTCTTTGCAGCACTCGTGCTGCTGTTATTTTTCCAGCTTTTCTGCCAGCCAGTAGGCGGACTTCCAAATGTCTCCCGCGCCCATGGTCAGCACCAGGTCGCCAGCTTGCAATTCCTTGACCAACTGCTCCTGCATCTGCTCCTTCGTCGGGATGTACTGCGCCCGCGGGTGGCTGTTGGTGCGGATTTTTTGAACCAGCACCT
This sequence comes from Brevibacillus agri, assembly GCF_004117055.1. Lineage (NCBI taxonomy): Bacteria > Bacillati > Bacillota > Bacilli > Caryophanales > Paenibacillaceae > Brevibacillus > Brevibacillus agri. The sequence goes on from NZ_CP026363.1 coordinate 4,028,991, forward strand.
CAGAGCTTACCCCTTCGATTTTGGCTTCGCCAGCCGGGGAGTAAATATCCGTAACGATGACTTCGTCAGCCTGTGAAAAAGCACGGCTGAACTCATCCATCAGGAAATACGTCCGCGTGTAGCGCTGCGGCTGGAAGACAGCGATGACCCGTCGGCCGGACGCCTTGGCTCCGTTCAACGTCGCAATGATCTCTGTCGGATGGTGGGCGTAATCGTCCACCACGAGAATGTCGCGCGCCTCTCCGATGATCTGGAATCTGCGCTTCGCTCCCCGAAACGAAGTCAGTGCCTCGGCAATCTGTTCAAACGACAGCCCTGCATCCAGGCAGACGATGATCGCCGCCAGCGCATTGGCAATATTGTGCTTGCCCGGAACCGTCAGCGCGAGCGTCCCGAGCAGTTTTTCTCCATGATACACCTGGCATGTGCTGCGCCGATCTCCGCACTCGATCGACACGGCGCGAAACTCGGCCTGCGACACAAAAGCCGGATCGATCGCATACGTTACTACCGTGCCTGCGACAGACGGCATCACTTCGCGAACGTGCGAGTCATCTATGCACAAAATCGCTTTGCCGCCCGGCTTCAGATGACTCAAAAACTGGACGTACGCCTGTTTCAAATTGTTGAAATCGCCGTCGAAATGCTCCAGATGGTCCGGCTCGATGCTGGTCACGATTTCGTACATCGGTCTGTATTCCAAAAAGGAACCGTCGCTCTCGTCCGCTTCGGCAATGACAAAATCACTCGTCCCTGCCTTGGCGTTTGTCCCTGCATTCATCAGCTCTCCGCCAATGATGAAGGTCGGGTCTACCCCGCACTCCTCCAGTACGTGCGAAATCATGGAGGTCGTGGTCGTTTTGCCGTGTGCTCCGGCAACGGCTACACCTGTTCGTTCGTTCAAGATGCGGGCGAGCATTTGGGAACGGTGCATGACCGGGATTCCCTTCGCTTCTGCTGCGACTACCTCCGGATTGTCCTTGGGGATGCTGGTAGAGTAAACAATGATGTCTGCTCCCTCCACGTGGGCAGCATTATGGCCGATATGAACGACCGCCCCTCTCGCTTCCAGCTTCTTCGCCAATTCGTTCATGGCGACGTCGGAGCCGGTTACCTTGTATCCAAGGTCGATCAAGACGCGGGCAATGGCACTCATGCCATATCCGCCGATGCCCACAAAGTGGACGTGCCTAGCCTGATCCACCCTATTCACCTGCCTCTTCTACTGTAGTGGGAAAGAATGCGCGCACTTGGGCGATGAAGTAGAGCGAACCGCAGACGACCAACCAGTCATCCGCTTTCGCCGATTGCTTCTCCCGCATCCAAGAAAGGAGAAACGCTCGCCAGTCCGGGACGGCTTCGAGGTTTTCCTCCGCCCATCCGCCTTGCAAAAACGCATCGCGCAGCGTACTTGCCGCTGCTGCACGCGGAAAGTCAAATTCCGTCACGTTCAGCGACTTGATTTTCGCCTTTACGGGCGCCAGCGCTTTTGCCATCTCGGAAAGCGGCTTATCAGCCAAGCCGGAAAACAGCAGGTGCAGCCCTGCATCGTTCGGCAAAAGCCGCTCCAGGCTATTGGCGAGTGCTTCCATTCCCTCCTGGTTGTGTGCCCCGTCCAAGATCACAAGCGGTCTTGGCGAGACGACTTCTAGACGACCAGGCCAGCGTGTTTGTTGCAAACCACGAGATATTTCTTCTTCCTCCAGCAGGAAAGAGAAATAGTTGCGCAAGACATCAATGGTCATCAACGCGACCGCTGCATTTGCCGTTTGATGAATGCCGTTCATGGTCAAGCGATAGGTAGCTTCATGGCGCCGATGGATGCTGCTGTAGCGAATCCGCTGCTGCCCCAGCTCTTCTTCTACCTGTTCGGCAAAGAAATGCTCCTGCAAGCTGTACACGGTGCTTTTCGTCTCAGCAGCCCGCTCCTTGAGCACGGCGAGTATTTCCGGTCGGGTCTCGCCCGTGACGACAGGTACGCCCGGCTTGATGATGCCAGCTTTTTCGCGGGCAATCTCCTCCAAGGTATCGCCCAACACCTGTGTATGGTCCATGCCAATATTTGTGATAACGGAGACAAGCGGCAGCACGACATTCGTCGAGTCCAGCCGTCCTCCCAGCCCCGTCTCCCAGACGACGACAGCCGGTCTCGCCACTCTCGAAAAATAAAGAATGGCGATCAGCGTGATGACTTCAAACTCTGTAGGCGAGCCAAATTCCGTCTCGCGCTCGCAGCGCTCGATCAAGACCTTGACTTCATTCACCAGCCGGAGCAGATCGGCTTCCTCGATCATGCTCCCGTTGTAGCGAATGCGCTCGCGAAAATCTACCAGATAAGGCGAGGTGAACGTGCCGACACTGTAGCCGGCCTCCATCAGCATTTGCGTCAGGAACGCGCACGTCGAGCCTTTTCCATTGGTGCCTGCCACATGGATGAACGGGATTCTCCGTTCCGGATGGTCCAGTTGCTCAAGTACCCACTGCATTCTCTCAAGCCCCGGCCGCTGACCGAAGCGAAGCAGTCCATGCAGCCAGTCGAGCGCTTCTTTGTATTCAACAAATTGTGCTTCAGCATGCATACCAAAATGCTCCATTCTCAAAAATATGCGTTGGTACGGCGGATCATTCGCCCTTCAGTTCGGCAAGGCGAGCGATGACCTTATCCCGTTTTTCCATGTAGTCAGCCATTTTCGCTTTTTCTTCTTCCACGACTTTTTCTGGTGCCTTGGCCATAAAGCCGGCGTTGTTCAGCTTTTTCTCGATCCGCTCCACTTCGCCGTGCAAAGTAGCCAGTTCTTTTTCCAGTCGCTTCAGCTCTTGCTCGATGTCGATCAGGCCAGCCAGCGGCAAGAACAGCTCCGCTCCTGTCACAACCGCAGACATCGCCTTTTCCGGGATCGCCAGCTCCGCGCTGATCGTGAGCGTCTCCGGATTGCAGAAACGGGCGATGTACTCTTCGCCGCGCGCCAGACGAGCCGCAGAGGTCGCATCGCTTGGCTTAATCAACAGCTCGATTTTTTTGGACATCGGCACGTTTACTTCCGCACGAATGTTGCGCACGCTGCGGATAATTTCCATCAGCATGGTCATCTCGCTCTCCGCCTCGGTGAAAATCCATTGTTCGTTCACCGTCGGCCAAGGTGCTACGGTAATGCTCTCGCCTTGGTGCGGCAGCGCCTGCCAAATTTCCTCGGTGATGAACGGCATAAACGGATGGAGCAGCTTGAGCGTTTGGTCGAGCACCGTCACGAGCACGGATTGCGTCGTCTTTTTCGCTGCTTCGTCACTGCCGTACAGCGGCAGCTTCGCCATCTCGATGTACCAGTCGCACAGGTCATCCCAAATGAAGTTGTACAGCACGCGGCCCGCTTCGCCAAACTCAAATGCGTCGGACAGGCGCGTCACGTCAGCGATGGTCGCTTGCAGACGGGAGAGAATCCACTTGTCTGGCGTCGACAGCTCGCCGCTAAGATCAATGTCGTCGTACGTAAATCCGCTCAGGTTCATCAGGGCAAAGCGGGAGGCGTTCCAAATCTTGTTGGCGAAGTTGCGGTTCGCCTCGACTTTTTCCCAGTAAAAACGCTGGTCGTTCCCTGGCGAGTTGCCTGTCGCCAGCGTGAAGCGCAGGGCATCCGCGCCGTATTTTTCGATCACTTCCATCGGATCGACGCCGTTTCCGAGCGACTTGGACATTTTGCGGCCTTCGGAGTCGCGGATAATGCCGTGAATCAGCACGGATTCAAACGGGCTTTTTCCGGTGAACTCAAGACCGGAGAACATCATGCGCGCTACCCAGAAGAAAATGATGTCGTAGCCGGTTACGAGGACGTTTGTCGGATAGAAATACTTCATGTCCTCGGACTCTTCCGGCCAGCCGAGCGTGGAGAACGGCCACAGACCAGAGGAGAACCAGGTATCGAGCACGTCGTTGTCCTGCTCCAGCTTGTGGCTGTGGCAGCTCGGACATTCGGTGACATCTTCGCGCGAGACGACGGTCTCGCCGCACTCTTGGCAGTACCAGGCGGGAATGCGGTGGCCCCACCAGAGCTGGCGGGAAATGCACCAGTCGCGAATGTTCTCGATCCAGCGCAGGTAGTTGGTCTTGAAGCGCTCCGGAACGAATTTGACGCTGTCTTCGCTGTTGGCGTTGGCAAGCGCGAGGTCAGCCAATGGCTGCATTTTCACGAACCACTGGGTGGACAAATACGGCTCTACAACGGCGTCGCTGCGCTCGCTGTGGCCTACCTGGTGGATGTGCTCCTCGATTTTGAACATGACGCCTTGCTCTGTCAGGTCTTTGATGATTTGCTTGCGGCAGGCAAAACGGTCCAGCCCTTTGTAGATGCCTGCCTGCTCGTTCATCGTGCCAGTCTCGTCCATGACGACGATTTGCGGCAGTTGGTGGCGCAGTCCCAGCTCGAAGTCGTTCGGATCGTGCGCAGGCGTGATTTTTACCGCGCCGGAGCCGAACTCTGGATCGACGTACGTATCCGCGACAATCGGGATTTCGCGACCGACAATCGGCAAAATGACGGTTTTTCCGATCAGGTGCTTGTAGCGCTCGTCTTCCGGATGGACAGCGACAGCCGTATCGCCCAGCATCGTTTCCGGACGGGTCGTCGCCACTTCGATGTAGCCTGTGCCGTCAGCGAGCGGATAGCGCATATGGTGCAGGGCGCCTTTTACTTCCTTGTAAACGACCTCGATATCAGACAGGGCGGTACGGGCAGCCGGGTCCCAGTTGATGATGCGGTTGCCGCGGTAAATCAGCCCTTTTTCGTACAGGCGGACGAATACTTCGCGCACAGCTTTGGACAAGCCTTCATCCATCGTAAAACGCTCGCGGGAGTAGTCCAGCGCAAGACCCAGCTTTTCCCACTGCTCGCGGATGTGCGAAGCGTAAATGTGCTTCCATTCCCATACTTTTTCGATGAACTTGTCGCGGCCGAGGTCGTGACGCGAGATGCCCTCTTCGCGCAGCGTCGCTTCTACGCGGGCTTGCGTAGCGATCCCGGCGTGGTCCATCCCAGGCAAAAACAGCGTGCTGTAGCCTTGCATCCGCTTTGCGCGGGTGATGATGTCTTGCAGCGTCGTATCGAGCGCATGGCCCAAGTGCAGCTTGCCCGTCACGTTCGGAGGCGGGATCACGATGGTGAACGGACGCTTCGCCGGGTCGCGTTCCGCCTTGAAAAACTGCTTTTCGATCCAGTACGGATACCATTTGCTTTCGGCTGCCTTCGGGTCGTAGTTCTTCGGCAGCAATTGGTCGATGTCGGTTGTTGGCTGAGTTGACATGGGTAGGCTTCCTCCTCTAGGAAAAATAAAAAAACCCTTCATCCAAAGGACGAAAGGATTATTTCGCGGTACCACCTTTGTTAACATACGGCAAGAAGAGTCCAGCGTATGTTCCCTCAAACAAGATAACGGCTGCGAACCGCTTTTGGCTAGACACATCGTGTTCACCAAAAACAACTCCCGGGCGACCTTCAGTCCATCTCTCCTTAGAGAATCTTCCAGCATCTGATTCTCCTCTCTGCAAAGGGCTCCTGACTTACTCTTCCCGATCATCGTTGATTCGATATGTAATTGTGGTATCGTTGCCTTTGCTTATTATATACAATCACGCTGTTTCGCGTCAAACCCGGTTTCGCCCACTTTTCCCACCGTAATGCCCAGCGCCTCGGTAAAGCCCAGTACGCTTAAAATATCCAAAATTTCTTCGCGGACATTGACAATCTCTACCTGTTTGCCAGAAGCAAGCAGTTCTTTCGTAGTAAAATACAGACTTCCAATACCGGAAGAATCTACAAAGGATACACCTTGAAAATCGACGGTAACGGAATGATTGCGCCCTCCGTACTGCTGGAGCAATTCACCCACTCGATCTCCCACAGCCATGTCCAGCTCTCCGGCGAAAAACAGCGTAGCCTGTCCGTTCGTCTCTGTTGCTCGGTAGTCCATGCTCAAACTCCTCTCAATAGGTATCGGTGTAGCTGATTTTGTTCTCTCTCACTCATGTTACCCGCTTCACGCGACTTGCAAACATTTGGTATTTTCTCCAATGTTCATCAGCTTGTCAGCGCACACTCCAAAATCAGCTTCGTTCCAGCCGCCGTGCTGCTCAAATAAATCCGGTCACAGTATTGCAACATGACGTGAAAGCCCGCTCCCAGCGAATTGCGCGTCGAGAATCCTTGCTGCAACGTCGCCCGCGGCAAATCTTCGAGCAAAATGCCCTGGCCCTGGTCGTGGATGACCACCCGGCACAAATCTTGATCGTGGGCGATATAGAGCGTGATCGTTCCTCCGCTGCCGTGCTTGAGCGTGTTCGAAGCCGCCTCGTTGACGGCGACGAGAAAGTGCAAAAAACGTTTGGCGACAAACCCCAGCGGCTCCAGCGTGCGCTTGAACGACCTTCTGAGCAGAGCCAAATCCTCCGGCGCCTGAATGTCCATCGCGAGCGATTTGTGCCCCTCGCGCAGCAGAAAAAACAGCTCCTCGTCGCTTAGCAACAGCAGCTTGCCTGCCGTGACCACGCCGAGAATGTCTCTGTATATTTCCCACTCGCGCCGTTTTCTTCTGCGTTCTTCCGCGATGGCAGCCGTCACGTCAATCAGGGCGATCCCACAGGTGCGATCCGGCAAAATCGACGCGTACATTTCAAACACTTTTTTCCCGTCGTGACTGACAATCTGTTCCCGCAAGGAGTTGCCGTGGACGGTCGCCTCACCAATCAGGCGCTGCATTTCCCCCTCGACATCGGGGGCCGCACGGTTCGAGCCGAGCGGACGCACTTTGCCATCGTCAAGCAGATAGAGGAAAATCGTCTCGATCTGGCGCAGGATGGACAGCTTCTGCAGCTCCTGCTTGATGAGACGGCCTCGCTCGTCATCCCGATCTTTATAACTATGCAATACGTCTGTAGGATTCAGCTCGTTGCACATATGCCACGTATGAAATTCTTCCAGAAGCAACCGTTCCAGCACTTCTTCCTTGCGCAAAACCTTCTCGATATCAACGACATAGTAAGGAACACCGTTGATTCCCTGCAGCCCGCTGCCGATAATGCGAAAATCGAAAGCGAGCTCGACCTCCATGCGTCCATGCAACTTTTTGGTCGAACTAAGCAGGCCGATAGCTGTCCGGCTGACTGCTATCAATTGGGCTTGACTTGTTTCCATTGTCGCAAGCTCCGTCACCTTCACCTTGCGCGGCGGCAGCACTTTTTGGGCAGACCCGCCGGAACGGAGCTCAAGAAGACAGTTGCGACAAGCGGGATTGTCCGGACACTGTTCACACAGAATCACCGTTCATCCTCCTATTCACGGGCGCTTCAGCTCGGGTACTCCATCAGTGCGGGAGTTTCACTTCTTCGTTGTCCGGCATGAGAGCCGGATTGAAACTGCAAAATCAAAACGGAGATGTCGTCTGTTTGCTGGCCTTGGCGCGTCATCGCCCACAGGTACGATTCGACGCGTTCCATCGTCTCTTCTTTGCCTGGCTCGTCCAGCAGGGCGGCAAGATCTTCGAGCAGGCCGTGAGAGCTGCGCAGCACGTCTTTTCTTCCCGTATCCAACAATCCATCTGTGTATAGTAGCAATATACCTTCTTCTAATAAGGGTACTTCTTCCAGTTGATAGGTGCTATCGGACAAAAGCCCTAGTCCTACCCCGCCCCGGCAGCGCAAGACGTTTTTTTGCGTGCTGGACAAATAGATCGGCTGCGGATGGCCCGCCCTGGCAAGCAGCAACTCGTGGCGGGTCGCATCGTAGACCGCGACAAGCATCGTAATGTACGAGCGGGTTTTCGCCAGATCGGCATACAGTAGCTGGTTTAGCCGCTGCAAAATTTCATCGGGTGACCAGCTCGTCTGCAAAACGGCGCGAACCGCAATCCGAATCCCCGTCGCCCAGATGCTCGCGGGCAAGCCGTGTCCCGATACGTCTGCCACGATAAAACAGGTGTAGCGCTCATTGATGCGCACAAAATCAATGTAGTCTCCCCCGACGTAGGTGACGGGCACGTAGACCGTCCTGGCGCGCAGGCCGTTCACTTGCCATTCCTCTTTTGGAATCAGCATCGACTGGATTCGGCGGGCCAGGCCCATTCCCAGCTCCAGCTCCTTCAGCTCTGTCGACTGATGTTCGTGCAGACACCGCAAGATCAGTCCTCTCACGTTCACAAGCAGCAGTTGAAAAAAGGACTGCTCCAGCTCTTTTGTCTCCATATCGTGCTCGCCGATAGCGGTTTGCGCCACCAGCCTGACGTACCGCGGCGTTTTGGCCGTGTCCCATTGCTCCGAGACGACGATGCGCTCCTCGATAAACTGAACCGCACCTCGATCGGCTCTTTTGCCGCGCTCGGTGTGAAAATAGACATCCCCCTGCTCGGACTCCCAGCTTATGCCCAAATAGACGAGCGTATGAATCTGGCCAAACCAGGCGTCGACAAGCTCGCTGGTCAACTGGTGAATGCTATCGTAATGGACGTCGCTCACGCTGATTTTGTTGCTGGCAATCAACAGTCCCTCATAGCTTTGCTTCAGTTCCCCGACGAGCGACAATTGCTGGTTCATCCATTCGGAATGCGCGAGCTGCTGGGTCAGCCTCGATTCGAGCGTGCTCACCGATGACAATGTCTCCGTCATCAAATAGTGATGGTCCCGATTGTTTAAGTATGCAAGAACACTCATGTAAGCTATGGCGACCGCCAGTCCCCCTTTAACATAAAGCGGCATCTCGGGCAGCGCGAGCAAAGACGCGGCTATGACCAGCAGAATGACCTGCACCATCCCCGTATGCTGCCGCGTGATCCTCTGCCAGTCCAGCAAAAGCTGCGACTCCACGTGTGCGCCTTCGCTCTCCGTCTTTTGGCGCAAGCGTCTGTGCGTCTGCAGCAAAAAGACAAGCGAGATGATCCCTGCGAGATACGTCCCTGTACAGACCGGCACCCCCAGCCCGTGGCCCCACCAGGCAAAAGACAGCACGAGCAAGCTGCCGATCCCCCAGGCCACCAGCCCGATGCCGTGCAGCAAAGACAGGTCAAACCCTCTCTGCGCTTGCCGTTGCAAGCCGTAGGATAAGCGAATCAAGTACACACCTGCACCTATTCCTGACAAGTAGAGTGCTATTTTCCAGATCATCTGCTCACCTTTACAAGTTCGTCCTGGCCTTCCTGCCCTATACGTTCCCGTTTCCTCCCATTCTCAAACCTGTGTCACAACTGGCGTAGAGAAAATACGCCTCGGGCGAAACCGGCCTTTGTCCGAGGAAATATAGGCACTGTCCCAGGAAGCCTCGCATATGCTGAAATGAGGTGATATGCCGATGATGAATTTTCGCTGGAAGTATAACCCTACCTACCTGCGAATCAAATACGGGTGCAAACAAGTGCTGATCCCTTTGATGATTTTTCAGTTCATCCGCACCGTCCTGTTTCCCACCTCGTTTGACGTGATTCTGCTCGGTCTGCTTGCCGTGCTGTACGTCGCCATCGTCCTGGAGTGGCTGTAAATGCAAAAAGCAACGCCCCACCTTGTGAGACGTTGCTCGTTAAAAGGCTTGCTGGACCCAGCGATGCAGACGCATCAGGCGGTCCATATCTTTTTCCAGGCGCTTCACCGCGTACAGCTCGCTCCACTCCCTGCGGTTGTGGTAGTAGATGTCGATGTCTCTCATGATCCGTTCCGGGTACGAGAGAAACGATGCCAACAGCTCGATTTCTTCCGGCCGCAACGGGAAGATGGCAGCGTAGCGATGATAAAGCTGGGAGGCGCCTGCTTCATCTCCCGCCAGTTGAAAATACGTCCGGTAAAACAGTGTGAGGTCGCGCACAGGCGTATCGAAGCTGGCCCGGTCAAAATTGAGCAGCTTTCCTTTGCCAAAGCGATCCGGCACGATATGCGCCGGATGCGGATAGCCGTGAATGAGCGACAAGCGAAAATGCGCATGCGTCTCGTGCCGCTCCTTCCAGTCCGTCAACAGCTCGGTCGCCGTCTGGCTCATCTCCGTAATAAACCCTTTGTTGGCCAAAAACACCAGGTCAAACGGCGACTGGTACTGCCGCCCTCCCGCTACCTCCGCCGCTTTTTCCATCTGGTTTTGCCAATACTGCCAACGGTTTAATAGCGAGTCGATCAGCGGCTCCACCTGCCGCGGGTCGTCAAAGCGGTAATTTTGCGTCAGATGGTGCAACTCCGCGAGCCGCTCGATCGCCGGGGTAGCCCAGGCCAGCGGCTGCTCGGTCCACTCCTCGTTCCCCGGCTGAAAGGGCGTCACGTAGTACAGCGAGTCCCCGAGCGCAACAAACGGATCGTCGAACTTCGTGTACGTGAACGGAACCGCCCCGTCCCAGCCGCGCTGCTGCAACTGGCGCAGCATGTCGCTTACGAAAACCAGCCGCTTGGCAGGCATATTGGACCGTTTGCAGACGTAGGAGCCATAGGGAGTCGCCGCCTTGTACACGTTCGGTTCCTTCAGCGGCTCGATGCTCTGCGCGTACATGTCGTACTCCTGGAACAACGGGTAGATCTCGTCATAGCGGCTCATGTACTCCCTCCCTCCTCGATTGCTCTGCCCGGTAGGCAATGTGCTGCAGCAGTTGGTCGACGGACTCCTGGATGCGCAGAGCCTGTTCAATCGCTTTGACAGAAGCCTCTTCCTTGCCTGCAACCCGCTTCGTATAAGCTTCGATGCTTCTGTACACCTCGCGCGGACGAGCCATGAAGGCGAGCAGCAAAATATAGTCTCCGTAACTGAGCGGCTTGACCTCCTCGTATCCGTCCAAAAAGGCGTCAATCTGGCCGATGTCTTTGTGCGTCAAGTAATGATCCCGCAAAAAGCTTGCCACATCGCGCTGCTGCACGGACAAAGCTGGCCGAAAAAAGCCCCGCAAGTACAGCTCGCCCTTCACCATGCCCCAATTGTCCCGCTGCAACTCCCGGTGCGACACGCTGACCGTATCCGGCGCTACGCTTTCATGCGAAAGCATGGCCGAGGAACGCTCCATGCGCTGCAGCATCGGCTGCATCAGCTCGGCTACCCACCTTTTTTCTCCCGGCTCGCGTCCGTGCTTGCTGCGGAACGCTTCGGCGAAAGCCTTGGTCCGCGTCCACTTTGCGTCGGCGGCGATCTGCTCCTGCTTCAAGTAATCCGCGCCGGAGAGAAGCGGACTCTCCTGCTGGGACAGATGCATCATCCCGATGACTCTGCCGCAGCTTCGGGCAAGTTCGGCGCGAGGCTCGCAGGCTTCGATGTGCCTGACGTGATCGGTCATCGTTACACCGCGCTTGCCCACAACCAGAAACGGCTTGGTGTCTCGCGTCCGTATAAACCTTTCCACTGCGCGAAACCCCTGACGAGCCAATCGCTCGCGCCAGGCAAACGACCAGCGCATCACATCCACACGCGGCCAGACGTGGAGTTCCTTGGGGCCCCGGTTAGTCTCCAGTAAATAGCAGTCATCGAGCGGCGTGATGCGGATCACGCGCGCTCGATAATGCTGGCACACTTCGGAGAGATCGATCTTATCCACGGTCCCCCACTCCTTTATTGTGGGATGTACAAAATTTGTCCCGCGACAACCTGCTCGGAAGCCAGCCTGTTCACTTCGACGATTTTGGAAACGGGCAGTTGGTATCTCTGGGAAATATGCTCCAGCGTTTCGTCGCGCTGGATGATGCACATTTTCAACTGGCTCGTGCTCTCCTCCTTGCGCCGCACAAAGGAAGTGAGATTTTGCATCGCCTCCACGGTCGCCGGGCTGGTGCTGACGGACGCGCTTTGCCGGGAGGAACTGGACGAGGATTCCGCCTCGATCGCCTGCGCTTCCTGCTTGGCGCGCGTAGCCTGCGAGAAAATCGACGTAATGTTGACGTTGCTCTGCTCTTCGCGGGATGCCTTGCCCGAGATGGCTACCTTGAGCTCTGTCTCCTCCACCGCTTCCGGCTGCGCGACTACCGGCTCTGCCGCTTCTTCCTCGCCGTCCGCATGCACTTCCTGCACCTGCTCCGCTTCGTAGAGAGACTCGGACTCGGCTGGATCGGTAGCGACCTGAGCGTAATCCACATCGTCCTGCTCGTGAATCGCCAAAATCGGCTCTTCTTTTTCCGGCTGCCTTTTGACAGGCTCTGTCGTCTGAATATCGCGATAGGCAAGCGCATCGTACGCCGGGGAATCATACTGGGCCTCTGCCTGCGCATCTGAGCCGTAGGCGGCCGGATTTGCGATCCAAGGCTGCTGCGATTCGCTCCTGGACACCTCCTGCACCTCGCCGTACTGCTCCTGCACTTCCCCGTATTGCTGCTGGTACTCCTCCTGCTGGTTGTAGGCGATCGCAGGGGCGTCGAACACGGAAGGCGATTCAGCCGAATCATAGGACGCCGGCAATGCTTCCCGCTCCAGCTCCTCCTCCAAAGCGCTCAGCTTTTCCTCGATTTCGTCCAAGGAAGAAGGCGCAGCGTGCGCTTGCAGCGTCTCGTCCGCTACACGGGCATACTCCCAGGCCTGTGCCCCCTCCGCTGACTCCTGGTTGGCGGAAGCCGGCTGTGTCTGACTGTCGCCGAGCAGTATCCCCATGATCTTCAGGTCGGCGTCAATCAACATTTGATGCGGGGATTCCAGCTTGTAGTCAAAGCTGTCCACGATGGCATAAATGTCGCCGATTTCCGCGATCCGGTCCAACGGAATGGTGATGTTCAACGGTATGCGATGGCCGATCTGTTCCTCCCAGCCGTATTGCGCCTCCTCCGACACTTCCTGGCGAAATGGCGGAAAAGTGAAGGCCTCAACCAGCGTTTCCGTCCCGCCGCTGTTCGCTTCTGCGGCTTCCCTGATCGGCTCGTATTTTCCTACCAATTGCAAGCAGCCCGTGATGGAGACGTAGGAGTCGTTTTCCAGAACCTCTACATCGGGTACCAATTCCAGCTCTTGCAATTCGCCGATTCCGGCTCTATCGGATGAGAGGAAAATGGTCTCCTTGATGGCAAACGAAAGCAGCCCATCCTGTAACGCCATTCGTGCTCCTCCTTTTTCGAAAACTTGGCTTCGCCAAGCTTTTTTTGGGCGACGCCTTGTTGCGCCAAGGTCGATACTCAAGGCAACCCGCCTTTTCTCGACCAAGTGCAGGACATTTCCCTATACTATATGGACAGGACGAGCCGTTTAGCACCGAAAAAAGGAAAAACCGGGGTTATCTCCCCGGTTGCACAGATGCGATCAATTCCGAAACGGCTTTTTTTCCTTGCGCGATACAATCAGGCACGCCCACTCCGTCGTAGGAGGCGCCTGCCACCAGTACCCCCGGCAAATTCGTTTGCAACTTCTGCTTCACATCTTTCACCCACGCCTGATGGCCGACTACGTACGGAATCGCATTTTGCAGGCGCGTCACGCTGTAAAACTCGGGCTGCTGGCGAATCGTCATGATCTTGCGCAAATCGCGCAGCACGACCTCCAAAATCTCCTCGTCGCTCATCTGCATGAACGATTGCTCTGTCGCTCTTCCGACAAAGCTGCGCAAGAGCGCTTTGTTTGGCGGCGCCATGTGCGGCCATTTGCGATGCGCCCACGTGCACGCCGTGATCGTCGCGCCCGAGTGCCGCGGCACGATGAAGCCTGTCCCTTCCATCCCCAGCTCGATCCCGCTCTCCGGAAATGCCATCGCAATCGTCGCCACCATGTGCGGCTTGGCGGTCGGCAGAGCAGGCACGCTGGCGTACGGCCTGAGCAGAGGCTCCGAAACCGCGTGCGGCACGGTGAACAAGACAGCGTCCGTCTCGATCACCTGGCCGTTTTTCAAAACGAGGGTGTACTTGCCGTTCGGCTGCTTTTCCAGCTTGGCTATCCCGCTGTTTTTTTGCAACACTTCACTAGGCAAGCTTTTTTCGATGCCTTCCACGAGCGACTGCAATCCGTTCGCGAGCGTCAGGAAAATGCCTTTTGGCTTGCCCTGCGCCTTCGCCTGCGGGCGGGAATGCTTCATCGCCAAAATCAGGCTGCGATGCTGCTTTTCCATTTGCGCGAACTGCGGGAAGCTCGCGAGCAAGCTGAGGTTGTCGAGATCGCCGGAGTAGACGCCGGACAAAAGCGGCTGAATCAGGTTGTCAATGACCTCGTCACCGAGCCTGCGCCGAAAAAACTCCCCTACGGAAATGTCTTCGTTGCCTTTGGAAGCGGGCAAAATCAGATCAAGCGCTGCGCGAATTTTGCCCGGCCAGGAGATCAGGTCGGTCGTCACAAAAGGCATCAGCCTGGTCGGCACGCCCATCACGGCCCCTTCCGGAATCGCCATCAGCCGATCCTTGTGCCAGATGTACGCCTGCCCCGTACTGTTGCGAACCAGCTCATCGGCAAGCCCGAGGTCAGCCGCCAGCTCGCCTGCGCTTGTTTTCCGCTCCAAAAAGGAATCCGGGCCCAGCTCGATGACGAACCCTTCGTGCCGCCACGTCTTGATTTTGCCGCCAAGACGGTCCTGTTCCTCGATCAGTTGAAAGCGGATCGGCAGGCGCTTCGCCTCGATCTCCCTTTGCAAGTAAAAAGCAGCGGTCAATCCAGTGATGCCGCCGCCCACAATCGTGACATGACAAGCTTTCTCGTTCATGTGCTTCATCCCCTAGTTCGCCAGCTTTTTCCCGACGGCATCAGCCAGACAGGAGATAAACGCAGGTCTGGCGTTAGGCATCGGCGGACGATGGTAATGAACACCCAGCTCTTCCGTTACTGCCTTGCACTCCATATCGTTGTCGTACAAAACTTCCAGATGCTCCGCTACGAAGCCGACCGGGCAGTAGACAAAGGAGCGATAGCCATGCGCCTCGTACAGCTCTCGCGTCAAATCCTGGACGTCCGGGCCGAGCCACGGCTCCGGCGTATTGCCGGCGCTCTGCCAGCCGATGGCGTACCGGGCAATCCCTGCCTGCTCGGCGATCAGCTTGGCGGTATCCTCCAGTTGCTGCGGATACGGGTCCCCGGATTTCAAGATTTTTTCCGGCAGGCTGTGCGCGGAGAAGATGACTACGGCCTGTTCGCGTTCTTCGGCTGGCATCGAGGCAAACGTGTCCTCGATCGCTTTTGCCCAGTACTCAATGAAGCCCGGCTCCCTGTACCAACTGTCGATGCTCTTGATTGTCGGTCCGCCGATCGCTTGCGAATGCTCGCAAGCTCTGCCGTTGTATTCTTTGACGCTGTAGCTGGAGTAATGCGGAGCGAGCACCAGGCTGATCGCCTCGGTAATCCCGTCGCGCTTCATTTGCTCCACCGCATCCTCCACGAACGGCGCAATATGCTTCAGCCCCAGGTAGCCGACAAACTCCCGGTCCGGGTAGCGCTCGTTCATTTCCCGCTCCAGCGCGCGCACCTGCTCGTCCGTGATGTCCGCAAACCGATTCAGGCCGTCTACCGCCTCATAGCGCGCCCGCAGGTCGTCAAGCAGCTCCTGCGGCGGCTTGCGGCCACGGCGAATGTGCGTGTAGTACGGCTCAATTTCTTCTGGACTGCGCGGCGTTCCATACGCCATCAGCAAAAGCCCTGTTTTTGGCTTTGACATCTCATACCCCTCCTGGTCACACGTCCCTTTTGTAGCTATGGATGAATGCGGTCAGTTTTTGCAACGTTTCTACTTTGGCGTCAGGGAATACACCGTGCCCCAGATTGAAAATGAATCCCGGCTGCTTCGTGCCTTCGTCGAGAATTTCTTTTGCTTTGGCTTCGAGCTTCTCCCACGGAGCAAGCAACAGCGTCGGGTCGAGGTTGCCCTGCAACGTCTTGGTCACGCCCATGTTGCGCGCAGTCGTAATCGAGGTGCGCCAGTCCAGACCGACAACATCGACAGGCAAGCGGTTCCAATCCAGCAAAAGATGGCCTGCCCCGATTCCGAAGTAGATCGTCGGCACTCCGGTTTCTTTCAGCGCCTGGAAAATTCGCGTCATCACAGGCGTTATGTACTCGCGGTAATCTTCGTCGTTCAATGCGCCTACCCAGGAGTCAAACACCTGTACCGCTTGGGCGCCGGCCTTGATCTGTGCCTTCAGATAGGTGATCGTCATGTCGCCGAGCTTTTCCATCAATGCCTGCCACGCAGCAGGTTCGGTGTACATGAACGCCTTTGTCTTGTGGTAATGCTTGGAAGGACCGCCCTCGATCATGTAGCTGGCGAGCGTGAATGGCGCTCCCGCAAAGCCGATCAGCGGAACAGACAACTGCTCGCGCAACAGCTTGATCGATTCCAAAATATACGGCACGTGCGTTTCCGGCTCCAGATCGAGCAGACGCTCTACATCCGCCAACGATTCAATCGGATTGCCGATCACAGGCCCAATTCCCGACTCGATGTTCACGTCGACTCCAATCGGCTTTAGCGGCGTCATGATGTCGGCAAACAAAATCGCAGCATCCACGCCCAACTGCTCGACAGGCAGACGGGTCACTTCGGCGCATACTTCCGGTATGTAGTTCATCTCAAAAAAGCTATACTTCGCGCGGATGGCGCGGTATTCGGGCTGATAGCGTCCGGCTTGGCGCATGTACCAGACAGGGACACGCTCTGTCGCCTCTTTGCGGCATGCTTTCAAAAACGTATCGTTAAATGGTTTGGAAGTCATGAATAAACCTCTCTTTGCACAATAATCTATCCCACCAATATGATACCACTGGGCATTCGACAAGTAATGGCTCTTTTGTGTCAAAATCTTTTCGTTTCGCGCGTTTCCAATCCTATCCATCATTGTTGCCAAACTTCTTCTATTGAATGCGGATATCTCCCGTAGAAGTCTTCACGGACAGCTTTGGACCGCCAGTCCCTACGGAAGCCTTGATGTTTTGCTCTTCTCTTTTCGCATAGGAAAGGGTGGCCCATTTGACCTCGATGTCGCCCACGTCGGATGCCAGCTCCAACTGCGCTGCTTCCGGCTGCTTTTCCACCGCAATCCGCACATCGCCCGTATCCGTGCGCACGGTTACATCGCGCGTCAACTCGGGCAAGACGAGTTTGTCGATTTCGCCCGTGGAGCTGTCGATGTTCAGGCTGGCGCGAATACCGGCCAGCTTCAGATCGCCCGTATCTGTCCGCACGTCCAGGCGCTCTCCGGCATACCCGGTCAAATCGACATCACCTGTGCTGGACGACACTTCCCCCGTTTTCGCCGTGAGCGCTCCGCTTTTGATATCCCCCGTAGCCGTTTCCAGCCGGATGCTCTCGTACTCTTTTTCCGGCAGCATGATTTCCAGCTTCAACTCCCCGCTACCTGGATAAAACAGGCTGACGTGCAGCTTTTCCTGCACCTGGACGCGCAAGGTTCCGTCTTCCGTGACCTCGCTCGTCCATTGCAGCCGTTCCTTTTGCTGCTCCGAGATTTCCCCTGTCAGACGCACGGTCGCTTGTGCCGCTTTCGTAGGCGTGATGACGAGATCCGCTGTTCCCGTCTCTACGGCCACCGCCTTGAACGGCTGCTCGATGATGCGCTGCTCCTCTATTTTCTTTAAGGAAAACGCGAAGTGCTCCTGCTTGGCAAACAGCCAGACGAGCCCGCACACTCCCACGACAAACAGCAGCAAGCTTATGCCGAACAGCTTTTTTCCCCAATTCTTCATCTTATTTCCCCCTAATCATCTGCACGTTAAACTGCAGATACTTCAGGAACAGACGGTACAGCCACTTCGTCAGCCGCAGCAAGCCTACCGCCAGCATTCCCCCAGCCCAAGCGAAACGAGACTTCCGAACAAAAGCAAAAGCCGTTCCTGAGACGGCGCGGGAAACCCGTATTCCATCAAAATGCCGAGCGGCGCCACCAAAAGCGACAAGGAGACGGCGTAGCAGGCGATCAGCACGCCGATCAGCGCGAAAAACGGCCCCAGGACGAACACGAGGTTGAAAAAGCCCAAACTGATCGTGGCAATGATCGCTCTGGACATGTTGCCCACGGACGCATTGGACTGCGCCTGATCGATCCGGTAGCCCGCAAGCAGCTCTCTCGCCAGCGCTTTGGGGCTGCCCAGGCTGTCGGCAATTTCGTGTTCGCTTTTCCCCTGCTTGATCCCGATCAAAAAATGTTCGGTATAATCAGCGAGAATGTCCAGACGCTCCTTGTCCGGCAAATCGCCAAGCAATGCCCCCAACTCGTCCATAAACTCACGCCTTGTCATAGCCCAGTCCCTCCTCTATCATTTCGTTGACGCCGCGATTGAATATTCGCCATTCCAGCACGAGATCGTTCATGTACTGTCTCCCCCGCTCCGTTAGCTGATAATATTTTCGCGGCGGCCCTTCTTGCGACTCTGCCAAATAGGTTATGAAAAAGCCTTCCTGGGTCAAGCGCCGCAGCAAAGGATACACCGTCCCTTCGGCGATATGAAACCGCTCCGAGATGCTCGCAACCAGTTCGTAGCCGTATCTGTCCTGCTTCGCTGTCAAAACGAGAACACACAGCTCCAGGACCCCTTTTTTAAACTGTACGTTCAATGCACATCACCCATGTCAAAGCTTACCAAAGAGGTACTGTATATTGCAAGGTACTTTATGATATAAGAGGACAGGGAGCCGGCTTTTCTCCCTGTCCTCTCTCACACGCATGTTTTCCCTGCCAGCTTATTTTACTTCGACGATGCGGCCTTCTACTTTCGGATTGACCACTTTGCGCTTCATCAGACCTTCTTCCACGATGCTGTACATGGACAAGCCTGTGTTGAAGAACGGCTTTTTGAACGATTCATAGCCGTCTCCACCTGCTGCCAAAAAGTCGATGGTCGCGACTTTGTACGTTTTGGTCAGATCAAGCGGCTTGTCGCCAACCTTCACTTCCAGAACACGCTCGCCTGCAGGCTTGGTCGGGTTGTACGTAAAGCTCATGCCGCTGATTTGCGGGAAGCGTCCTGCGCCTGTTCCCACCTGGCTCACGCCGTTCTCCAGCGCTTGCTTCAGCTCTGCCCCTGTCACTTCCACGATCGCCAGCGTGTTGTTTTCGAACGGAAGCAGCGTGTACAAGTCTTTTTTCGTGATGTCGCCTGCCGCAAGCTGCGTGCGGATACCGCCGCCATTTGCCAGCGCTACATCCGCTTCGTATCCTTTGATGGATTGCGTGCGCTCGAGCATGATGTCGGTAATCAGGTTGCCGACGTTCGTTTCCTTCGCCCGGACAAGCGTGCGGTCGCCATCGAGCGGAACCTCGGATTTCGCAATCACCACATTCATGACGGTATCAATTTTTTTCACAATTTCCTGAACCATTTTGTCAATTTCCGGGTCTGCCACGACGGATTCATCGTATTCTTTCAGACCGCCGCTGAACGCTACCAGCTCTTTGCCCAAATAGTACAGGTCAGCGCGTCCGAGCGATTTGCCGTACTCCCAGTCTTGGACTATGTAGGTGCCGTTTACCAGCTCAGGCGTTGTCAGCGGAGTATGGGAGTGGCCGCCGACGATCAGGTCGATGCCAGGCACGTTTTTCGCGATTTCGCGGTCTACGTCCACCCCGATGTGGGAAACGACGATGACGTGATCTACTTCTTTTTTCAGCTCAGGGACAACGACTTTCGCTACCTCGACCGGATTTTTGAAGGTCAGGCCCTTGACGTTGTCAGGGTGTGTCAGCACAGGCGTGTCTTCCGCGACAAAGCCGACGAACCCGAACTTTTTGCCGCCGATTTCCGCCTTGAAGGTCGGCAACAGCAGCTCTTTGCCATCCGCCTTGAACACGTTTGCGGAAATGACCGGATGCTCCAGCATGTCGCGCAGCTTAAGCAGTTGCTCGTAGCCGAAGTCAAACTCGTGGTTGCCCGCAGCCATCACGTTGTAATCGAGGCTGTTCAGGATCGGAACGACAGACTCTCCTTTGAACTGGTTCACGAAAATGGTGCCTTGGAACGTATCACCCGCGTCCAGCAAGAGGAAGTTGTCGTTTTCCGCGCGCCATTCCTTCAGCAAGGTCGCGATTTTGGCAAAGCCGTATTCCTTTTGCGTTTTGTCTTCCTGGATGTGTCCATGCGTATCGTTTGTATGCGCGATCGTGATGTGGGTCGTTGCCGCATCGCCCAACGCCTGGAAAAATTCGCCGCGCGTCACGGTCGCTTTATTGTCGAGCGCGATTTTGTAGCCGAGCTTTTCGGCCACTTGCGCCAGCTTCGCGGAGGTCAGCACTTGACCCGGATTTTTGAAGTCGTCCTGGCTTACCGCGCCCTGTCCTTTTGCCCAGTCCAGATAAGGAGTCGCCCAGTGCGCGCCTTTTGCTGCTGCCCCGATTTGTGCGCCTTTGAGCTTGGAGAAAACAACCGCTGCCTCCGCAAGCGTAACAGCGCGATCCAGAGCCAAATCGCCATTTTGTCCGGCGGTGACGATCGCTTTTTTCACCATCCAGTCCACGTGCTTGACCGGATGCAGCGGAGCCGCGAGTGCAGAGGTAGACAAGAGCGATGCAAATACGACAGATGCAAACGCTGTCATCATAATTCGACGTGCTTTTTTCATTCTCTAATTCCCCTCTCGTATATGTAAAAATAGATAGGATATCTCTTTTATTATAGCAAAATTTGCTAGGACAATGGTGCGCTTTTCCTGTTGTTTTCGACAAAGCCGCCGATCGCTTCGGCAAGCTGTTCCGGCGCTTCGAGCATTCCCATGTGCCCTGCATCCGGCAAAAGCGCTTCGACAACGTTGCTTTTTTGTACCGTAAACGTTTTGGCTACCGGAATGATCTGGTCCTCTGCGCCTGCGACCAACAGCACTGGGAGCGTCGTTTCCCGCAGGACGTGATTGCGGTCTTTTCGATCGCGCATGGCATACAACGTCTGAATCGCCCCGATCGGGCTGGTCGCGACGCCTATTTCTTTGGCAGCCTGGACTTCCGCTGTCATCGACGCGACATGCTGCGGGGCAAACAGTTTGGGGACGAGCGCCTTGATAAACGGCTCCATGCCGTGTTCGCGAATGCTGTCGGCTCCTTTGTTGCGATTGGCCTTGGCCGCCTCGTCGTCGGGATATGGCGTGGAATGAACCAGTCCGAAGCTGAGCAGCTTGTCCGCGTAGTTTTCGGCAAAAGCGAGCGTAATGTAGCCGCCGAGCGAGTGCCCGAACAGGTGGAACTTGTCCAGACCCGCTGCCGCTGCAAAAAGCGCAATGTCTTCGGCGAACCGTTCCATCGAATACGCTTCATCCGGCGCGGAGCTATGTCCGTGGCCGCGCAAATCGACGGCGATCACGCGATGCGAGCGGGCCAACAGCGGCACCAGCTTGTCCCAATAATGCAGGCTGCCGCAGAAGCCGTGCAGCAAGATGAGCGGCTCCCCTGCTCCTTCCTCCACATACGCGAGCTTGACGCCGTTTGTCAGTTGTGCTTCTTTTTTCATCTGAATCTGCTCCTTTCTGCTTTCGTTTCCGTCTTTTTTGCTTGCCAGCAGATTTTGCTGTCTGTATGATTGGAAAAAATGCCCACAACCGAATTTGGTAAAGAGAGGTGCTTGACTCGTTGATTCAGACAATAGCAGATTCCGTCGCCGGCCCAGATGGACAGAGCATTCCTTATACCTTGATCCAGGCGGGCGAGTCACCGTCCCGCGCACTTTGCTTTTTCTTTCCCGGCGCCAGCTATTCCTTCGACAAACCGTATTTGTACTATTCGACGATGCTTTTTTTGCGCAAGCAGGTAGATATCGTCCACGTACACTATTCGTTCGGACAAGACAACGCGGCCTTTTGGAACAGTCCATTCGCCGAAAAAAGCGCGTGGCTGCAAGCAGACGCAAAGCGGCTTGTCTCTCATGTGCTCGGCAAGCGGGCGTACGAACAAATTTTTTTCCTCGGAAAGTCTATCGGGACGATTCCGATTGCGTGCGGCCTGCTCCATGCCTCTGCGTTTTCCCGCACGTCAGCCGTTCTGTTGACGCCCTTGCTGACAGAGGAATCGCTCGTAGCCGATCTGCTCTCTGTCAAGCAGCAAGTACTGCTTGTCTCCGGCACGCAAGACCCTTACTACCAGCCAACTGCGCTTGAAAAAATAGCCTCCTCCAGGCCAAACGTTCGTCTTTATCTGCCTGACGGGGCCAAGCATTCCTTGGACGTGGGACTTGATGTTTCCCGTTCTCTGGCCGTATTGCAGTCGGTCATGGACGAACTGGACAGCTTTGTAGAACGGGAGCTGGACGCCCACGCCGGAAGCTGACAGCGACCACCTGGCAGAGCGCGGTTCAGGCAAAATGCTTGGAAACTCGCTTCAACGCTTTTTTCAGGTGCTTGTGGCGGCAGAGCAGCACTTTTTGGATGAACTTTTTTTCTGCTTTGGTCAGCAACCCTTTCGGTACTCTTCTGATTGCTTTTTTCAGCTTTCCTTTAGGCATCGCCTGAATCTTTTTCACCATTTTCCCCAGTTGCTTGCGGTTGTCGCGCGTAAACCGCTTCAAGCCTCTCGGAATGCGCTGCTTTTTCTTGTCGCCGGAATGCAGGCAAAACTTGTAGGCTTTTTTGCAGGAAAACTTCTTCTTGGCCCGCCGGAGATTCCATTTAGTAGGATTACCAAACAAGGAAATCCCATGATCGATTCCGTACCACTTGTACTTCTTCCCCGACTTTTTCTTGTGGAGAATCAGGTTGCGGTCGGATCGGTCCGGATTGAGAATCCAGGCGTCAAAAGCGACCAGGCGGGCCAGCTTTTTGGCCTGCTTGACGTACTTGTGCGGCTTTTTCAGCAGCTTCTTTTTCGCCTTTTTCCACGGAATGACCTGGCCGCCCTTGGCCTGCATCGAAATGAGGCCGCGCTTGATCCGGCCGCGCGGTCCGCGCACATGGGCCTGAATGACTCGCGCCACAGGCAAGCCGAGACTTTTCGCCAGGTGGGCGGCAATGTACTCGTTGGCAACGAGAATGCGGTAATTTCTGCGAGGATACCGATGAACGGTCGACTTGAAAAAGCCTTTTCGCCCCTTGCGATTTTTCACCTTCCAGATCAGTCGGCCATACTTTTTACGCAGGCGCTTTCGATAGCGCCACTTCAGTCTCACCACTCGTACACCTCGTCCCTGCATTTTTTACATCATACGGACTTGGGTTCTGAATGGTGAAACCAAAAAGAACAAGACCTTTGGCCAAAAGGAAAAACAGGTGTTGATCCCTCATCTTTTAGCGGAGGGGAAGGAACCGTCGCTACTGTATTCTCATACGCCCTGCCAATTCCTGCTAAATGCCGTGTTTCTTTACAGAAAAAAAACACCTCCTGCCTTCCGACAGGAGGTGCTTGCTTATGTTTTTCGTACACGCTTTACGCTTCCAACGTTTTTTGCATAGCGCGGTAGCTCGCTTCGATCGTGCGTTCGATATCTTCCTCGGTATGCGCCAGCGAAACGAACATTCCCTCGAACTGGGACGGCGGGATCATGACGCCTTCGTCCAGCAAGTGGCTGAAGTAGGCGGAAAAGCGCTCCAGATCGGCCGTTTTCGCCGTTTCGTAGTTGATGACAGGCGTGTCGGTGAAGAACAGGCACACCATGGAGCCTACCCGGTTGAGCGTGTGCGGGATCCCCAGCTTGCGCGCATTTTCTGCGAGTCCTTCGCCGAGACGCGCCGACAATTTTTCCAGATACTCATACGCACCCGGCCTGCTCAGCTCTTGCAGCGTGGTCAAGCCTGCCGCCATCGCCAGCGGGTTGCCGGAAAGAGTTCCCGCCTGGTAGATCGGTCCTGCCGGAGCAATCTGCTGCATGATCTCCCGCTTACCGCCGTAGGCCCCGACCGGAAGACCGCCGCCGATGACTTTGCCCATCGTCGTCAGGTCAGGCGTGATGCCGTACAACTGCTGGGCGCCACCAAGCGCTACGCGGAAGCCCGTCATGACTTCATCGAAAATGAGCAGCGTGCCGTATTTCGCGGTAATTTCGCGCAGCCCTTCCAAAAAGCCGGGCTGTGGCGGAACGACACCCATGTTGCCGCCAATTGGCTCAACGATGACAGCCGCCAGGTCGTCGCCGAACGTTTCGAAGGCGAGCTTCACGCTGTCCAGGTCATTGTACGGCACCGTGATCGTATTCAACGCCGTTCCTTCTGGCACGCCCGGGCTGTCCGGCAGACCGAGCGTCGCGACACCGGAGCCTGCTTTAATCAGCAAACTGTCCGCATGGCCGTGGTAACAGCCTTCGAACTTCATGATTTTGTTGCGCTTCGTATAGCCGCGCGCGAGGCGCAGGGCGCTCATCGTCGCCTCTGTCCCGGAGTTGACCATGCGCACGACTTCTACGGACGGAACCAGTTCACATACGAGCTTGGCCATCTCGGTTTCGCGCTCTGTCGGAGCACCGAAACTCGTGCCAAGTGCCGCCACTTCCGTAATCGCGGCCAGCACGCGCGGATGCGCATGTCCGAGAATGAGCGGCCCCCAGGAGCCGATGTAGTCAATGTAGCTGTTGCCGTCCACATCAAAAATTCGCGAGCCTTCCCCTTTGGCGATGTAGACCGGATTGCCGCCCACGCTCTTGAACGCCCGCACCGGGCTGTTCACTCCGCCTGGTATGTAATGCTGTGCTTCTGCAAACAACTGCGTCGATTTTTCTCTTGTCATCTCGTCCTCACCTCGCCAGCCATTTTGCTACATCTTTGGCGTGGTACGTAATAATCAGGTCCGCACCAGCCCGTTTGAAGCTCACCAACGTTTCCATTACGATCCGCTCTTCGTCGATCCAGCCGTTTTGCGCAGCGGCTTTGACCATGGAATACTCGGCGCTCACATTGTAGGCGACGATCGGCAGGTTGAAGTTTTCGCGCAGGCGCAGCACCATGTCCATGAAGGCAAGGCCCGGCTTCACGATCAAAAAGTCTGCCCCTTCCTTCACATCGGAAGCTGCTTCGCGCAGTCCTTCGCGCGCGTTGGCCGCGTCCATCTGGTAGCTCTTGCGATCGCCAAACTGCGGTGTCGAACCAGCCGCATCGCGAAATGGTCCGTAGAAGGAGGACGCGTATTTCACTGCGTACGACATGATCGGAATATGCTGGAAGCCCGCTTCGTCCAAAGCTTCGCGAATGGCGATCACGAAACCGTCCATCATGTTGGATGGAGCGATGATGTCCGCTCCGGCTTTTGCCTGGGAAACGGCCGTCTTGCCCAAAAGCGCAAGCGTCTCGTCATTGACGACTTCGCCCTCGTGAATGACGCCGCAATGTCCGTGATCGGTGTATTCACACAGGCACGTATCGGCAATCACGATCATTTCCGGGTGGGCTTCCTTGATCTGACGGATGGCTTGCTGCGTAATCGCCTCGTCGTTGTACGCTTCCGTTCCGCAGGCGTCCTTGTGCTCCGGTACGCCGAACATCAGAACAGACTGGATTCCCAGCTCCACGATTTCCTTCATTTCTTCCGCCAACATATCCAGAGAGAGCTGGTACACGCCTGGCATGGAAGCAATCTCGTTTTTGATGCCGGTCCCTTCCACTACAAACAGCGGGTAAATCAGGTCTTCCACGCGAACGTGATTTTCCCGTACCAGATTGCGCATTGCCGCGCTTTTGCGCAAGCGGCGATGACGATCAAATGTTAGTGCCATGTCAATTCCCTCCCAGATTCTCTAGTAAAGCTTCTAACAGTCCATCCACGGTGTACTCGCTCGCGACCACGTCGACGGCAAGCCCGTTTTTTCTGGCTGTCTCGGCAGTGATCGGACCGATGCAGGCAATCCGCACCTGATCCAGCCAGCCTGGCGAGGCAAACGGCGCCATCGCCTGGATGAAATGAGTCACGGTAGATGAGCTGGTAAACAAAATGACATCAATCCGGCCTTCTTGCAACTGTTGGGCCGCTTCCGGCGCCCGTGACCCGTCGATGACCGTCTGGTAGGCGTCTACCTCTGTCACGGCAAGCCCCAGCTCTTTCAGCTCTGCCGGCAAAGCCTTGCGGGCGATATCGGCCCGCGGCAGCAGCACGCGCTGCCCCGGCTGAAGCTGCTCGTGCAAGCTCGCAAGCAAGCCCTCCGCTACGTAATCGGACGGAATGACCGCAACCGAAAGCCCGTGCTTGGTCAGCGCTTGCGCGGTCTTGGGACCGACCGCCGCGATCTTCCCGGCAAACGCCGCGAAGCCGACTCCTACCTGCTCCATGCGCTCCAGAAAAAAC
Organism: Brevibacillus agri; assembly: GCF_004117055.1. Taxonomy (NCBI): domain Bacteria; kingdom Bacillati; phylum Bacillota; class Bacilli; order Caryophanales; family Paenibacillaceae; genus Brevibacillus; species Brevibacillus agri. The sequence goes on from NZ_CP026363.1 coordinate 4,055,068, forward strand.
CGCACGCCATTGACGCTGGTAAAAATCACCCAGTCGTAGCTCGGCAGCTCGGAGATCGCTTCGTCGAGCTTTGTTTTGTCTGCGGGCGGGATCATTTTCAAGAGCGGAAAGGCATACGCCCCTCCGCCCAAACGCTCGATTTTGTCCACGAGCTCCTGCACCTGGCTTTTCGCGCGCGTCACCATGATGCGCTTGCCCGTAAGCGGCCCGCGCGATCCGACGGCTGTCATTGCTCGTTCTCCCGCAGCACCTGTGCGAGCACCTCGCCAGCTCCTTGCGCCAGAAGCGCTTCCGCTACCTGCACGCCGAGCGCCTGCGGATCGCGGCCAGTCGCCGTGTTTTTGAACATTTGTTTTCCGTCCGGCGAGCCGACCATCCCGGTCAAAGTGATTTGCTTATCTTCTCCGACCGTCGCGTAAGCCCCGATCGGAACCTGGCAGCCGCCTTGCAGCTTGTGCAGGAAGCTGCGCTCGGCTGTCACCGCCAGCCGCGTCGGCTCGTCGTCGAGCTGCTTCAACAGGGCCAGCGTCTCTTCGTCATCGGCGCGGCATTCGATGGCGAGCGCTCCCTGGCCGACGGCTGGCAGGCTGATTTCCACAGGCAAAAATTGCGAAATGTTCCCTTCGTAGTTGACGCGCGCAAGTCCCGCTGCCGCCAGGATGATCGCATCGAAGTTGCCTTCTTCCAACTTGCGGATGCGCGTATCAATGTTGCCGCGAAGCGATTCGATCTGAATGTCCGGGCGATGGGCGAGAATTTGCGCACTGCGGCGCAGACTGCTCGTGCCCACGAGCGCTCCTTCTTTCAGTTCATCCAATGTCTTGCCATCCAGGGACAAGAGGACGTCCCGCGGGTCAACCCGCTTCGGAATCGCACCGATCACGAGGCCCTCCGGCAATTCAGCCGGCATGTCCTTCAAGCTGTGCACGGCAAAATCCGTTTCCTTATCGTACAGCGACTGTTCGATTTCTTTGACAAAAAGCCCTTTTCCGCCAACCTTGGACAGCGTCACATCGAGAATGCGGTCGCCCTTCGTCACGATTTCGTGCAGCTCAAACTCAGCCTGCGGCGCGAGTTCTTTCAGTTTTTGTACGACCCAATTCGTCTGGGTGAGCGCCAGCTTGCTGCGACGCGTCCCTACTTTCCATTTTCCCATGACAGCCTCCTTGATGAACAGCCACTACCACCAGCTGTGAAATGTAGAAGTCGTAATGCCTAAAAAATTGATGAGCAGAAGCAAAAACGCCAGGACGTTCCACTGGGCGAGCCTGCGCATTTGCAGCGTATCCCGATAGCGTTTGTACAGCCAGAACGAATAGCTGGCCAAGACAAGCATGGAAGTAACTACTTTGGAGTCCAGCAAAAATTTCTCCGGCAACACCATTTTTCCCCAAATGATCCCCAGAACAATCGAGAGCAGCAGCATCGGCACGCCGAGCATGTTCATCCGGTAGGCGTAGCCTTCCAACTGGTCCAGGCTGGGCAGCCTGCGCAGAAGTGGAGTCCAGCGCCGCTCCTTGAGCATCTTATGCTGCAAGAGGTACATCGCGGAAAAGATCATCGACAGCGAAAACGCGCCATAGCTGAACATCGCAAGCGTCACGTGCGTCAAGAGCAGCTCCGAGGTCAAAACGTCAGATACTGCGACGATGGGCGTCTCTGGCAAGAACATCGACATGACCAGGACGACAAACCCGATAATATTTGTAAAAAAAACCAGCAAATCAATGCGAAAAAAATAGTGTAAGGCAAGTGATAGGCTTACCAGCACCCAGGAGTAAAAAAAGAGCGTCTCAAACAGCGTAATGACAGGAAAATAAGCTTTCATCACTGTCTGCGACACAAAAAAAGCAGTTTGCAAGGCCCAAACGACAATAAGCAACCCGAAAGCCAAACGATTGACTTTCCGGTTGCTTTGCAAGAAGTCGTTAAAATAGAAGAGAACACTTGCAGCGTAGAGAAAGATCGTCAGGTCGTAGATCCATCTCACCTCGGCCATGCACTCTCTCCCCTCTTTCCCTATCGGTTTCTATCGATGGCAGTATCGTTTTTGCAAAGAAGAGAAGGTCTTTATTTCGGCACACGGGAAGCCAGGACCTGCTCGCGAGCTGCTGGCTGCTTGCTTTTGTCGTCTGCCCAGAGCGCTTCCTGCTCTTTGCGTTCCAAAATTTCTTCGAGGGCAAACATCTTGGTGAAAATGTCCAGCACTTCATCTCCGTATTTGGTAGCTGCCATTTCCTTCAGGCGCACGACCGGATCGTGCATGAGCTGGTTGACGATCCCTTTGGTCGTCTTGCGGATGATGTGCATTTCGCGCTCGGTCAAGTTCGGCAGCTTGTTTTCTATCTTGCGCATCGCTTCACCCTGGATGGTGAGCGTTTTTTCACGCAGCGCGGCAATCAGCGGCGCTACGCCCAGCGTCTGGTACCAGGTCGTAAAGGCCACAATCTCCTCTTCGATCATCGCATCCAGCCGCTCCGCTTCCCGCGAGCGCTCTGCGACGTTGCTCGCGACGATTCCTTCCAGATCGTCAATGTCGTACAAAAAGACATTATCCAGATCGTGCAGGTCAGGATTCAGGTCGCGGGGAACCGCGATGTCCACCATGAACAGCGGACGGTGCTTTCTTTGCTTCATGATTGGCGCCAGATCCTTTTTGCCGAGGACGTATCCGGTCGCTCCCGTAGAGCTGATGACGATGTCGGCAGTGAGCAGCGCCTCAGGCAACTGCTCCATCGTACAGGAGTCCCCTTTGAATTTTTCCGCCAAAAGCTGTGCCCGCTCCAGCGTGCGGTTCGCTACCATGACTCGCTCGGAGCCGTTGGCGTGCAAATGCTTGGCTGTCAGCTCGCTCATTTTGCCCGCTCCGACAATCAGGACGGACTTCCCGGCGAAAGAGCCAAAAATCTTTTTCCCCAGCTCCACGGCAGCATAGCTGACCGATACGGCGTTTTGTCCGATCGCCGTCTCCGTATGGGCGCGCTTGGCAAATGTAATGGCTTGCTTGAACAGCGTGTTGAACACCGTTCCCGTCGTTTTCAGCTCTTGCGCCATCAGGAATGCGTCGCGCACTTGTCCGAGAATTTGCGTCTCTCCCATCACCATCGAATCGAGACCGGCAGACACTCTGAACAAATGGTCGATTGCCTGTTCATTCTCTTTTATATAAAGGTGATCTTTGAATCGTTCTTTTTCCACACCGAACCATTCCGCCAAAAAGCGGCGCGTATAGTCACGGCCGATATTGGCCTGGTCGCAGACGACATACAGTTCCGTACGGTTACATGTCCCCAGGATGACACATTCCGCAATACTCTTCGTCTGGGAGAGAAGATGAAGAGCGCGTGCAGTCCCATCATCGCTGAATGTAAACTTTTCGCGAACTTCGACAGGTGCCGTTTTGTAGTTTAAGCCCAGCAAAAGAATATCCATAGTGTCCTCCCAGAATGACATACGTGCATACGCCATATGTAAAATGCACTATTATTATAACATTATGTCCCGAATCGGCCACGAGTAATTGTGAAAAGTTTATTAACGGAAACGCGCTTTTCGGCGCTGATAGAGTCGAAAACATAGCTTGAAACGGCGGCAAAAAGCGACAAATGGCGCACGAATCCGCTTGAAATCCCGTTGCGAATCACGTATGATGCTGGCTATACGTCTACAAAAATAAAGTTTCGTAAACAAACCGGGAGGAGAGAAAAGAAGCATTGAAAAAACCATGGATGGCAGATATAACGCTGCTTCTGATCGCTTTGGTCTGGGGAACCACGTTTTTGATCGTGCAGCAGGCAATCGCCTCACTGCCCCCTAACACGTTCAACGCTGTTCGCTTCACGGTGGCCGCCCTGTTTTTGCTCGTCATTTTCCTGATTCGCTCTCGCCACCAGCTCGCAGCATTCCGCGGCCCGATCGTTCGCGCCGGGATCATCCTCGGCTTTTGGCTCTGTCTCGGTTACGCGCTGCAAACGGTCGGCCTTTTGTACACGACGCCTTCCAAAGCCGGATTCATTACGGGCTTGTCTGTCGTACTGGTTCCGCTGTTCTCCTTTTTGCTTTTGCGCGACAGGATCAAGCCTGTGGCGGTGATCGGCGTCATCCTCGCAGCAGCAGGCTTGTATCTTTTGACACAAAATCAGACCTTCTCGTTCAACCTGGGGGACGCGCTCGTGTTCGGCTGTGCGATTTGCTTCGCCATGCAGATCGTCTTTACCGGAAAATACGCGCCGCGCTTCGCGGCATTGCCGCTTGCGATCGTTCAGCTCGGGACGGTTGCGGTCATGAGCTGGCTCTACTCCTTTTTCTTCGAGGACTGGAGCCGGGCGTTTGATCCGGCGATCCTGTTCATCCCGGAAGTAGCGACAGGGTTGATCGTCACCTCGATCTTTGCAACGGCCCTCGCCTTTTTGGCCCAGACGGCTTTGCAAAAGCAAACTAGCTCCACACGCGTGGCGCTCATTTTCGCGCTGGAGCCTGTGTTCGCCGCGCTGACTTCGTACGTCTTTATCCACGAGGTACTGAGCGGCAGACAGTTGATCGGCTGCCTGATGATTTTTACCGGGATGATTTTGGCAGAGCTTCCGATCGGACAGTGGCTTGCGCAAGCGCGCTCGCGCAAAGGCAAGGCAAAGGAAGGCCGCGAGTCGGCCTGACTGATTCGAAACATTGGCTGTGCCAAGCCATTGGCGCAGCCTTACACAAAAAAGGTTCCTTCTCCCCCTAGGGAAAGGAACCTTTTTTCAAGAAAACGCCGAAAGCCCCCGGCAAGACAATCGCCTGGTCAGTTGCTCTTTCTGACCTCCTGCAAGATCGCGTCCACAAACAACTGCATGACCTGTCCGCACACTTTTTGCGGCAAGCGCTCCGTGCGCTTGATCCACTGCTTGAGCCGCAGCAGGTGGTAGGCGGCTTGCGGGATTTTGCCGCTCGTTCCGTGGTCGATCAGCGCGACGGCAGACTGGCCGACTTTGGCCCAATGGCGGTATTTTTCAATCCACGGCCGCGCTTCCTTCGCGAGCTTGAGGTTGCTCATCCCGCCGAGCAACTGGTGGGCGGTTTGCTCCATCTCGCGAAACAGCAAGGTCAGCTCGGAGACTGCCTTGTTCCGATCTCCCTGCAAAAACTGGAAGCGAAAAGCAAGAAACGCTTCGAGCAGGCGCGGCGACTCGCCTTCGCACAAAAACGAGCTTTGCACATTGTCGGCAAACGTGAAGAACGCTTCGGCATCGTCCTTGCCCGCCACTTCCTCCACCGCCTGCTTCCAGGCCGCGTCCGGATCGTAGCCTTGCGGATCGCGCAAATAGGCGGCCGTCGTCATCAACGGAATTTTCGAGCATTCAGGCAGCGACATCGCGTTTGCCACGTAGCCTGCGGCGTGCTGCCACAAGTCCGGGTCGCGATGGCGCAATGGGCCGATATGCAGCTCGCTTGCCATCGCCAGGTCGTTGACGGGGTAGTTATCCCAGTAAAACGGCTTGTGCCCCGTATATTCGCCGAAGCGAACCGCATCGCCATCCGTCAGGTACGGCGAGCAGACAAACCGCCCCGTCCAGAACAAGTCAATCTCTTCGGGCAAATGCCGGCCCAGGTGCTGGATGTACGGCTCTTTGCCAATGCCGTTGTACTGGGTCGGGCAGACGACCAGCTTGACTGGCTCTCCCCACTCCTGCATCGACTCCCAGACGCGCCGGGTAGTCTGCACGTGAGCATCTGCCAGGTGGGCAAACTGCGCGACATCCCGTTCATGCAGCAGGTGCATCGGGATGTCGTCGAACAACAAGGAAAAATACCGGACGCCTTTGTCGTACATCGTCCGATATTTTTTCAAAAGCAGCTCCGTGTGGGCCGGACTCGCATATTCCATGCTGAGGCCGGGGCTTAGACAGTACACAAACTGCATGCCCCGTCCCAGGGCGCTTGCGATCAATTCGTCCAGTTGGCGCATCGCCGCTTCCGGATGCGGCTCCATCCATCGCTCCCGCAAATATACATCGTCTTTGGGCGAGTAGAAATACGCATTGTAATCGTGCCGATGCAAAAAATCAATCATGTCCAGCCGCTCTGCATGCGTCCAGGGCGTTCCGTAGAAGCCTTCGATCACACCGCGTACGGCAAAGCAAGCCAGTTTGCTCACAAAAGCTGCCTCCCCTTCCCACTTGCGGATTGGGTCTTTGACGGTATCTGCGTTACTGTTCCCGCTCGCTCGCGGCTGCTGCCGACACAGAAGCGTCAGTCGCCTCCGCTGCTTCCACCTGCGCAGGCTGGTCTTTTTCCCGCAGTCGGCGCAAGATTTCGCCCCACAGCTCATCCTTGCCTTGACCTGTCTCCGAAGAAAACACGATGATCGTATCGTCACCGCGCATGTTCAACGTCTGGCGGATGATCTTCGTATGTTGCAGCCAGCGTCCGCGGGCAATTTTGTCGCCCTTGGTCGCGACGACGACCGTCGGAATGCCGATCTGTTTGCACCATTCGTACATCGCCACGTCGTCCTTGGAAGGAGCGTGGCGAATGTCGACGAGCTGGATGACGAACCGCAGCTCTTTCCGTTTTTTCAGATAGCCCTCGATCATCTTTCCCCATTGTTCCTTGATCGTCTTCGCAACCTTGGCGTAGCCGTAGCCGGGAAAGTCGACGAAGTAGAGCATCTGGTTGACGCGGAAGTAGTTCAGCGTCTGGGTCTTCCCTGGCCGCGAGCTGATGCGCGCGAGCCCTTTGCGGTTCATCATTTTGTTGAGCAGCGAAGACTTGCCCACGTTGGAGCGGCCGACGAGAGCGATCTCGTGCAGGCCGTCCTCCGGGTATTGCTTCGGTCCGACAGCGCTGATGACGAACTCGGCTGAAGTTACTTTCATGATTTTTCACCTGCTGTCGGCTGTCTGGTCAGGGCGTGGCGCAACACTTCATCCAAGTGCTCGACCGGATAGAAGGTCAGTTCTTTTCGCACGCTCTCCGGTATATCTTCAATGTCTTTCTCGTTGTCTTTTGGCAAAATAATCGTCGTCAAGCCAGCGCGATGCGCGGACATGCACTTTTCCTTCAGGCCGCCAATCGGCAAAACTCTTCCGCGCAGGGTGATTTCGCCCGTCATCCCCACTTCTTTTTTCACAGGGATTTGCGCGAGCGCCGATACAAGTGCGGTCGCCATCGTAATTCCTGCGGACGGGCCGTCTTTTGGAATCGCGCCCTCCGGAACGTGGATGTGGATGTCGTTTTTCTCGTGGAAAAGCGGGTCAATCCCCCACTGCTCGGCACGCGAGCGAATGTAGCTGAAGGCCGCCTGCGCGGATTCCTTCATGACATCGCCGAGCTTTCCGGTCAAGGTGAGTTTTCCTTTTCCTGGCAGGATGCTGACCTCTACGTTCAGCGTATCGCCGCCTGCCTGCGTCCAGGCGAGGCCCGTCACCGAGCCGATCTGGTCTTTTTTCTCCGCCAGGCCATAGCGGTAGCGCGGTTTGCCGAGCAGCGTCTCCAGTGTCTTCGCGGTGACGACGACGCGCTTTTTCTCCCCGCTGACGATCAGCTTGGCGGCTTTCCGGCAGACGTTGGCGGCTTCGCGGTTCAGATTGCGCACGCCAGCTTCGCGCGTGTACAGGCGGATGAGCTTGAGCATGGCGTCCTCGTGCACTTGCAGCTTATCCTTGCCAAGCCCGTGTTCTTCCATCTGCTTCGGCAGCAAGTAGCCGCGCATGATGTTGAGCTTCTCCAGCTCGGTGTAGCCGGAGATCGAAATGACCTCCATCCGGTCCAAAAGCGGGCGCGGAATCGTGTCGAGGCTGTTCGCCGTCGTGATGAACATAACATTCGTCAAGTCGTACGTCTCTTCGATATAGTGGTCGCTGAACTTGTCGTTTTGGTTCGGGTCCAGCACTTCCAGGAGCGCCGATGCCGGATCGCCCCGGAAATCGGACGCCAGCTTGTCGATCTCATCCAGCAAAAAGACCGGATTGATCGTGCCCGCCTGCTTCATCCCCTGGATGATGCGGCCTGGCAGCGCGCCCACGTAGGTGCGGCGATGCCCGCGAATCTCGGCTTCGTCACGCACGCCCCCGAGCGAAATGCGCACGAACTTGCGCTCCAGTGCGCGTGCGATCGAGCGCGCGAGGGAAGTTTTCCCGACGCCGGGAGGTCCAACCAGACAGAGAATCGGCCCGCGCATCGAGTTGACGAGCTTTTGCACAGCCAAATATTCCAGCACGCGCTCCTTCGGCTTTTCCAGACCGTAGTGATCCTCGTCGAGCACTTCTTGCGCGTGGTGAATGTCGAGATTGTCCACCGTCGTCTTCGTCCACGGCAGAGCGAGCAGCGTGTCGATGTACGTCCGGATGACCGAGCCTTCCGCAGAAGTGGCTGGCATCTTTTCCAGTCGTTCCAGCTCTTTTTCGATTTTCGCCTTGATTCTTTCGGGAGCGTCGGATTTCTCCAACTGCGCGCGCAGCTCATCCACTTCTCCCTGACGGCCGTCCTTATCGCCGAGCTCCTTTTGAATGGCTTTCATCTGCTCACGCAAGTAGTATTCCTTTTGCGTGCGCTCCATCTGCTTTTTCACGCGGTTGCCGATCTTGCGCTCCAGCTCCAGCACCTCGCGCTCGTTGTTCAAAATATCCAAAAGAATTTCGAGCCGCTCCTTGATGTTGACCGTCTCCAAAATCTCCTGTTTGTCCTTCATTTTCAGCGGCAGATGGGAAGCAATCACGTCAGCCAGTCGGCCCGGTTCTTCGATGTCTGTTACGGATGTAAGCGTCTCGGGGGAAACTTTTTTCGACAGCTTGATGTATTGCTCGAAGTGGTTGAGCAGCGAACGCATCAGAGCTTCTACTTCATTTTCCTCCGTTTTTTCTTCTTCCAAATATGTAACGGACACAACGAAATAATCTTCCTGTTGAAGATATTCCTCGATCTTGGCCCGTTGCAGTCCCTCGACCAGCACACGGATTGTGCCGTTTGGCAGCTTCAGCATTTGTTTCACACGCGCAACGGTACCGATGCTGTAAATTTGCTCTGCCTCTGGCTCCTCTATATGAACTTCTTCCTGTGTCGCAAGCAAAATCTTGTTATCGTCCACCATGGCTTGCTCCAGTGCGCGGATGGACTTTTCCCGTCCAACGTCCAGGTGGAGTACCATGGTCGGATACACAAGCAATCCTCGCAACGGGAGAAGCGGTAATTCTCGTTTACCGGAACGTTCGCCCAAGCGGATGCACCTCTCCTTGTTGATCTATCCCTTCTTGCCAAGAGCCTGATAACAGACAAAAACGGCTCCCAAAGCCGTTTTTTGCCCACCCGGCATATCCGAATCACCCCAGACGACACGTAGAACAGACAGTCATTCTGACGCGTCCATCCCCAGCATTTGGGGAGCCCGTTACAGGCCGGGTAGGGCCCCGGGCTCTTTGCAAGCAGAAGCTTTTTACCATTGTAGCGCAAACACAATCCGATGTCTAATCCGCGGGCGCTTGCGACTGTTAGAGCGTCATTGGCGAGGAGGCCAAATCCTCCGCCGGAATCTGCAAGGTAAATCCAGGCGCTTCCTCATCCTGCACAGCGACCTTCGGCACAGCCAGTTCCATGACTTGCGAGACGGTCGAAACCGGAATCACCTCGATGCCCTTCATGTCAGCGAAAATGCTCTGCCAGTTTTCTTCGGGAATCAGCACGCGCGTCGCTCCCGCCTGCCGGGCCGCCTCGACCTTGGCGACCACGCCGCCCACCGGCTTCACCTTGCCGTGAATGCTCACTTCGCCCGTCATGGCGAGCAGGTTGTCTACCGGCACTTCCATAATCGCCGAATAGATGGCGACCGCAATCGCGATCCCTGCGGAAGGTCCGTCGACAGGGACTCCGCCCGGGAAGTTGACATGCAGATCGTAATCGTACGGACGAACTCCCATCCGGTTCAACACGGTCAGGACGTTTTCGATCGACCCTTTGGCCATGGACTTCCGGCGAATCGTGCGGCTGCGGCTGCCCATTTCCTCTTCCTCGGCCATGCCCGTCATCGTCATTCGCCCCTGACCAGGCACGGCGGTTGGCGTAGCCGTCACTTCCAGCTCCATGACGCTGCCCATGTTCGGCCCGTAAACGGCAAGCCCGTTCACCAGCCCCACCTGTGGCGTATCGTGCACCTGCTTTTCGGGGCGCGGCGATTTTTGGCTGCTGTGTACGACCCACTCCACATCTTGCGCGATGATCGTATTGCGTTCCTCGGTTAGCGCAATCCCTGCAGCGATTTGCAGCGTGTTGATCGCTTCGCGGCCATTGGTGGCGTAACGCTCGATGACTGCCACTGCACTGTCCTCGATGGTCATCTGCATCTTGGGAACGGCTGTGCGCACGATGCTGCCGATTTCCGCGCCTTTCAACGGCCGGAAGAAAATCTCCAGACAACGAGAGCGCAGGGCGGCAGGAAGCTCTTCAGGCAGCCTTGTCGTCGCGCCGACCAGACGAAAATCGGCAGGCAGCCCATATTTGAACACATCGTGAATATGCGACGGAATCTGATTGTTTTCCTCGCTGTAATAGGCGCTTTCCAGCATGACTTTGCGGTCTTCGAGCACTTTCAGCAGCTTGTTCATTTGCACAGGGTGAAGCTCCCCGATCTCATCGAGAAAAAGCATGCCTCCGTGCGCTTTCGTTACCGCGCCCGGCTTCGGCTGGGGAATGCCGGCCTGACCGAGCGAGCCCGCCCCTTGGTAGATCGGGTCGTGAACAGAGCCGATCAGCGGGTCCGCAATCCCCCGCTCGTCAAACCGGGCAATCGTCGCGTCAATTTCGATAAACTTGGCGTCCGCATTAAAAGGCGAAAGCTTGTTTTTCTTCGCTTCTTCCAGCACGACCCGGGCAGCAGCGGTCTTGCCCACTCCCGGCGGTCCGTAGATGATGACGTGCTGCGGGTTCGGTCCGCACAGCGCGGCACGCAACGCCCGCAGCCCATCCTCCTGCCCTACGATTTCCTCCAGGGTAGCGGGCCGTGTTTTTTCTGACAACGGTTCTGTCAAGGCGATCATTCTCATTCTGCGAATCGTGTCCAGATCTTTTCGCGATTCTTTTTCCGTGGAAGTTTTCGTGTTTCTCTGCGCTCGCAGCAAATTCCAGAAGTAGGTGCCAATCACAATTCCAACAACCACTTCAATGACAGCAATGACCAACGTGGTATAGTCCATATGCAGTCCCTCCCATGCGTCCTTGCAGCTTTTTTACGCATATGTAAAAGCGTCTCTTCAACGATATCAAGTAGTATTGCCCCGCAAACGAGTACGTAAACCATAAACCCGCAAAGCCAACTGGATGAATATGGAAGAAGGTAGCAACGTCTCTTGAAAAAACAAAAACCACCCCGCAAAAGCGGGATGGTTCGCTCAAACAACGATTATGCAGTTTCGCCGTGCAACTCGCGGCCTTCTTTGGTCATAAGGCGCGGCTTCACTTTGTCGCGCACCGTTTCTTCCGTGATGACGCACTTGGTCACGTCCTCGCGGGAAGGCAGCTCATACATCATGTCGAGCATGATCTGCTCGATGATGGCACGCAGTCCGCGCGCACCGGTATTGCGCTTGATCGCCTCTTTGGCAATTTGCAGGAGGGCGCCGGCATCAAACTCCAGCTCGACGCCGTCCAGGCTGAGCAGTTTTTGATACTGCTTCACCAGCGAGTTTTTCGGCTCGGTCAAGATGCGCACGAGCGTCTCCTCGTCCAGCGGCTCCAATGTAGCCAGAACTGGCAAACGGCCGACGAACTCTGGGATCAGGCCGAATTTCAGCAAGTCTTCCGGCAGGATGTACTTGAGGTACTCGCCCGCTTTCAGATCGCCTTTGACACCATCGGCAAAATCAGCGCCGAAGCCGATTACCTTTTTGCCCAGACGACGCTTGATGATTTGCTCTACCCCATCGAATGCACCGCCACAGATGAACAAAATGTTCGACGTGTCGATCTGGATAAATTCCTGATGCGGATGCTTGCGTCCGCCTTGCGGTGGAACGCTGGCAACCGTGCCCTCCAAAATTTTCAGGAGAGCCTGCTGCACGCCTTCGCCGGAAACGTCGCGCGTAATCGAAGGGTTTTCCGACTTGCGTGCGACTTTATCAATTTCATCGATGTAGATGATGCCTTTTTCGGCTTTTTCCACATCGTAGTCAGCAGCCTGGATCAGCTTGAGCAAAATGTTTTCCACGTCTTCGCCCACGTAGCCGGCCTCCGTCAGAGAGGTGGCGTCCGCGATCGCAAACGGCACGTTCAAGATGCGCGCCAGCGTTTGCGCGAGCAACGTTTTCCCGCTACCTGTCGGCCCGATCAGCAGAATGTTGGACTTTTGCAGCTCCACATCCTCGATCTTCGCCCCGGAGTTAATCCGCTTGTAGTGGTTGTACACCGCTACAGACAGCGATTTTTTCGCCAAGTCCTGGCCGATGACATAGTCGTCCAAGATTTTGCGGATTTCCACAGGCTTCGGAATTTCTTTCATGTCGATTTCTTCTTCCGTGCCCAGCTCTTCCTGCACAATTTCGTTGCACAGTTCGATACACTCGTCACAAATGTAAACGCCAGGACCGGCTACCAGCTTGCGCACCTGTTCCTGGGACTTGCCGCAGAAGGAGCACTTCAGTTGGCCTTTGTCGTCGTTAAACTTAAACATGCGCTTCACCTCACAACGGGTCAGTTTTTGCGTTCGATAATCGTGTCAATCAATCCATAGGCCTTGGCTTCTTCTGCACTCATGAAGTTGTCGCGATCGGTATCCAGCTCGACCCGCTCATACGGTTGACCTGTACGCTCGGACAAAATCTGGTTCAGTTGGCGCTTCGTTTTCAGAATCCATTCCGCGTGAATACGGATGTCCTCTGCCTGTCCACGCACGCCTCCGAGTGGCTGATGAATCATCACTTCGCTGTTTGGCAAAGCAAAGCGCTTGCCTTTGGCGCCAGCAGCGAGGAGAAACGCTCCCATGCTGGCAGCCATGCCCACGCAAATCGTGGACACATCCGGCTTGATGTACTGCATCGTGTCGTAGATAGCCATACCTGCTGTTACAGAACCGCCTGGAGAGTTTATGTATAGCGAAATGTCTTTTTCCGGATCTTCCGCCTGCAAAAAGAGCAGTTGGGCCACTACCAGATTGGCAACTTCATCGTCAATCTCCGTGCCGAGCAGAATAATCCGGTCTTTCAAGAGGCGCGAGTAAATATCGTAGGAGCGCTCGCCTCTGCTTGTTTGCTCGATGACCATTGGGATCAGCATTATGTATCTTTCCTCCTTTGCGGTAAAAGGGGTCGCCCTTTAGTTGAGAAGGATTTTACCAAAAAGTCGATGGTGGAAAAACAAGGCACGAGTGCATCGTGCCTTGTAGTTGGTACAGCCAGTGGCCAAGAGAGCCTGACCACTGGCCAATCATGCGTTCTTCCTAAGCTTATGCGCTTACTTTGCTTTGTGCAACCAGGAAATCGACTGTTTTGCGAATTTGCACGTCGCGGTACAGTGCCAGCATGTTGTCTTGGGCAGTGAAGATTTTGCGCAGCTCGTCAGCAGGACGGCCGTAAACGCCAGCCAGCTTGTTCAGCTCTTCGGTTACATCTTCTTCTGTCGCTTCGATTTTTTCCGCTTTGCCGATTGCTTCCAGTGTCAAAGATGTGCGCACGCGGGAGGTCGCATCTGCACGCAGTTGGTCGCGCAGTTGGCTTTCGTCCATACCGGAGAACTGGTAGTACAGCTCCAGTGTCATGCCTTGGTATTGGAGGCGTTGGCCGAACTCGTTCACCATTTGGTCCAGCTCGTGCTCAACCATCACAGCCGGCAGATCGATTTCCGCGTTTTCCGCTGCTTTCAGAACCAGTTGTTCGCGAACATACTGTTCTTTTTCTTGCGCAGCTTTTTCTTCGAGTTTTTTCTTGGTGTCAGCTTTCAGCTCTTCCAGCGTGTCGAACTCGCTCACGTCTTTTGCGAACTCGTCGTCCAGCACTGGCAGGTTTTTGCGCTTCAGGCTGTTCAATTTCACTTTGAATACCGCTTCTTTGCCAGCGAGGTTAGGAGAATGGTACTCTTCCGGGAAGGTTACCTTGATTTCTTTTTCATCGCCGATAGCAAGACCTACGAGTTGCTCTTCAAAGCCAGCGATGAAAGTGCCGGAACCCAGTTCCAGAGAGTAGTCTTCTGCTTTTCCGCCTTCGAATGCAACACCGTCTTGGAAGCCTTCGAAATCAATGACAACGATGTCGCCTTCTTGGGCAGCGCCTTCTTCAACTGCTACCAGTTCAGCGTGACGCTCTTGCATGCGCTTCAGTTCAGCATCCACGGTCTCGTCAGTCACAGTGAAGTCTTTTTCTTCGATGGTCAGACCTTTGTAGTCGCCGAGCTTCACTTCTGGCTTCACGGTTACAGTAGCTTTGAAGATCAGGTTTTTCCCTTTTTCCATTTGCTCTACGTCTACTTCTGGACGATCTACCGGCTCGATGCCAGTTTCACGAACAGCTTGTCCGTAAGCGGCTGGAAGCAGAATATCGAGCGCGTCTTGGTACAGAGACTCCACACCAAAACGGGATTCGAACATTTTGCGCGGTACTTTTCCTTTGCGGAATCCTGGAACCTGAACCTTTTGCACAACTTTTTTAAACGCTTGATCCAATGCTGCGTCTACTTGCGAAGCATCTACCTCAACCGTCAGGACTCCCTGGTTATTCTCTACCTTTTCCCAATTTGCTGCCACGTAAACTTCCCCTCCTAAATCGAATCAACAGAACATCGCCAGCCGCGCCATGGTATCTTCGCAGGCTCGGATGATAATATTCTAGCCATTATAACCATTCTAGTATAGCATAAATCTTTTATTTGACAAGAAGCCACTCGATTCAGCGCCGAATCGAATAGCTTCCGCCCAAATCACGCACCACGTTGCCCTGGTAGTCGTAAAAGGTGACGGCCACCTGAACCGTTTTTGGCGTGACGCCCGTCTCCTCGATGATCGCGTAGGTCGGCACGTCAAAGCCTCTCGGCAACTGCAGGCTGCCCGGATTCAAAAACAGAATATCCCGCTCCACGCCACAGGCCGGAACGTGCGAGTGACCGAAGACGACCACGTTTGCGCCGACTTCCTCGGCCCGGTAATGCAGGCGAAGGAGCGAGCTTTTGACTCCGAACAGGTGCCCGTGCGTTTGCAGGATGTGCAGGTCCCGCCAGTTGGTCTGCTGCTCGACAGGAACCTCAGAAGTCGCATCACAGTTGCCTCGCACAAGCGTCATCCGGGAAAACGGCTCGCGCTTGTGGTCGACGCAAAAATCGCCGCAATGCAAAATTTTGTCGACCGAATGTCGGTCTGCCACCTGAGCAACTTCGCGGACAAGACCGTGGCTGTCACTTACGACGAGAATGCCCATCGCGCCTCACTCTCCCGTGTTCTCTTCTGTCAGGCTGTGCGCCCGCTATTTCAGCACTTCCAAGAGCTTCTGCATCGCTTTGGCCCGGTGGCTGATCTGGTTCTTTTCCTCCGGCAAAAGCTCCGCCATCCTTTTTTCCAGCTCGGGAATGTAGAAGACGGGGTCGTAGCCGAAGCCGTTTGTTCCTTTTGGCTCGCGAGCGATCAGCCCTTCACAGGCGCCTGTCGCGATAATCGGCTCCTCGCCCGGAACGACCAGCGCCAACGTGCAGCGAAAACGCGCGGTGCGCTGCTCCATCGGCACGTCTTCTAGCTCGTGCAGCAGCTTGCGCCAGTTTTGTTCGTCTGTCGCTTCTTCCCCGGCGTATCGGGCGGAGTAGACGCCCGGGCGTCCGTCCAGCGCGTCCACCTCCAGCCCGGAGTCGTCGCCAAGAGCCGGCAGTTGCAAGTATGTAGAGATTTCGATTGCCTTTTTCAGCGCATTGGCTTCAAACGTGTCCCCGTCCTCCACCACTTCCGGCACGCCCTCGTACTGCGCAAGGCTGGTGCCTTCCCAGCCGTAATCGGCAAACAGTCGGTTGAACTCTTTCACTTTTCCCTGGTTGCGTGTCGCCAGGACGACTTTTTTTCGATCAGACATGGCTTTCCTCCGCTACGTTTTCGGCAAACGTCAGGGGAACATCAGAGAGCGCCTGCTTCTGGCTCTGGATCAGATTGCCGATCCCGATTTTCGCAAGCGCGATCATCTCCTGCAACTGCTCCGGGGAAAACGGCGCGTCCTCGCCGGTGCCTTGCAGCTCGACGAACTTGCCTTTGCCTGTCATGACGACATTCATGTCCACCGTCGCTGTCGAGTCTTCTTTGTAGTTCAAATCCAGCACGGTCTCTTCGCCGATCACCCCAACAGAGGTCGCCGCCAGAAAATCGTTCAGCGGCAGTTGCTTCCAGACGCCGCTCTCCACCAGCTTTTGCATCGCGTCGACCATCGCCACATACGCGCCCGTGATGGAAGCGGTGCGCGTACCGCCGTCCGCCTGAATCACGTCGCAATCCAGCCAGATCGTGCGTTCTCCCATCGCCTCCAGATGCACCACCGAACGCAGCGCGCGGCCGATCAGACGCTGAATTTCCATCGTCCGTCCTCCGACCTTGCCTTTGGAAGACTCACGCGCGTTGCGGGTCGCTGTCGCGCGGGGAAGCATGGAGTACTCGGCTGTGATCCAGCCCTTCCCGCCGCCACGCATGAAAGGCGGTACCCGATCCTCCAGAGTTGCCGTACAAATTACCTTGGTGTCTCCGACTTCGATCAGGCACGATCCTTCTGCGTGTTTAATGTAATTGCGCGTAATCGTTACTGGGCGCAACTGGTCATGGGCACGGCCATCCACTCTCATTCCAAGTTCCTCCTAAATCGCTTTGATACACTCCGCTCATTATACCAGAGGCAGGAAACGATCTGCCACTGCCCAAACGACTCTGCCTTATTTACAGCAATTGCAAATATTCGGTTGACTCTTTTTTGGCGGTAAAGGGGCGCGAAAAAATGTTTGGAAAAGAAAAAACCACGCTCGCAACATTCGGGCGTGGGTAGGCAGGCTTGACGGAATTAAAACGCGATCGGATTGAGCTGCAACGGACGGCTCACAGGCTTCGTAAAATCGCCGCTGGCAAGCGGTTTGCCCTCGACGAGAAGCTGCACCTGCTTGGCTCCCGTCGAGTCCGTCAAGGAAAGCACGAGGGATTGCAGCGCCTCCGGGCTTGCTTCCTTGCCGTCGTCGTACTTGAGAATGTCGCTGCTCAGGTTGACGGTAATCAGGTCTTTCTCCTGTTTTACGTCCAGCACGCGGGTCGTCCGCAGCAGGGAGCTGAACAGTTGCGAGCCTTGCTTCGGCCCTTTGATAAGCTCCTCCACGGTCGCCTTGGCGATGTCCGCTGTCTCCGGAACGAGACGGGTGACCGGAACGTAGTACGTGCGCTTGTCATCCAGTTGCCCCTGGAAATAAACCGTGACCGCTGACGTATTGCCCGGTGTCGCTCCGTCCGCCAGCTCCAGATTGACCCCGTGGTTGCGGTCCAACTGCGTAATCGGCGTGCTGGCGGCCGGCATCTCGGTAAGCGGTGTTCCGTTCACCCAGATTTGCACCGTCTTGACGTTGGAAAACTCGGTCAGCGCCCGCGTCACTGCGTCGAGAATTTTTTTCTCGTCTTTTTCCTCATACGTTTTGAACTCTTTGGAAAAGTCCACCGTCGCCACGCCGTCTTTGATAACCAATCCTTTCACTTCCGTCCCTGCCGGCAGCACGGCTGAAAAGCCTCCCTGCAGCATGCTCTCGACAGGCCCGCCCTTGACCATGTAGCTCAACACTTGCTTGGCAGGACCTTCTGATTTCGGAAGCGTCAGCGACACCGGTACGACGTAGCCGTTTGCGTCGAGCAGATAGACGGTCTTGTCACTTGTCTGTTGGACCGCTTGCTCGCTGCCTTGGACGGCGACATCGGGTGAAACTGTACCGTTTGGCTGATCGGCTGAAACCTGTGACTGTGGCGGTGCGTCGATGCTGCTCGTTTCCGATTCCGGGCCAAACAGACCGCAGCCCGACAAAAGCACGGCGCTTACCCCCAGAACGGCCGTCATTTTGCCTATGTGTCCCATCTTCATTTCCCCAGCCTCCTCCAGACACTTTGTACTACCATGTATACGAGCAGGGCTTGGGTTTATGCGTTGAAAGTTTGTCTGGCAAAAAGGACAGCCAGCCGCGTTTTTACGGCTGTACCGATTTTTCCAGGGAGTGATGCAGGACGTTCACCTTGCTGGCCAGCCACTCTTCGGCGATCGCCCGGAAGCGCTCAGCGTCTCCGCTCGTGACGAACAGATGCTGGCCCGGCTCTTGCTGTCCGCGACCAGCCAACGGAGCGATCTGGACGGACAACTCGCGCGCTGTTTCCTCGGCGGAGCTGATTAACCGGACGCCCTCTCCCATGACCTCCTGGATCACGGGCGCCAAGAGCGGATAGTGGGTACAGCCGAGAATCAAAGTGTCCAGATTCTCCGCGAGCAAAGGCGCCAATGCTTCTTTTACGATCATGCGCGCCTGGTCCGAGTTCGCCTGATGATTTTCCACCAGCGGCACGAACGCCGGACAAGCCTTGCCCACCACATACAAATCCGGCTCGGCACGCAAGAGGGCACGTTCGTATGCTTTCGTGCGAATCGTCATCTCGGTTCCGATCACGCCAACCCGTCCATTTTTGGTCACCGAAACGGCTGCACGCGCTCCCGGCTCGATCACCCCGATCACCGGCAGCGGCAAATAAGCCATCGCTTCCTCCAGGACGACCGCTGTTGCCGTATTGCAGGCAATCACCAGCGCCTTGAGCGGCGTATTCATGACGTAATCAATCATTTGAAAGCTGTATGTCCGAATCTCTTCCGGGGACTTGGAGCCGTACGGGCACCGCGCGTTGTCTCCTACGTAGATGATCGTTTCTTCGGGTAGCTGACGCATGACTTCTTTGGCTACGGTCAATCCTCCCACTCCTGAATCAATGACGGCAATCGCTCCATCTCTACTCATGCAAATGTGTCTCCCCTGTTGTAATGAATATAGTACAGCATACCACTCAAACATTTGTGCTACTACCATATGCCGAGTTTAATTTTCTTGTACTCCGCGAATGTCGCACCTTCTCTGGGCTGCGTTCATAATCTGAAAATGAGATGCGCCCAAGTGAGGAGGAATTTTTTTGGAAGAGAAAACCAAGCAATTGCTGGATTGGAGTCAGTGGGGCTGCCAATGGATCGATCATTTGCGGAGACAAAAAACACTGAACCGGGAGCTGGAGCGGCATCTGCACAAATTTGAAGAATCTTTTACCAAAATAGGAAGACAGGCTACGCGGATGGATAAGACCGAAGCAATAGAGTTGCTCCCGGCGCTCATCGCGCGGGCAGAGCAAGTACAGGAGCAGTTCCACCATTTTTTGCGGCTGGCCCAGCTTACGGAGGATGAACGGTTCGACGAGCCGACAATGGCGCACGAGGAGCTTTTGGAAACGGAAGCGGTACAAGGAGCACAGGAGGCGCTCGCAGTCACACCCGCTCAGATGAACCAGGCCGCCATCCCCGCCCCTGCTGCCTACCAGGCCGTACGAGACACCGCACGCGAGCCGGTTCGCGTCGCACGCCCCGTCGCCCCTGGCCGTCATACGCTTCCCCCGCTGCCGTACGCGCCGAACGCCCTTGAGCCGTATATCGACGAGCAGACGATGCGCATTCATCACGAGAAGCTGCACCAGAAGTACGTAGACGATCTGAATACGGCGGAGCGAAAGCTGGTCGAAGCCCGCCAAAGCGGCAACTACGACTTGATTCGCCACTGGGAGCGCGAGCTGGCTTTTAACGGAGCTGGCCATTATTTGCATACGATTTTCTGGCCGTCCATGAGCCCGCACGGAGGCGGCACGCCAACAGGCGATCTGGCTGAAGCGATTCAGCGGTACTTCGGGTCTTTTGACGCATTCAAGCAGCAGTTTTCCCAGGCAGCCGGAAAAGTGGAAGGCCCCGGCTGGGCGATCCTCGTCTGGTCACCGCGCGCCCAGCACCTGGAAATCTTGACGGCGGAAAAGCATCAAAACCTGGCGCAATGGGATACGGTCCCGCTGCTCGTGCTGGACGTCTGGGAGCACGCCTATTTTCTCCAGTATCAAAACCAGCGGGACAAATACGTGGAAAACTGGTGGAACATCGTCCATTGGCCCTACGTGCAGGAGCGCTTCCAGCAGGCGCGGAAACTGCGCTGGGAACCGTTTTGAGCTGCTTTTTTTCGCAAAAAGCCCCCTGTTCTCCCAAAAGCATCGGGCTGAAAGGGGGTACCTGGTTTCTGTTGCGTTTACGGATTGTAAATGACAAACTCGATCTTCTGCACCTTCACCGGATTGTTCAGCGGCCTTGCCGCCTCATCCGTTTTTTGCGCGGCAATCTTGTCGACGACTTCCATCCCTTCAAACACATGCCCAAATACCGTGTGGCGGTTGTCCAGGTAGGCCCGTCCGCCTATTTCCTTGTACTTGGCTTCTGCATTCAGTGGGAGCGCGGATAGATCGAGGTACTCCTGATCTACCTTGGGACTTTGTACGATATAAAAATGTGTGCTGTTCGTATTGGGTCCCGCGTTGCCCATGCTGAGCGCTCCGCGGAAATTGAACAGGTCGCGGTTAAACTCGTCTTCAAAATCTTGGCCGTATATGCTCGGCAGCTCCTTGCCATCCGGCCCTGTCAGTTCGCCTGCCTGAATCATGAAATCGTTGATGACCCGGTGAAAAATCATGTCGTTGTAGGCGCCTTTTTTGGCCAGCGTCTTAAAGTTTTCCACCGCTTTCGGAGCCTTGTCCGGAAACAGCCTGAGCTTGATGACCCCCGCATCTGTGGTCATCACGCCTATTTCTTCTCCTTTTTGCGGCTTTTCGAGCTGGATCAGCCTCACATCGGACACATCGATCCCGGAATCTTGCCAGATGACGCCCCATGCCTGCCAGGCGGCCCCGTCCATACTGCCGCGTTTGACGAGGCCGATCCAATCTGTTTTTTCGATCACTCTGTTGTCTGCCGTATAGCCGACATATTTGAACTTCACGATGGCGCGGTAATTGTTGTAGGCATCTTCCTTTGTCACCGTGTACAGCTTCTCCGGCACGGCCTCGACGACCTGAACGGACTTGAACAGCGCCAACCCTTTTACATAGTCTTGCATCGCAAAATGGTTCAACGAGTCTTTGGCCAGCAGCTTCTCCAGCTCAGCCGGATTCGCCCGATGCTTCACCAGCGCCTGGGCAAAATCTGCTACCTCCTGCTTGTCCCCACTGTGCGGGCGAAATTGGTGGGACTGGACTTCGGAGCGGTAATCGTGAGTGGCGCTTGCTGATACTTGCTGGACGACACATAATGCCAAAGAATCTTCTATTCTGTTAATTGTTCCACAAAATCAATATTGTTCGCGCTGCATATAGAGGAAAAAAGAAGCCCCAGACAAGTAGTTGGTTACTCGTTTGGGGCTTTCGAGTTATATATAGTTCTATATTTTCATTTCCAACAATTTACTAATCGCTTTAAATAAGACGTTTTCTACTGTGCCTCCTTTTGCTTTCACTAGAATATTTTTATCCTCATCAAAGACTTCGATTCTGTATAATAAACCTTCATAATTATGACTTAAAATATACTTAAATTCGTTTCTCTCAAGCCATAACATTAAGTCATAGATGTTTGGAAGCCATAAGCCATTTTTATAAACTTCTTCGGGTGATAACAATATTTCATCGGGAATAATTCTCCCACCTACACACCACTCATCATCGTTAAGCTTGTAAATATCAAATGGTGCAATTTCATCCACATAGTATGTTCTCTTAAAGCCTAATGATATTAATTTTTTTGCATCTTTTTCTCCCAAATACATATCTTAACACCTACTGAATTTTTAGTTTTAATCCCACAGGGCCTTTATGCTTTGAATCAAGAGGAATAAAATTTCCATACGGATCAGCATCTCTATACCAATTTAATTCTTTACCTGATCTTTTAAATACTTTAAATGCTGAACCTCCATCACCCTGTAAATCCTTTGCCCACCAAAGGCCATTGGAATCCTCATAAACATTGATAGGCTTCCCTTTATAATTAGCCTTTACCATATCTTAGTAATATCCCATAATGTTGTTTTATTGGCTGTAGGTTTCTGATAACTTGCTTTATTAAATTCATTACCCGTCCCGTTTGCAACATTTTTACCTGGATTTCTAATTGTCCCTACTGCTGCCCCCGCACCAGCAGCTCCCAATCCCAAATCAGGAGCATCCCCATGATTCATGCCAACCGTATTGTTAAATGTAACGATAGCTGTCGAAAGAACTTCCCTCTGATACTGCGTTGGTACATACTTTCTTACCGCATCTTCGGGTTCTATCCCCTCTTCGTATGCCCTTCGTGCCGCAACCTTTGCCCAATGCATGTATTCTTCTGCCGGTGAGGAAAAGCCACCTACTCCTCCCGTCATCTCCTGTATGTGACCACTCGGATCCACAAACTTTAACGGATTATTACTCACATACGTATATCGATTCAAACTAAGCGGATTATCCACTTGCCCCTTAACCGTATCCTCCGACACAAACCTCCCCATCTTCGGATCATAATACCGGGCACGCAGGTAGTAAAAACCGCTCTCCTTGTCGTACATTTCCCCTGCATACGCAAACGGGTTCATCATCGTTTCCTTGACTTTATCCGCAATCAAGTTGCCCCAGATGTCGTACTCATACATATTCAACACATTCCCGCTCGGACCTTTGATCTTCACGACATCTCCGTGGCTGTTGTAGTAGTAGGTGCCTTCCTGGTTCGTCGTGTAGTCTTTGCGCCAGATCAGTTGGTTACCAAAGACGTTGCGAGCTTTGAGCCGTCCGTCCTGGGTCAGCTCCTCGATCACTTGCCCGTTCAAGTACACGTAGTGGGTCGTATCCGTGACGCTTCCGGTCTGCTGTTTCGTCGCGCGCAGGCCGCCTGGATAGTACGTGTACGTCGTTGTTCCTTTGGCGTCCTTGTATTCGGTCAGGCGATTCAGCAAGTCGTGTTTCAGTTCGTAGCTGCGCGTCGAATCGGCGGGTGCGTTGGCATAGATTTGGCGGTTGCCGCGGCGGTCGTAGGCGTACTGGCGGGTGTTGCCCTGGATCGTTTCTTCTTTGATCCGGGACAGCTTGTCGTAAGCGAACGTGCCGTAGTTGGCTCCGCCGCGCTTTTGGCTCGTGATGTTGCCGAACAGGTCGTAGCCGTTGGTCTCGTTCCAGCCGTCGGCGTGGTTCATTCCTGTGATCTCGGCAAAGGAGCTAATCGTCTTTTGCATCACCGACGACTGGCCGGGGTAGGAGACGGTGTTCGTCTCTCCACTGTTGTTCATGTCGTAGGTGTAGCTCGTCGTTCCTACGCCGGGAATGGTTACGGCGCTGAGGCGGCTGGCATTGTCGTAGGTGTAATCGACGCGCAAGGCGGGAGCCGAGCCGGAAACAGCGCTGCGGGATGGATAGACGATGGCGTCGATGGCCTCATCGTGGTCGGTGTAGACGAGCTGGTAGTCTTTTCCCATCATCGTTTGGCGATTCAGGCGGCGGTATTCGTCGTAGCCGTAGCGGACGGTTTGGCCGTTGTTGTTTGTTTCCGTCAAAAGCGAGCCGGATAGCGGATCGTAGCTGCGTTCTTCGTAGAAGCCGCTGCCTGCGGATACCTTCGTCCTTTCGTTGAACGGCGAATACTGGTAGCTGAAAAGGACGCCGTTTTTGTCTTTGAACGTTTTGACGGCACCGTTTTTTTCATAGGTGTACTGCTCGGCTTTAGTCTCCGGGTTCTTCTCGGACAACTTCCAGGACAGCGCGTTATACGTGTACACGGCAGTGGGCGTGCCGTTTTCGAGCACGGTGGTCAGGTTGCCGAGTCCGTCGTAGCTGTATTCGTGGATGTTGTTTTCCGGGTCGCGCAAATAGACCAACTGGTCGTTGTGATCGTAGCGCATCGTCCAGCGTTGGGAGGTGCTGCCGTCCGAGACTTCTTTGTCCGTGACTTTTCCGAAGCGGTCGGTCTGGTAGGTGGTCACGCGGCGGTGGCTGCCTCGTTGCGTCGTTTCTTCCACGCTCTCTACCCGCCCGTACAGGTCGCGGTAGGTGGTGACGATGTAGCCGTTCGGGGACAACGTTTGCTCGGTCAGGCGCGGCAAATAGCTGGTGCCGTCTGAATACGCATTGGCCCGATGGGAGCGGGTCGTTCCCAGGGCGTTCGTGGTCTGGTAGACGAAGCCGTCCCAGTCGTAGGCATACGTGGTGCTCTGCGCCTGGTTCCCGTATGGAATCGTGCGGCTGATCTGCATACCGTCCGGGGTAAACTCGTTTTCTACCAGCGGGCGTTTGCCTCCGCTCGTCCCTCTCTGTTCCTGATAGGCGATGTCTCCGTATGGCGTGTAGTAGGTGATGACCCGAGACGAGTCCGGCAAAATTCTCTCGACGATCCCCGGCCCCTCCGCGCTCGTGCCGGATGCTTCGCCGTCCCGATACACGTACGTGGTGGTGCGGGTCGCGCCCTGGTGGCGGAAGCTTTCACTGAGGACTCTTCCCAGCGTGTCATATTCGTAGGTGACTTTGCTGCCGTTTGGGTACGTCTGGCTTTTTACCTGACTTTGGTTGTCGATCTCGAGCGAGAAGTTCAGGACGTCCGTTTTCCCGCTCTCCAGCTCGATTCCAGTCAGAGATATTTGTGTAGGTTGCACGCCGTACGAATCGTACGCGGAAAACGTCTGCGTTCTCGTCTTTCCGCCAAAGTTTTCCGTGATCGAATAAAGCTGCGCATTCGTGTATTCATAGGTTCGCTCGGTAATCTGGCTTTTGTAGCCCGACAAGTTCACCGGGAACGAGTGAATTTCCGTTTCTTTTCGCAGCAAATACTGGTCGTTGTACTCGTAGGAAATGTTCGAATAGTACGGCTCGCCCGACGAGGTAACTGGTCCTTGGGCACTTTCCACAGCTCGTAAAACTGGCCGTTGTCCGCATAGCTTTTTTCCAGCCTGTATGTGTTCGTGCCCTTTGGTGTTTTTAATGTGTAGCTGTACGTCACTTTGTTGACGCGTAGCTTAACGCGTATCTGTCCTGAAAAAGTCGCACCAGCCCGTCCTTGAAGGAGGTTTGCTCCAGTTGATACGGGCGGTTATTGACAGAGTTCCATGACGCTAACCATTTTTATTTGTGCGGCCTGTCGCTAAATAAAAAACCCCAGGCGAGTAGTTGGTTACTCGTTTGGGGTAGATTAAATCCAACGCCGAATATAATTTTCAGGCCAGTGCCAAAGCTTCTCTAAGCCTACTCAGTTCAGCATGTGTTACATCTAAACTGTTATCTTTTACATATTGGGACCAATCAAATAGCTCCACAAAACCCACTTTCGACCATTTTTCCATCAGATCAATAATATTTAAAGCTACTGTAAGACCATGAATATAGGGCCCACCATCCATTACATCATGTTCTAAAAAGACTACTGTTTGTAAAGTATCTTTTTTATTTATACAAAATGCATCACCATTCATAAACCTAATAATTGGTATCCAGTTTGGCCAATCATTTATTAGTGCCATTAATCCAGCATTATCTTTTAAATCCTCATCATTTTCTTTGGCTTCTTCGACCATTTGAAGCATTTCATTGTAATCATCTCTAATCATGCTTGGTGAGAGAATCTTAATCCCTCCTATCTTACACTCCTCACCATAGTTACCGTTTGAGGAAGTCCAGTTAAATGTAACAGATTGAGAGTCATTTAAATAAAACTCTCTTAAAACGTTGGGAAAAGTAAAGCCAATAGTATTTTCGATTTCAGTTAATTCATACGGATCAATAGGAGGGGCAATGATTATTTGATCCAATGATAAATCTGGAATTCGTGACAATTTTTCGTAAGTCTCGTTTAAAATATTTACTATTTGCATAGTACCTCCCCTACTTTTTATATGGATGAATCCTGATACCCGAGAGTCCATACTCATCCATCATTTTCCCTGCTTGTTGGAATATTTCCTTAGCTGTTGCATTTGGATTCGCATCTATCCATGCTTTCCAAGTCTCGTTCCACTTTCCTTGTCCATGAATGAATTTTAGATGGTGGCTATCTTTCCCATGAGCTAATGTTACCGTAAAATCATCCACATTTATTCCTTTTTCTTTAAAAAATTTAGCATACTTATCGTTCCCTCTAAATTTTGGGAAAATGTGATGATCTGCTACTTTAGTGGCTTGATTTAACAGAAGTTTAGGTTTTTCTACATTATTTATTATACCTGCTACCGCACCTGCTCCAGCAACACCCAATCCCAAATCAGGAGCATCCCCATGATTCATGCCAACCGTATTATTAAATGTGACGATAGCTGTCGAAAGAACTTCCCTCTGATACTGCGTTGGTACATACTTTCTTACCGCATCTTCGGGTTCTATCCCCTCTTCGTATGCCCTTCGTGCAGCAACCTTTGCCCAATGCATGTACTCTTCTGCCGGTGAGGAAAAGCCACCTACTCCTCCCGTCATCTCCTGTATGTGACCACTCGGATCCACAAACTTTAACGGATTATTACTCACATACGTATATCGATTCAAACTAAGCGGATTATCCACCTGCCCCTTAACCGTATCCTCCGACACAAACCGCCCCATCTTCGGATCATAATACCGGGCACGCAGGTAGTAAAACCCACTCTCCTTGTCGTACATTTCCCCTGCATACGCAAACGGGTTCATCATCGTTTCCTTGACTTTGTCCGCAATCAAGTTGCCCCAGATGTCGTACTCATACGTATTCAACACATTCCCGCTCGGACCTTTGATCTTCACGACATCTCCGTGGCTGTTGTAGTAGTACGTGCCTTCCTGGTTCGTCGTGTAGTCTTTGCGCCAGATCAACTGGTTGCCAAAGACATTGCGGGCTTTGACCCGGCCGTCCTGGGTCAGTTCCTCGATCACTTGCCCATTGAGGTACACATAGTGGGTCGTGTCCGTTACGCTTCCGGTCTGCTGTTTCGTCGCGCGCAGACCGCCTGGATAGTACGTGTACGCCGTTGTGCCTTTGGCGTCCTTGTTATTCGGTCAGGCGATTCAGCAAGTCGTGTTTCAGTTCGTAGCTGCGCGTCGAATCGGCGGGTGCGTTGGCATAGATTTGGCGGTTGCCGCGGCGGTCGTAGGCGTACTGGCGGGTGTTGCCCTGGATGGTTTCTTCTTTGATCCGGGACAGCTTGTCGTAAGCGAACGTGCCGTAGTTGGCTCCGCCGCGCTTTTGGCTCGTGATGTTGCCGAACAGGTCGTAGCCGTTGGTCTCGTTCCAGCCGTCGGCGTGGTTCATTCCTGTGATCTCGGCAAAGGAGCTGATCGTCTTTTGCATCACCGACGACTGGCCGGGGTAGGAGACGGTGTTTGTCTCTCCGTTGTTAGACAAGCTGGTAGTCTTTTCCCATCATCGTTTGGCGGTTCAGGCGACCGTCTTCGACGTTGCCGTAGCGGACGGTTTGGCCGTCGTTGTTTGTTTCTGTCAAAAGCGAGCCGGATAACGGATCGTAGGTGCGTTCTTCGTAGAAGCCGCTGCCCGCAGATACTTTCGTCCTTTCGTTGAACGGCGAGTTCAACAATAGTGAGTTTTTTACTTCTTTCAGAAATAAATTAAAGAAGCCCCAAACGAGTAGTTGATTTCTCGTTTGAGGCACATCAGCCGTTTTCCTTCCTTTATACTTCTTCTAAGTGATAGTCCCAGGCTATAATCTCTAATACAATGTCCTGAAAAGGTAAAATGTAGTGATTTGATTTATCTAAGAAAGTAGCGTTCGAGTCGTTTAACTTTAGTTCGTCGTATAAAGATTTTTTCCATTGGGAGTCAGTTACTTCAAGTAAATAGCTTCGGTAAATGCCAATCTCGTCAATCGCATCTTTTATTACGAGATTTGAGAATGGGTAACAATCTTTTGTAGTAGTTTTGATAGCTTGGTATGGGCTGAATGTCAATTTCCATCTTTTCTCGTTATTATCATCAAATGTAACTACTATTGTATTGGAATCAAAATTAATTTCCTCTAATGGAGTCTCATGAATTTGTACATTACTCATAGCTATTTTAACATTCATTATTTTTTGCTTCCTCCAATCCGAACCTTAATTGATGCCCCATCGTTAATTGTAGTGAACTTCCAACTGCTCTGACTCATTACTTTTTCTAAAGGTGCTTTTACATACCGGATATTTATGCCTGCCTGTTGAAATACAAATAATCGTCTATTATCAAGCGTGTAAATTTTACCATCTAACTCAAATATTTCAATTACAGGTATATCATTAGGATTGATTTTACCTGATTTCAATCCTTCAATAACATCGTAGACATTTCCTCCACTTTTAAACTCACCCTTAATGTTATTCTGGGTAAATCTAATGCTCTGCGGGATGGATAGACGATGGCGTCGATGGCCTCATCGTAGTCGGTGTAGACGAGCTGGTAGTCTTTTCCCATCATCTTTTGGCGGTTCAGGCGACGGTATTCGTCGTAGCCGTAGCGGACGGTTTGGCCGTTGTTGTTTGTTTCCGTCAAAAGCGAGCCGGAGAGCGGATCGTAGGTGCGTTCTTCGTAGAAGCCGCTGCCCGCAGACACTTTCGTCCTTTCGTTGAACGGCGAATATTGGTAGCTGAAAAGGACGCCGTTTTTATCTTTGAAAGTTTTGACGGCACCGTTTTTGTCATAGGTGTACTGCTCGGCTTTAGTCTCCGGGTTTTTCTCGGACAGCTTCCAGGACAGCGCGTTGTACGCGTACACGGCAGTAGGAGTGCCGTTTTCGAGCACGGTGGTCAGGTTGCCGAGTCCGTCGTAGCTGTATTCGTTGATGTTGTTTTCCGGGTCGCGCAAATAGACCAACTGGTCGTTGTGATCGTAGCGCATCGTCCAGCGTTGGGAGGTGCTGCCGTCCGAGACTTCTTTGTCCGTGACTTTTCCGAAGCGGTCGGTCTGGTAGGTGGTCACGCGGCGGTGGCTGCCTCGTTGGGTCGTTTCTTCCACGCTCTCTACCCGCCCGTACAGGTCGCGGTAGGTGGTGACGATGTAGCCGTTCGGGGACAACGTTTGCTCGGTCAGGCGCGGCAAATAGCTGGTGCCGTCTGAATACGCATTGGCCCGATGGGAGCGGGTCGTTCCCAGGGCGTTCGTGGTCTGGTAGACGAAGCCGTCCCAATCGTAGGCATATGTGGTGCTCTGCGCCTGGTTTCCGTATGGAATCGTGCGGCTGATCTGCATACCGTTCGGGGTAAACTCGTTTTCTACCAGCGGGCGTTTGCCTCCGCTCGTCCCTCGCTGCTCCTGATAGGCGATGTCTCCGTATGGCGTGTAGTAGGTGATGACCCGAGACGAATCGGGCAAAATTCTCTCGACGATCCCAGGCCCCTCCGCGCTCGTGCCGGATGCGTCGCCGTCCCGATACACGTACGTGGTGGTGCGGGTCGCGCCCTGGTGGCGGAAGCTCTCGGTGAGGACTCTTCCCAGCGTGTCATATTCGTAGGTGACTTTGCTGCCGTTTGGGTACGTCTGGCTTTTTACCTGGCTTTGGTTGTCGATCTCCAGCGAGAAGTTCAGGACGTCCGTTTTCCCGCTCTCCAGCTCGATGCCAGTCAGAGATATTTGTGTAGGTTGCACGCCGTACGAATCGTACGCGGAAAACGTCTGCGTTCTCGTCTTTCCGCCAAAGTTTTCCGTGATCGAATAAAGCTGCGCATTCGTGTATTCATAGGTTCGCTCGGTAATCTGGCTTTTGTAGCCCGACACGTTCACCGGGAACGAGTGAATTTCCGTTTCTTTTCGCAGCAAATACTGGTCGTTGTACTCGTAGGAAATGTTCGAATAGTACGGCTCGCCGGACGCGGAGGTCGCCTGCGTTCGCATGGCCTTCAACTGGGAAAACGCCCGGAAGCCTTTTTTGCTCTCCAGATCGTATGTTCAGATCGTCACAAAGAGAATCTATATCAAACTCAACCTATCTGATGTTACCCGCCTGTTCTTGTTCCAATCGGTGGTCGATTAATTGCACTGGCTTTCCCCCATAAAAGAAATCCCTGACATTTTAAATCAGGGAATACGGTATTAAACTCATTTTGAAATTGTAGAAAGATAACTTTTGAAAACCTCATTAAAATCCGAATTTGCTTGTATCTGTAGATGTTCGGATATCACCGTTTCGCCACTTGAATATTCGAGTATCTCAACATAAGCGGTATTGGTTTCCCAGAGTGTAATCAAACCAATGAATTTTTCAGGGGAATAGTGATGTACAGTGATACTAGGATTATCAGAGATTGTTGAGTCTACAATATTTATTTCTTCCGTCTCAACTCCCTTAGCTTGTAACCATCCCTTTATCTCTCTAGCCCAAATTTGAAAATTATCAAGCATTATTTTTCACCTACTATTCTTATGTTGGTGGCAGACGGCATCTGAGGTCTTAGTTGACCTTTCGGGGCCGCTAACCTAACTTCAAATGAGTTTGGCCCCGGTTTAACCACTCAAAGTTTGAGTCGTTCTCCCTTATTCTCGCATTTTACATATGCTTCTTCCTTCATCAAGCACCTGGGAGTCTAGGCAGCTAGGTTGAAGTAGGGATCATTCTGCAATCCTTTGCTATACTACAATTTCACAACGAATGGTGCAATGCGTTGCAGGGCATAGGCTTTACCAAATCTGCCGGGGATAAATCGGACGAGCTTCCATGAATCCGGCGCTGATTGTAAAAGAGCAGATAGTTTATCATGGTTTCATAGGCTTCTTGATAGCTCTGAAATTCATTCCATTGTACACATTCGCTCGATCATAGACGTGAATGAGACTCATCAGGAAAAAGAAACGATGTTCCCCGGCGATAAATCCGTATTTTTCGTCCAGCTCCCACAATTGATTCGGAGCGGTGATCTCTCGGATATTGGCAAGCCTCCGAGGATGATGATTATTCTATTTATGTTGTGGCTGTAATAGTTTCTTACTTCTTCAACTATCGCCTCATACTCTGCTTCCGCCTTTGCAATTAAACCTACCTTTTCCTCTACTTCCTGTACTTGTTTAGCCATTTTCCTTTTCCTCTTTTGATTTTGGACATGCCAAAAAGGCTCATTCCTCCTTATCGTTCAAGTTGGAATAAGCCTTTGAAAGTTTATCAACTGTGGATGTCAAGTTTTTTGTGTTTGGTTTCACTAGCGTTGCATAAAAAATGCGTTCGTAATTTGTCGAAGTATTCTGAATGACATTTTCAGCTACACAACCAAAAACGGCAGCAACCAAGCAAAAGGTAGCCACTGTCCATTTGGTAGTTTTATACATTTATTACAATCGTGATAACAGCAACCAATACCTAATTCCTTTTCTGTCGCCCTCTGGATGTTCGTTTGGACTGGTAATTCATTCTACCTATCCATTGTTCGAACGTTTGCCAAAGAAACACTTTTAGCCATCTCCTGATCTGCAACAAGCTGTGCTGACTGTTTTGTTCCAGTTTGACAAGGAGCAACAGGCAGTAGGCAATGAGTGCGAGTAATACTTGGTTTCGTACCGCATTTTCACTCGTTCCATAGAAGTTCTTGATCTTTACATGCTGCTTTATCCACTTGAAAAACAGCTCAATTTGCCAACGCCAACGATAGATGTCGCTGAGTTCTTCTGCTTCCAGGTCGAACCGATTCGTAATGATTCGAATGAGATTTCCCTTCGAATCAAGCGTTTCAATGAGTCGCAGCACGTTATCTACCCGCTTTTGAGGCGTTCCAAGAAGGATCATGGAATCCGATAAAACGGAGCTTTCCAAGGGGATTTTGAATTCATAAAGATGACGGATTTCGGCGTTATCTTTTAGACGAGAAGCGAAAAAGATGCCTTTGTCCGTGTATTCATCAAATTTTTCATAATCCACATACCCTCGATCAAAGACGTACATCATACCGATCTCATCAATCAACGATTCCATTTGAGTGCGGTCATTGGACTTGGCACCCGTGATGGTTATTTTTTCAGGATACACATCCCCCTGGTCGGCAAAGACGAGACGAAGATGAAGTTTGATGCCAGCCTTGGTTTTACGGAAAGTTGCCCATTTGTACTTCTGCAAACACAGCCCAATCGTTGTAGAATCAATGATTTTCATGTCTTTTCGAAGGGAATACGTGTTGCCCGAGTGTCTCTGAATTTGCCCTACAAGGTCAACAAATATTTCTTCAAGCAAAGCTGGATCTACTCGATTGTTTTTGCGACTAAGCTGAGCGGGACTAATCGACGACAGTCCTAACTCTCGCTGGAATTTCTTTGATAAAACATCATCTGCAATGGCTCGGAGTCCTTCTCGTTGCTGAAGTTGAGCATGCAAAAACAGGAGTAGATATGCTTTGGTCGTTAACTTTTTCACGTACTTGTCCTGATCCGTTTCGTCTATCCGTTGTTGAAATTTCACAATATTAATGGGTGAAATGTATTTACCAAATGAAGAAAATAGGGTATTCTTGTCCATGGTCTATCCTTTGCGTTGGATTTGGACAGGAACTACCTGACCTTTCCAGTGTAAAGGATTTTTTTATGCCTGAGAACACTTGAACGCTGAAAGTTATGATGATTTTGAATGGTATGAAAAGATTAATGCAACGCTAGTGGTTTGGTTTATTGGTTTTATTGTAGGATCCTGCTTCTCAGAAGTAAACCCGTTAATATTTTTTCCTCCGCACAAAGCATCATTGTTCGGTACTGGGTAGCTTCTATTAGATAAGACTCCTTGAAAGGCATTAAGCCAATCAAGTAACTTATTCAATGGTCAGTCCACATTCTTCAAGTCTTGCTTCCCTAAATCAAGAGCAACCGCTAATTTAATTCGACACTGTTTACTGAGTCCTTGTAAATATTGGGAAATCGTTTAGTTACAATAATTGGTTCAATTTCAGCGTTATAGCGGTCTAATTCAATTTCTGCGATAATGCTATCGTTAACTAAAATCTTATAAATATCCTCACCCTGCTCGGGTATCCAGTGAACAATATAAGCTGTGTTCATTTCTGGATATGAACTTCTAATCACTTCAAGTAGTCTTCGTTTCTCTTCACTCTTAAATAGTGATTGATTGGATTCTTTAAGTTGCTCCCTTATTTCTTGTTCCAATATACTCCCAGTTAGTTTCACGTTCCGGTTTAACCCCTTAAAATTTGAGTCTTTCTCCCTTATTCTCGCATTTTCATATGCTTCTTCCCTCCTTCAACCACCTAGGAGTCTAGGAAGGAAAGCGCCTAGCGTCAAGGAGATCACTTGACCCCAGACGTTTTCCTTCCTGCTTGTCAGCTAGGTTGAAGTAGGGATCATTCTGCAATCCTTTGCCATACTACACTTTCACAACAAATGGTGTAATGAGTTGCAAGGCAAAGGCTTTACCAAATTCTACAGGTGATAAATCGTACAAGCTTCCATGAATCCGTCGCTGATTATAAAAGAGCAGATAGTTTGTCACGATTTCATAGGCTTCTTGATAGCTCTGAAATTCATTCCGCTGCAAACATTCTTTCTCCAAAACACTGTGAAATGACTCAATGTGAGCGTTTTTATTGGGTGTCTTTGGAGGAATTCGCTCATGCACCGTTTGGAAATGCTGACAGGCTTCTTCAAAGGCATGGCTAATAAACTGTGGACCGTTATCCGTACGGATAACAGGGCGATCATCACAATTGAATTGCTGCCGTTTCCACAAAGCACGTTGGAGAATCTGAGCAGCATGTTTTCCTTCGCAGGTCAGTCCGAAATGGTAGTCCACGATCGCTCGATCATAGACATCAATGAGACTCATCAGGAAAAAGAAACGCTGTTCTCCTACGATAAATCCGTATTTTACGTCCATCTCCCACAATTGATTCGGAGCGGTAATCTCTCGGTTGTTTGCCAACTTTCGAGGATGTTTCCTTTTCTTTTGTCGTTGTGGTTGCAGGAGTTCTTCTTCTTTCAGCAAGCGGTAAACCTTTTTCTTGTTGATGACCAGTTGGTGGTCTCGCCGTAGGCAGACGGTAAGCTTTCGATATCCATAAGCAGATTCTTCATCGGCAATCAGCTCGGATAGCCATTCTTTGATTTGTTCGTCACTGACAGGTTGTCCGTCTTTTGACAACGAATAACCGGGTATAGGTCTTCCTCCGTGATAAACGCGAGGTTTTTGGGAGGCTTTGTTTTTTCGGTAATAGTAGGTTGCTTCCAGGATGCCGACAATACGTAGCACTAGTTTGGCTGTGTACCCCAGCTGTATCCACTTGTCGGCTATCTCCATTTTGTCCGATAAGCTGGGTTCACCTTTTTTACAAGATCACGAAGGATCGCGATTTCCAAGTCCTTTTCTCCCAGTAATTTCTTCAGTTTATCATTCTCCGTTTCCAGTTCCCGAAACTCTCCTGGACTTGGTGTATAGCTTGTTACAGCTTTAGCTTCGGAAGACGTATTCTGCCAATCTGCGTGTTTGGAGTCACGTATCCATCGATACAGCATTTTAGGGTCTATCCCATGCCGTCTGGCTACTTGGCTAGCGTTTCCTACTTCGTGGGCTTCCTGGATCAGTTGTTGTTTGAACTCGATTGAATAGCGTCTCCGTTGCATAAAAATATCCCCCTCTGTTCTTCTGATATCAGCTTAACAAGATAAGGGGGTATGACTCAAATCCAATTTTGGGGCTTAAAAGTTTCCTCACTTGATTATATATCTCTTTCCGTCTATACTTCGGGGTGAACACAATGTGGTATTTGCACATCCACTTCGTGTGAGCTAAACTATAGCTCTTGTTTGCCATCTAAGACCATTCCGATAAAATTGAGCCTGAACATCTCAATTTTATCGGAATGGTCTTGTTGGTCAAACCCTCGATCCCTCTACCCGCATAGCGGGTGGTTTTTTGTTTCGTGCGTTTCACGCACTCAACTGGCTAAAGCCACTAATAAAAAACCCCAAACGAGTATAGATTACTCGTTTGGGGGATAAAGGTAGTTCTATTGATTGTTTATTTTTACTGCTGTTTTCTCCAGTATATTAATTTCAAATTTCTCATTTGGAAAAGGAAACTCCTCGGTAGTATTAAGAATGTAAATATTTGAGCTAGTAGTTGGTTCGAGCTTAACAAAATAATTAACATCACCCCAAGATACACCTGTGATCTCCTTTGTAGGAAACTCTAAATGAATTCTTATTTCCTCCAATGTCTCGGTATTCTTTAAATATAAACGAGCTGAACTATTTTTCTGAAACAAATTAATCAGCTCCATGCAGTATTCAAATCGACCATCCGGTGTCTTCTGTATGGAATCAGTTCTTATTTTTTCTGTTAACCATCCACTCGTCTCTACGTTTTTATACAAATGTGGTGTCATTAAAAGCATGGCAATGATGATAATTAAAACCCCAATGAACTCCCACCATCTATATGGACTCCACTTTTTTAATAATAGAAAACAAGAAACGACTATTAATAAAATTGAGGGTATACCTAGATACAAAAGTATTACCGTGGAAATCAAGTCTATGCCACGTTGAAAATTTGCAGTCGAGCCAAGTACAAACCAGATAACACCTGATAAATTAACGAGTATAGTGATGATCCAAATTAACTTCAGCCACAATCGCATTGGCATTCCCCCTCCTTCTAAATTAATCTGGTTTCGTAGTAAGATAATTTCTTATCTTTTTGGTTCCACATAAAATTTTTCGAGATACGGTGTGATATATTTTTTCCACGTCTCAACATTAGAGTGCATTGCAGAGTGAGCCGCAATTGGGTCATACTCCTCCCCTACTTCAATTTTTATATTTGCTGCATTTGTAAACTCCCGTTTGGCTTCGCCAAGTAGCCATACGCTTCCCCCATTTACTTGTACACCATCTCGTTCATTGTAAACATGTAGATGCTGTCCCACTGGATACTCTAAATAATATTCAAGTTCCCTTACAGGAGTAGCAATAGTAACAAGCGTTTCCACCTGAATTCCTTCATGTTCCAAAACATTAGCTGCTAATATTGATACATTTCCGCCATGACTGTGACCAATTAGCCGAATTGGTTTCTTCTCATTCCCTTTAATACTTCGCCAATTCATAATATCTGCTGCCAAAGATTGTGCGGCCTTTACCCTTGCCGTATTATCGTTATCACCTGACCACTCAAATTTCCTTACATCCTCTTTATATAAACCTTTGAAATACGTAACAAAATCATCTTTCCAAGTAGAATTATCTGAAAACGTCCCATGAACTAGCCATGCATCATGTCCTGTAGGATCAATATACCTAACCGGATTGTTGTGAGTATACGTATACCTGTTGAGCGTCAGCGGATTGTCAACCTGTCCCTTAACCGTATCCTCCGACACAAACCTCCCCATCTTCGGATCATAATACCGCGCACGCAGGTAGTAAAAACCGCTCTCCTTGTCGTACATTTCCCCTGCATACGCAAACGGGTTCATCATCGTTTCCTTGACTTTGTCCGCAATCAAGTTGCCCCAGATGTCGTACTCATACGTATTCAACACATTCCCGCTCGAACCTTTGATCTTCACGACATCCCCGTGGCTGTTGTAGTAGTAGGTGCCCTCCTGGTTCGTCGTGTAGTCTTTGCGCCAGATCAGTTGGTTACCAAAGACGTTGCGAGCTTTGAGCCGTCCTTCCTGGGTCAGCTCCTCGATCACTTGCCCGTTCAAGTACACGTAGTGGGTCGTATCCGTGACGCTTCCGGTCTGCTGTTTCGTCGCGCGCAGGCCGCCTGGATAGTACGTGTACGTCGTTGTTCCTTTGGCGTCCTTGTATTCGGTCAGGCGATTCAGCAAGTCGTGTTTCAGTTCGTAGCTGCGCGTCGAATCGGCGGGCGCGTTGGCATAGATTTGGCGGTTGCCGCGGCGGTCGTAGGCGTACTGGCGGGTGTTTCCCTGGATCGTTTCTTCTTTGATCCGGGACAGCTTGTCGTAAGCGAACGTGCCGTAGTTGGCTCCGCCGCGCTTTTGGCTCGTGATGTTGCCGAACAGGTCGTAGCCGTTGGTCTCGTTCCAGCCGTCGGCGTGGTTCATTCCTGTGATCTCGGCAAAGGAGCTAATCGTCTTTTGCATCGCTGACGACTGGCCGGGGTAGGAGACGATGTCCGTCTCTCCGCTGTTGTTCATGTCATAACTATAGCTCGTCGTTCCTACGCCGGGGATCGTCACGGCGCTGAGGCGGCTGGCATTGTCGTAGGTGTAATCGACGCGCAGGGCGGGAGCCGAGCCGGAAACGGCGCTGCGAGATGGATAAACGATGGCGTCGATGGCCTCATCGTGGTCGGTGTAGACGAGCTGGTAGTCTTTTCCCATCATCGTTTGGCGGTTCAGGCGGCGGTATTCGTCGTAGCCGTAGCGGACGGTTTGGCCGTTGTTGTTTGTTTCCGTCAAAAGCGAGCCGGAGAGCGGATCGTAGCTGCGTTCTTCGTAGAAGCCGCTGCCTGCGGATACCTTCGTCCTTTCGTTGAACGGCGAATATTGGTAGCTGAAAAGGACGCCGTTTTTGTCTTTGAACGTTTTGACGGCACCGTTTTTTTCATAGGTGTACTGCTCGGCTTTGGTCTCCGGGTTCTTCTCGGACAGCTTCCAGGACAGCGCGTTATACGTGTACACGGCAGTGGGCGTGCCGTTTTCGAGCACGGTGGTCAGGTTGCCGAGTCCGTCGTAGCTGTATTCGTGGATGTTGTTTTCCGGGTCGCGCAAATAGACCAACTGGTCGTTGTGATCGTAGCGCATCGTCCAGCGTTGGGAGGTGCTGCCGTCCGAGACTTCTTTGTCCGTGACTTTTCCGAAGCGGTCGGTCTGGTAGGTGGTCACGCGGCGGTGGCTGCCTCGTTGGGTCGTTTCTTCCACGCTCTCCACCCGCCCGTACAGGTCGCGGTAGGTGGTGACGATGTAGCCGTTCGGGGACAACGTTTGCTCGGTCAGGCGCGGCAAATAGCTGGTGCCGTCTGAATACGCGTTGGCCCGATGGGAGCGGGTCGTTCCCAGGGCGTTCGTGGTCTGGTAGACGAAGCCGTCCCAATCGTAGGCATACGTTGTGCTCTGCGCCTGGTTTCCGTATGGGATCGTGCGGCTGATCTGCATACCGTCCGGGGTAAACTCGTTTTCTACCAGCGGGCGTTTGCCTCCGCTCGTCCCTCTCTGTTCCTGATAGGCGATGTCTCCGTATGGCGTGTAGTAGGTGATGACCCGAGACGAGTCCGGCAAAATTCTCTCGACGATCCCCGGCCCCTCCGCGCTCGTGCCGGATGCTTCACCGTCCCGATACACGTACGTGGTGGTGCGGGTCGCGCCCTGGTGGCGGAAGCTCTCGGTGAGGACTCTTCCCAGCGTGTCATATTCGTAGGTGACTTTGCTGCCGTTTGGGTACGTCTGGCTTTTTACCTGGCCTTGGTTGTCGATCTCCAGCGAGAAGTTCAGGACGTCCGTTTTCCCACTCTCCAGCTCGATTCCGGTCAGAGATATTTGCGTAGGCTGCACGCCGTACGAATCGTATGCGGGAAACGTTTGCGTCCTCGTCTTTCCGCCAAAGTTTTCCGTGATCGAATAAAGCTGCGCATTCGTGTATTCATAGGTTCGCTCGGTAATCTGGCTTTTGTAGCCCGACAAGTTCACCGGGAACGAGTGAATTTCCGTTTCTTTTCGCAGCAAATACTGGTCGTTGTACTCGTAGGAAAGGTTCGAATAGTACGGCTCGCCGGACGCGGAGGTCGCCTGCGTTCGCATGGCCTTTAACTGGGAAAACGCACGGAAACCTTTTTTGCTCTCCAGATCGTATGTTCAGATCGTCACAAAGAGAATCTATATCAAACTCAACCTATCTGATGTTACCCGCCTGTTCTTGTTCCAATCGGTGGTCGATTAATTGCACTGGCTTTCCCCCATAAAAGAAATCCCTGACATTTTAAATCAGGGAATACGGTATTAAACTCATTTTGAAATTGTAGAAAGATAACTTTTGAAAACCTCATTAAAATCCGAATTTGCTTGTATCTGTAGATGTTCGGATATCACCGTTTCGCCACTTGAATATTCGAGTATCTCAACATAAGCGGTATTGGTTTCCCAGAGTGTAATCAAACCAATGAATTTTTCAGGGGAATAGTGATGTACAGTGATACTAGGATTATCAGAGATTGTTGAGTCTACAATATTTATTTCTTCCGTCTCAACTCCCTTAGCTTGTAACCATCCCTTTATCTCTCTAGCCCAAATTTGAAAATTATCAAGCATTATTTTTCACCTACTATTCTTATGTTAGTGGCAGACGGCATCTGAGGTATTGGCTGTCCTTTTTTGGCCGCCAATCTACCTTCAAGTGAATTTGGCCCAATTATCTTGGCCCACCCCTCATTTGTTTGCTTTAGCGACGACGTGGGAACATCAAATTCGACATATATTGATCCCGGCTTTGCTTGCTTCCCAAAGGCATTAGCATCCGCAGGATTAGCAACATGGGTCGTCCCAGTATAACTTTCAGGTACTTTACCTGTTTTGACCATGGTATCGTATTCTTCTCTGGACATCCATCGACCTACTCGAGTAGTCGCAACATTTCCTGTCCCCTTAATAGTATTATTGGTAATTGTATTTTTAGTGCCCAACTTAACTCCAGGACCTTTTACTGAATAGCCTGCACCTCCACCATCCATTGGAATCCCATTATCCATTGCCCAGTCCCATGTAACCTGAGCTGCTATGCTATTTTTAATTTTGTTTGTACCTCTCAGTGCATCTTGCATGCCGGCTTGATCTTTTTCGAACCACTCACGATAATACTGCCAATCAATTTCCTTTGTTCCATGTATTCTCCGGACTCCCTCATTATCAAAATAATAATAGGTTCCAGAATTTCCTTCACCAACTCCTACATTGATATGTCCACTTGGATCAACATATTTTAACGGATTATTACTCACATACGTATACCGATTCAACGACAGCGGATTATCCACCTGCCCCTTAACCGTATCCTCCGACACAAACCTCCCCATCTTCGGATCATAATGCCGCGCCCGCAGGTAGTAAAAACCACTCTCCTTGTCGTACATCTCCCCCGCATACGCAAACGGGTTCATCATTGTTTCCTTGACTTTATCCTCAATCAAGTTGCCCCAGATGTCGTACTCATACGTATTTAACACATTCCCGCTCGGACCTTTGATCTTCACGACATCCCCGTGGCTGTTGTAATAGTACGTGCCTTCCTGGTTCGTCGTGTAGTCTTTGCGCCAGATCAGTTGGTTACCAAAGACGTTGCGAGCTTTGAGCCGTCCGTCCTGGGTCAGCTCCTCGATCACTTGCCCGTTGAGGTACACATAGTGGATCGTATCCGTTACGCTTCCGGTCTGCTGTTTCGTGGCCAGCAGTCTTCCACGTGACGACAATATCCAACGGCAATCTATTCATTATGTTCACCTCCCCTAGGTACAGTTCAATTACACGAAAAAATACCCCAGACGAGTAATGGAGAGTCTCGTTTGGGGTAATGCATTTTCCTCATTTTCTAGCCAGCTTATTCCCTATTAACCTTTATCACTTTTCTGAACGAAGTGGCTCATACATATCAGCAACAACTTTGTACGACTCAACATCAATAAGCTCAAAACTTTCACCAATAAACAGCTCTTCCCAAAGCCATAAAAAGAAATCTCGAGCATTGGGTGGGGCATCAAATGGTGGAAGTAGCGAATAAAATACTCTTTCAAAATCTATTTCTGGTTTAGTTAAATAGTAGCTGAGTGCTATTTTTGATTTTCTCTTTTCCACTTCCTCAAGATTATTAAAATGCTCAACAAGTGTTTCTCTAATGACTGCTTTATATTGTTGCTCTGTTTGTAACTCTATTTCTTTATAATGTGCTACAGCTTCATCATCATCAGCTAAACCCGTTAGTGGTCTTAAAAAGACATCCAGAAAGTGAGGGTTTACAACATTCATGTTTTTCCTCCAATCTTAATGATTATCTTAATTTAGGATACAATGTTACCAATTTCCCGTCTTTAAATACAGCCTGAACTTTAGTTGTATTAATTACGTTTCCTCCACCACGTAAATAACCTTCGCCAATTATTTCTCCCATATCAAAATCAAAAACAGTTTTTCCCGTTTGTCTAAAAATAGTTTCTGCTCGTTGAACGGCATTTAGCTGTTTCAGATGGGTAAGGAAACGAGATGAGTCAACCATTCTGCCAGCAATTCCATCTGGAGTTAGTCCAGTTATTGCTCGGTTATACTGTTGGGCAAGAGTTGTCTGTGCACCATGTCTAGAGAAAAAGTGAGCACCAGAAGCTTGTTCCATTTTCCTGAGTTGTGCCATCGCATTAGCTTCAATTTTTGCGGCGAGATTACCTGTGTTTCTAATTGTCCCTACTGCTGCCCCCGCACCAGCAACACCCAATCCCAAATCAGGAGCATCCCCATGATTCATGCCAACCGTATTGTTAAATGTAACGATAGCTGTCGAAAGAACTTCCCTCTGATACTGCGTTGGTACATACTTTCTTACCGCATCTTCGGGTTCTATCCCCTCTTCGTATGCCCTTCGTGCCGCAACCTTTGCCCAATGCATGTATTCTTCTGCCGGTGAGGAAAAGCCACCTACTCCTCCCGTCATCTCCTGTATGTGACCACTCGGATCCACAAACTTTAACGGATTATTACTCACATACGTATATCGATTCAAACTAAGCGGATTATCCACTTGCCCCTTAACCGTATCCTCCGACACAAACCTCCCCATCTTCGGATCATAATACCGGGCACGCAGGTAGTAAAAACCGCTCTCTTTGTCGTACATCTCCCCTGCATACGCAAACGGGTTCATCATCGTTTCCTTGACTTTGTCCGCAATCAAGTTGCCCCAGATGTCGTACTCATACGTATTCAACACATTCCCGCTCGGACCTTTGATCTTCACGACATCTCCGTGGCTGTTGTAGTAGTACGTGCCTTCCTGGTTCGTCGTGTAGTCTTTGCGCCAGATCAGTTGGTTACCAAAGACGTTGCGAGCTTTGAGCCGTCCGTCCTGGGTCAGCTCCTCGATCACTTGCCCGTTCAAGTACACGTAGTGGGTCGTATCCGTGACGCTTCCGGTCTGCTGTTTCGTCGCGCGCAG
The DNA here is from genome assembly GCF_004117055.1 of Brevibacillus agri. Lineage (NCBI taxonomy): Bacteria > Bacillati > Bacillota > Bacilli > Caryophanales > Paenibacillaceae > Brevibacillus > Brevibacillus agri. The sequence continues at coordinate 4,097,178 of NZ_CP026363.1, forward strand.
GCCGCCTGGATAGTACGTGTACGTCGTTGTTCCTTTGGCGTCCTTGTATTCGGTCAGGCGATTCAGCAAGTCGTGTTTCAGTTCGTAGCTGCGCGTCGAATCGGCGGGTGCGTTGGCATAGATTTGGCGGTTGCCGCGGCGGTCGTAGGCGTACTGGCGGGTGTTGCCCTGGATGGTTTCTTCTTTGATCCGGGACAGCTTGTCGTAAGCGAACGTGCCGTAGTTGGCTCCGCCGCGCTTTTGGCTCGTGATGTTGCCGAACAGGTCGTAGCCGTTGGTCTCGCTCCAGCCGTCGGCATAGTTCATCCCCGTGATCTCGGCAAAGGAGCTGATCGTCTTCTGCATCGCCGACGACTGGCCGGGGTAGGAGACGGTGTTCGTCTCTCCACTGTTGTTCATGTCGTAGGTATAGCTCGTCGTGCCTACGCCGGGAATGGTTACGGCGCTGAGGCGGCTGGCATTGTCGTAGGTGTAATCGACGCGCAAGGCGGGAGCCGAGCCGGAAACAGCGCTGCGGGATGGATAGACGATGGCGTCGATGGCCTCATCGTGGTCGGTGTAGACGAGCTGGTAGTCTTTTCCCATCATCGTTTGGCGGTTCAGGCGGCGGTATTCGTCGTAGCCGTAGCGGACGGTTTGGCCGTTGTTGTTTGTTTCCGTCAAAAGCGAGCCGGATAGCGGATCGTAGCTGCGTTCTTCGTAGAAGCCGCTGCCTGCGGATACCTTCGTCCTTTCGTTGAACGGCGAATATTGGTAGCTGAAAAGAACGCCGTTTTTGTCTTTGAAAGTTTTGACGGCACCGTTTTTTTCATAGGTGTACTGCTCGGCTTTGGTCTCCGGGTTCTTCTCGGACAGCTTCCAGGACAGCGCGTTGTACGTGTACACGGCAGTAGGCGTGCCGTTTTCGAGCACGGTGGTCAGGTTGCCGAGTCCGTCGTAGCTGTATTCGTTGATGTTGTTTTCCGGGTCGCGCAAATAGACCAACTGGTCGTTATGATCGTAGCGCATCGTCCAGCGTTGGGAGGTGCTGCCGTCCGAGACTTCCTTGTCCGTGACTTTTCCGAAGCGGTCGGTCTGGTAGATGGTCACGCGGCGGTGGCTGCCTCGTTGGGTCGTTTCTTCCACGCTCTCTACCCGCCCGTACAGGTCGCGGTAGGTGGTGACGATGTAGCCGTTCGGGGACAACGTTTGCTCGGTCAGGCGCGGCAAATAACTGGTGCCGTCTGAATACGCATTGGCCCGATGGGAGCGGGTCGTTCCCAGGGCGTTCGTGGTCTGGTAGACGAAGCCGTCCCAATCGTAGGCATACGTGGTGCTCTGCGCCTGGTTCCCGTATGGGATCGTGCGGCTGATCTGCATGCCGTCCGGGGTAAACTCGTTTTCTACCAGCGGGCGTTTGCCTCCGCTCGTCCCTCGCTGCTCCTGATAGGCGATGTCTCCGTATGGCGTGTAGTAGGTGATGACCCGAGACGAATCGGGCAAAATTCTCTCGACGATCCCAGGCCCCTCCGCGCTCGTGCCGGATGCGTCGCCGTCCCGATACACGTACGTGGTGGTGCGGGTCGCGCCCTGGTGGCGGAAGCTTTCACTGAGGACTCTTCCCAGCGTGTCATATTCGTAGGTGACTTTGCTGCCGTTTGGGTACGTCTGGCTTTTTACCTGACTTTGGTTGTCGATCTCGAGCGAGAAGTTCAGGACGTCCGTTTTCCCGCTCTCCAGCTCGATTCCAGTCAGAGATATTTGTGTAGGTTGCACGCCGTACGAATCGTACGCGGAAAACGTCTGCGTTCTCGTCTTTCCGCCAAAGTTTTCCGTGATCGAATAAAGCTGCGCATTCGTGTATTCATAGGTTCGCTCGGTAATCTGGCTTTTGTAGCCCGACAAGTTCACCGGGAACGAGTGAATTTCCGTTTCTTTTCGCAGCAAATACTGGTCGTTGTACTCGTAGGAAAGGTTCGAATAGTACGGCTCGCCGGACGCGGAGGTCGCCTGCGTTCGCATGGCCTTTAACTGGGAAAACGCACGGAAACCTTTTTTGCTCTCCAGATCGTACGTCCAGGTCGTCAAGATGCCGTCTGGCGTTAATTGCTTGACCAGGTGGCCGTAGTCGTCGTATTCGAAGTACGTCTCTTGCGCGTAGTTGTTGATTTTCGCGGCATACGAGGCGCGTTTGGACAAGGTTGGATCTTTCAAATATTGGTGAAAAATAGTCGTATCTGCCACGCCAGAAGCTGGCTCCAGAAAGACGTACTGATAAGTCGGCTTGGTGTGGCTGCCGGAATAGGCGTACGTGGTGTACGTCGTCGGGTTATACGACACCTGGTACTTGGCTCCGGAAATCGAGGTTCCACCTTTGCTGATTCCGGTCGTTTTCACGCTTCTCAAGAGCGGATTTCCATCTGCGTTGATGCGGAACAGGAGCGAACGGGTGTAGCGGGAAGGCTCCGTTTCCGTGACCTGGATCGTATCGCCGTGCCTGTCGGCCATGTTTTTGAGCCGAGGCAACTGGTCCTTGGGCACTTTCCACAGCTCGTAAAAACGGTCGTTGTCCGCATAGCTTTTTTCCAGCTTGTACGTGTTCGTGCCCTTTGGTGTTTTTAAGGCGTAGCTGTACGTCACTTTGTTGACAGGATGGTAGGCGACGTAGCTCAGCGCGTATCTGTCCTGGAAAATTCGCACCAGCCCGTCCTTGAAAGAGGTTTGCTCCAGTTGATACGGGCGGTAGTCGTACTGGATGGACAGCCCTTGCAATGGATAGGTGGCTTCTTGCATGAGCAGGTAGTCGATTTGCTTCCGATTCTTTTTATCTGAATCCCAGAACTTGGGTGACTCCTGGAGTGTCTGGTCGGTTACCAGCTTATCCAGCGTGTATTTTTTGTTCAGATTGAAATACGCGATTCCTTTGGTTTTCGGATTATGGTACGTATAGCGCGCGACCGTGTACGCTTGCGTTCCGCTTCCTGGTACCGGGAGCACTTCCACACGGCTCAACTGCGTGTAAATACTCAGAGCTGATTTTTTTTCGAAATGGTAGCGGATATGCTTGAGCACGGTCGTCTCTGACTTGTCCTTGTAGACGTACAGGTCTTGAGTGAGATCGTTGGTCTGTCTGCTTTTCAGGACGATGTAGCGCCCGACGCTGTCCTCGATGGTCATCAGCTCGCCGTCGCTGTTCAGCGTATACTTGATTGTATCGCCGTAAATATTTGTTTTCACAACAGTTCCGCGGTAAATATCGAACTCGTACTTCACGTTGCGATAATACAAGGTGTAATTGTAGCCCATTCGCTCAATGGACAGCTTGACATCGTTGTAAGGATACTTGAGGACCTGGGTGTGGAGAAATTCAAAAGAAGTCCCGTCTTCCAACGTAATATAATACAAATTGCTTGCCGGATAGTCCTCAATGCGGGTCGAATAGATTTCTTGTCCGGGATTGCGATTATCGTCGCTGACGGACACCCTGTGCCCTCTGGTGACAATCTCCATCCGGGGCACATTGAAATCCCATCCGGTAGCAAACTTCTCGATAGAGGGGTTTGCATCGTTTTTGGACTCTACTTCATCCCAGGTAGGCACGCTGATTTTGCTGCTCAAAGAGTGGTATCTACGCTGCAACACGACATCAAGGCCGTGCTTGCCTTCCAGGTAGACATCCTGCTCGACGAGGTTGGCGGCCCGGTACAATTCGTCTACAGAACTTTCTGTCTTGGAGCGGGCGAAGCGAAACTCCTGTTCTTTTTCTGTGAATTGCACCGCTGGAGGCGTCGTCGTCGACTGGGCTTCCATGCTTTCTTCCAGTTGGCTGAGCTCCTGCATTTTCGCCTGGACGAGCGGAGTCAGTCTGTTTAAAAGCTGTAGCTTGTCCGGTCCGAAAGCACGGAAGCGGGCAAACAGCTCCTCTTCGGAGAATGCTTTTGCTTCCTCTTGTTCTTGCAGAGAAAGGAGTTGCAGAAGATCGGAGTAGAAATAGGCTGCGAATTTCAGCAGGTCTTTGTCATACGTCCGGTGGATTTCGATGGCGGTCTGGACGTCGAGCTGTGTCCAGGTGAGCGCGGCGATATTCGCTTCGGTCAACTTGGCCGGATCGCTTGTTGCGGCTTGTTCCTCTACAGGAGCAAGCTGCTTGTTTTCGATGGACTGCTTGAGTTCCTCTGCGGCTGCTTCCGGAGTCGAGATGGCAACGGGTGTGTCCTGCGATTGCGGCAGCTCGAAAGGTTCGTTTGCCAGTACGGCTCCGGGGGGCAGGAGTGTGACGCATAGGGCAAGGCAGAGCAGGTAGATGAGTGATTTTATGGAAAGGTGTTTCATAGTGCCTCCATAATGGTTAGTTGTCCCCCCTTGGTGAGAAGGGGGGATTGGTGGTTAGGGGAGTGTGATTTTTACTGGTCTGCTGCTGTTCGAAGTTGTACCGTTTCCTACTTGACCATAGTTACCACGTCCCCAAGCATAAATCGTTCCGTCTTTCTTTCGGGCTAAAACATGATACGCATACGATCCGCTAGAAATTTCTTCGATGTCAGTTAAATCTGTTACCTGCACTGGCTGAAGTCGATTTGTACTCGTTCCGTCTCCTAATTGGCCATAACCATTGTATCCCCAAGCGTAAACTTTTCCGTCTACATCCAGGGCATAACCACTTTCATATCCTGTTGCCACAGAGACAATATTAGCAAGAGTCCCTATTTTCGTTGGAGATGACGTATTATTAGTATTGTTATTTCCTAATTGACCAGAGTCATTATATCCCCACGCCCATACAGTTCCGTCTTTTTTGACAGCCAGATTAAAACCAGACCCGGCAGCTATCTCTTTTACATCAGCTATACCTCCTACTTGGAAAGGCTTACTGTATGAGCTGTTTAAAAAATTTCCCCACAACCAAACCGTTCCATCTTTCTTTAGGGCTAATCCATGATTAGTTCCGGCCGCTATCTCGATCACGTCGGTGAGACCAACTGCTTGAACAGGAGTATAACTAGCACTTGTTTTGCCGTCCCCTAACTGACCATAGCTATTATTTCCCCAGCTCCAAACCGTCCCATCAGCTTTTAAAGCCAAGCTAAAGTCACTTCCTGCGGCGATGCGCGTAACGTTTGTCAGTCCTTTTACTTGAACAGGGACATTTTGCTGAATCGTAGTACCATCTCCTAATTGACCGTAAGAATTATCCCCCCAGGACCAGACCGTTCCATCTCCTTTTAAAACAAGAGAGTGTCTAGATCCTGCAGCGCTACTCACTGCATTTTCTGCTGCAGATACAGGGTTTTGTGACAGGGTAAGGATTGTCACCAGTGTCAGGAAAATATTCGTTACTGTTTTTACGATCGTGTTTCTTTTCTTCATTTTGTTTCCCTCCATGTTATTGTCCATTCGTTTTAACAGGAACTGGCCTATTTATCGTTGTGCCATCTCCTAATTGGCCTTTCTCGTTTTGGCCCCATGCCCACACCGTTCCGTCTTCTGTGACCAGCAAGGTGTGGCTTCCGCCCGCGGACAGGCGTTTGGCTTGCGTAGCTACTTCCTTGACTTGCACCGGAACGGTGATCGTCTGGTCGTAATAGCGAACCGTGATCGTAGCGGTCCCTGGCGTTCCTCCTGCTGTAATCACCCCGGTGGTATTGACTGCGGCTATCTCGGGATGGCTGCTTTCATATGTGGCCTGTGTGGTGACATCCTGGGTGCTGCCGTTTGCGTAGGTTGCGGTCACTTTCAACGGCTTGCTTTGCGACGGAGGCAACAGGACAGTGCTTGGTGCTGCGGTCAACTGCTTGGCGGAGATCACCAGCATGCTTTTCACTGGTGTACTCCGGTTCTGCATTGTCCCGTCTCCCAGTTGCCCTTTCTCGTTTTGGCCCCATGCCCACATCGTTCCGTCTTGTTTGACCAGCAATGTGTGGCTTCCACCCGCGGACAAGCGTTTGGCTTGCGTAGCTACTTCCTTGACTTGTACAGGAACGGTTATCGTCTGATCGTAATAACGAACCGTGATCGTAGCGGTCCCTGGCGTTCCTCCTGCTGTAATCACCCCGGTGGCATTGACTGCGGCGATCTCGGGATGACTGCTTTCATATGTGGCCTGCGTAGTCACATCCTGGGTGCTGCCGTTTGCGTAGGTTGCGGTCACTTTTAACGGCTTGCTTTGCGACGGAGGCAACAGGACGGTGCTTGGTGCTGCGGTCAACTGCTTGGCTGAGATCACTAGCATGCTTTTCACTGGTGTACTCCGGTTTTGCGTCGTTCCGTCTCCCAGTTGCCCTTTCTCGTTTTGCCCCCACGCCCACACCGTTCCATCTTCTTTGACCAGCAATGTGTGGCTTCCACCTGCTGACAGGCGCTTAGCTCGGGTTGAGACTTCCTCAACCTGAATCGGAACGGTTATCGTCTGATCGTAATAGCGAATCGTGATCGTAGCAGTCCCGGCCTTTGATCCCGATGTCACTACTCCTGTAGCATCTACAGCGGCAATCTCGGGATGACTGCTTTCATATGTGGCCTGTGTGGTCACATCCTGGGTGCTGCCGTTTGCGTAGGTTGCGGTCACTTTCAAGGGCTTGCTCTGCGACGGAGGCAACAGGACAGTGCTTGGTGCTGCGGCTAGCTGCTTGGCCGAGATCACCAGCATGCTTTCGACTGGCGTACTCCGGTTTTGCATTGTTCCGTCTCCCAGTTGCCCTTTCTCGTTTTGGCCCCATGCCCACATCGTTCCGTCTTCTTTGACCAGCAATGTGTGGCTTCCACCCGCTGACAGGCGTTTAGCTCGGGTTGAGACTTCCTCAACCTGAATCGGAACGGTTATCGTCTGATCGTAATAACGAACCGTGATCGTAGCAGTCCCGGCCTTTGTTCCCGATGTCACTACTCCTGTAGCATCTACAGCGGCAATCTCGGGATGACTGCTTTCATATGTGGCCTGCGTAGTCACATCCTGGGTGCTGCCGTTTGCGTAGGTTGCGGTCACTTTCAAGGGCTTGCTCTGCGACGGAGGCAACAGGACAGTGCTTGGTGCTGCGGCTAGCTGCTTGGCCGAGATCACCAGCATGCTTTCGACTGGCGTACTCCGGTTTTGCGTTGTCCCGTCTCCCAGTTGGCCCTTCTCATTTTGGCCCCATGCCCACAAGGTTCCGTCTTCTCTGACCATGAGCGTGTGACCCCCACCCGCTGATAGGGTACGCAACTTGCTGCCCGCTTCTATTTCCTTCCTTACTTTCACCACCACACTTCGCTGCTTCCCAGGAAACTCCACCGCAAGCGTAGCGCTACCCGCTTTGCCTGCCGACAGCAGTCCGCTCGCGCTAACGGTGGCAACCGACGGGTCGTCTACGGCATACTGCGCTTTGTCGGTGATGTCTGTCTCGGTTCCGTCTGCGTACACGGCCTTGACGACGAGCTGTTTTGACTCTTTTTCCAGCAGCGCAATGTCTTCTGGTACGAGCTTGATATCCACCAGAGCGTTTTCGACTGCGACAGCGACCGGAACGCTGGTGCTCACTCCCCCGTGCGAAATCTGGATGCTTGTGTTACCTGGCTTGACGGCTGTGACGAGTCCGTCTGCCTGGACGGTTGCGACGGTCGGATCTTGGGAGACGTACGCCGCTTGTTTGCTTACATCGGCGGTTTTGCCGTCTTTGTAAGTGGCTGTCACTTGCAAGCTTTCCGTTTTTCCTGCCAAAAGATTCAGGCTGGCAGGGGTTGCGGTCAGGCTCTGCACCGGTTCCTGGGCCTCGGTGATTTGCACAGGCACCGCGACTGTCTTGCCTTCAAACGTGATCGTGACCGTTGTTGACCCGACTGCTACGCCCGTAATTACCCCGCTGGCCGCAACTGTTGCAATCGCAGGCTGGGCGCTTTGATACACGGCTTTATTGGTAATATTCGTCACGCTGCTGTCGCTGTAGGTCGCTTTTACATCCAGTTGCTGGGTGGCCCCTTTTTTGATGCTGACCGCTTGCGGGTGGACTCCCACAGACACGAGGGTGACCAAACTGCCCGAGACCGTGACCGAAACCGTAGTGCTCTTTCCGCCGTACCTGACCGTTATTTGCGTCGTGCCTTCCGCCCGCGCTGTCACGATTCCGCCGCTCTCGACGGAGGCAACCGCAGGGCTATTGCTCGTGTACTCTGCTTGCTGCGTCACGTTCTCCGCGACGCCATTGGAATAGGTGGCGGCGATGTTCAGTTGCCCCTTGTTTCCTGCCGTAAGCGACAGTTGCGCAGGGGTTGCTTTCAGCTCCTGAAGATACGCGCCTTGTACAACGACTTGAGCCGAGGCGCTTTTCCCGTCGTAGGAAGCGGTGATGGTTGCCGTGCCGGGCGCGATTCCCGTGATGACACCTTGACTGCTCACTTGTGCCACAGACGGGTTCGACGTCTGGAAGCTGGCTACGCTGTTTACGTCTTTGCTGCTTCCGTCCGTGAAAAAAGCGGTCGCGTAGACGCGCTGGATTTGTCCTGCCGTCAGCGTGGTTTGCTGCGGGCTGAGGCTGATGGACGACAAGCGGACAGCAGGCGCTTGCACGGTGATCGTGAGTGTTTTCGTTTGGCCGCCGTAGTACAACTGTGCCTTTGTCGTGCCGCCATTGACCGCGTAAACAAGGCCATTGCTGATGTAGGCCACAGAAGGATTCTCCACGACGTACACGACTTGGGCCGTTACATCCACCTGGCTGCCGTTTTCCAACGTCGCCATCACCTTGATCGACTTGGAGCCGCCGGATGACAAGTCCACTTTGTCCAGATCAAGCTTCAAGGCGGTCGCCCGAGGTGGCGGCGCAACGGTTTGCTTCACGCTTTGCAATATGTTTCCATTGTCGTCGTGGGTAAAGCTGACGCTGACCGCGCCGTTTTCCTTGATCGCGGTGATGCGGTTGTTTTGATCGTAGACGTATTCGTACAACGTCCCCCCGGCCAACGGGGCAAAGACGGTAAACCAGATGTTGGCGGGCGCACTGTCTGTATTCGTCAGCCTGATCGTGTAGGTGCCCGTCGCCAGCTCGTAGATCACTTCAGCCGCGCTTGGCTTTTCCTTGGGAGTCACGACGTTTCCGTTGGCGAGCAAGGTCACTGTCGGGTACTTGCCCGTCGGATTTTTCAACTCGGTCACCATGCGATACTTTCCGGGAACGACTGCATTCATGGAAAACTCGACAGATTGCCCCGCCGGAATCGTGATCTCCTTGGCCTGGTTGAGCGCGATGGTTTCACCGCTTGCTTTGGCCAGAAGCGTGGCGTACAGGGAACTGTTGGAAACTATTTGCAGATAATACGTTTTCCCCGCGACAAAAGCCGCACTGACACTTCCGTTCTCTCCTGCAGCGATTTGGTCTTGCGGCTGCAAGGTTGCGCTGCGGAAGACGGAGATTTTGGCATTGGCTAAAGAGCCGGAGTCGTTATTGAGCGTGAACTGGTAAGTCCCGCTCGTCTTCGCCACGATCTTGAAATACTTCGCCTGATTGGCAGGGAAGTGCATGCGAATCGGGCTGTTCTCCTGCACCAGCGTGAAATTTCCTTCCGCCGGCTTCGTCTCCACCGTGATCGAGCTGCTGTAGCTGCTGACGCCGGACGGGCTAATGGCCCAAAGCGTAATCGTGTACACTCTGCTTGGTTGAAGCCCGGTAAACGTGTAGCTGGTGCCGCTCTCCACCGTTCTGCTCAAATTGTTATCCAGTCTGATCCCATAGTTTTGTGCCCCTGCGACCGGATTCCAATAAACTTTGATGGAGGTCGCGTCAGCTTCTACGTTCACAATGGTCGGAGCGCCCGGTTTCTTTTCTACCGTAAGCACACCGTAATATAAAGCTACACTTCCGCTGCTGCTTTTCACTTCGATGTTTTTATACGTGTCTTGCCCCAGTTCCGCTCCTGTCCATCTGAACAGCCAATGTCCGGATGTGCTCGTCGTCGTCATTTTTTTAGCGGCGTTCATCGGATTGACTTTTCCAGAGAGAACCTCTCCTGGCTGCATCCGCGTATAGGTCCCTTCCAGCGTAAACGTCTCGCTCACGTCGATCGTTTGCTTGACGGCAGGCGTAAAAACGACCAGGTTCGGGAGGACATCTACCATGCGGGCAGATTTGACCTCCGACTCCGTCCACGCCCCGCGGTTATCCTGTGCCTGTGCTGTCCAATAAACCGTTTTAAACAGCATGTCCTGGGTGATCGGAAAACGATAGCGCTCCACGATGCGGCGGACTTGGTCCTTCTCCGGAACGACTTCCATTTTTTCGCCCAGCTCATTCCCGCCCGGCGTAAATCCGACGCGAATTTTTTTCGCGACAATCACGTCGGTCACATCGTTTTCCTTGATGGTGTAGTTGATGTGTCCCGTCAGCCCGCCATCAATCGTGACCAGATTCGTCTCCTCCAGCATCGGCGGCTGATTTGTGGTCATCACGCTGAAATTCACTTTCGTCGTGGAACCTTCCACGAACGATGGCACGTCGCCCATGATCGTGCGCAGTTGCGCTTCCACCGTGGCATTTTTCACAATCGAAGAAGTGTCAAATTCATACGACCGCGCTTGCGCAGACAATTTTTCCTTGATCGAGCGCGTAACCATGCCGGATTGCCGGATGTAAATGGTCAGCTCCTGTCCGGTAATCTTGTCGTAGTACCGATTATAGGGAGTCGCATTTATATACTCCCAGGTAAACATCACTTTTTGTCCCTTGCTGAATTCCGCGTTATTTCGCGGAGTTTTCCAGGTGGCATCAATATAGATCGGGTCCTTTTCCTTCGCTTGCGCTCGCATGTCCAGGCGGAAGTCGAGCTTCTCCACCTGCGATTTTTGCACTTTCTGGTCGACGGCCCAAACCTTTAGGGCGTACAAATCGTCCGGGTTCAAATGTTGCACGGGCACGTGATACAAAAACGAGTGCGCCTGCTCGGAAGCCGTGAACAACGCGATCTGGCGCGCTTCCTGGTCGTCAATTTGGTACCAGACGCTGACCTGGTCCCTTATATTCGGGTCCAGCACCTGGCCGGACAAAATAATGACATCCTCCCCGCTTACCTCACTGATAACTTTTCCGGCTACCGGGGTGGTCAAATACACCTGGGGAGCCGCGTTATCCTGAATCTCGGTGGACAGGTAGCGAATTTCCGGCGTCCACTTGAGCAGGTCGCCCGCTTCGGTTTCTTTGGCGTTCACTTGAAAAGAAAGCTTGTCTCCTGCCTCAACTTCCAGTTCCTCCGCAAACTCCACGCCGATCTCATCGTTGTGCTCAATGGACTGCCAGCCAGAAGCTGGCCAGATTTGCCCGTCGTTTTTCAGGATGCGGACGTTGACGCCGTCTCCTTCGTTCAGGTCGATCATCGAAGCCCAGCCGCTGACGAGAATTTTCCCGGAACGCGGCGCCTCCCAGCGAATGACCGGCTCCGAACCGCCTACTTTCAGCCATGTATTTCCGATTGCTGTATCGCCTTGTTCGCTTTTCCATTCCTCCGTCTCGGCATTCCAGACTAGCTCGGTGTAGCGCTCTCCGTTTGCCTCCAGGTACGACCAGTTGTTTTTCCCTTGCTGATTGGAAAATTGCAGCCAATACGTGTACGCATCGGGAATGGATTCGACAATGGTAATCGCCTTCTCCATGCTCGTTTGCTTGCCGTCTTTTTCCGTGACCTGCACGGTCAGCTTGTGCTCGCCTGTTGGCTGCTGATCGGCTTGCAGCAAATAAGCAAAGCCTGGCTTCTGTTCCTTGCTCTCCGGATGCGTGCGCAGCACGTCTGGTCTGTCCAGCCCGTAGGTGGCTTCGCCAAGGAGCTGCCCATCCAGCAACACTTCCACTTTTTCCAGTTCGCCCGCTGGCACGAACCAGCCGGTGACGTTATACTGCCCGCTCACCACTTCCTGGTCCGCCGGGGTGTCGATAGCTCCGCCCGTGCTTGCGCCCTCGCCCTTCACCTGGACGGGAATCGTCAGCACGATGCCTGCAAAAGAAACAGTCATCGTCGTGTTGCCTGAAGCAAGAGCGGTAACGAGGCCCGACGAATCGACTTTGGCGATCAGCGCATCCTGGATCGCATACACGGCTTCGGCAGTTACGTCCTTCGTGCTGCCGTCGCGGTGCGTTTCCGTCAGTTGCAGGGCGACCGTCTTGTCCTTTTCCAGCTCGATGCTGGTCAGGTTGGCGGTCAGCGCGGCAACGGGGCCAATCGTCACTTCCCTGTCCAAAACAACGCTCTCCACGCCCTCTTTATTGGTCGCACGCACGGTTACTTTGTGCGCCCCTTCGGAAAATTTGAGCGTGTCCAGCAAATAGCGGAATCCTGCGTTAGCCTGACGGTAGTGCGGATACAGCGCGGCAATGTCGGGACGCGGCTCTCCGTATTCGGCCGTGCCCTGGAATTGCCCGTCTACGAGGACGTCCACTTTGGCGATTCCCGCCGGGTCCAGTATCCAGCCTTGCAGCGTGGTCGTGCCGCCAATGACAGCGCGCTCGAACGGAAGCTCCAACTGGCCTTTTGCCTGCTGAGACTCCGCTTCCGTCTCGGTTACCACGACAGGAATCGTGACCGTTTGCCCGCCGTAGCTGGCGACGACTTTGGCCATGCCGACTTTGAGTCCTGTCACGACACCCAGCGGACTGACGTGAATGACGTCGGTATGCTCGTGCGCATACACCGCTTCACCTGTGACCTCCCTGGCGCTTTGATCCTCCAGAATGGCCGTGATCGACAAGCTTTTGCTCGCAGCTTTCGGCAAGACGAGAGGCTGCTCCCCGTACTGCAAACGCAGCGCTGGCGCTGTCTGCCCGATCACGAAGCGTTTCTCCGGCAAAGGATGCTGCTTTCCTTCCTGATCGACGGCGATCACCGCAACCGTATGCTCGCCCGCTTGCAGCCCGGACAGATCAAGCGCATAGCTGAACCCCGCATGGCTGTTTTCATAATCCGGGTGCAGCAAGGCGATGTCTGGTCGAGCGATCCCGGGTGTTGCTATTCCGATGACGGTCCCATCGAGCAAAACATCGTAGCGGGTGACGGGCGCAGACGTTAAAAACCAGCCGGCTACCGTAGTGGAGCCTTGAACGATTGCGCCGTTTACGGGCGTCTCGAGCTCTCCTGTAGCTTGCAACGGCTCTGATTCCGTGACCGTAACGGGAATCTGGACGCTCAGCTCTCCGTAGCGGATCGTCACGCTCGTCGTTCCCTGGGCGACAGCCGTTACCAGGCCCTCTGGGCTGACCTTCGCCACTGATGCATTGTCCACCGTGTACAAAGCCAGCTTCGTGACGTCGTGCTTGCTTTGATCGGCTAGGACGGCCATGACCGCAAGCTGACGGTTTTTTCCCTGCGGAAGCCGCAGCTCCGTATCGTTCACACTGAGCGCTGTCGCAGGCAGCAACTGGACGACTTGAACACTTCTCGTGCCAATCATCGTCTGCTTGCCGTCCTTGCCTGTTCCTCTGACCGCAATCGTATGTGTTCCTTCCAGCAACTGTCCGGTATCGAGGCTGTATTGGAAGCCGATGTCTCGATCGGAGACGGAGACATCCGTAATCTCGACCTCTGGACGAGCAATGCCGTACGTGGCTTCCCCTGCCACTACTCCATCCACCAGCACCTCGACGCTCGCCACTCCGGAAGAGGCAAAAAACCAGCCGGTCACCGGGTAGACGCCGCTGATCGTAGCGTTGTCTTGCGGGCTGTCTATCCCGCCTTGCGCCAGTTCTGCTGCGGCTTTTACCTGGACGGGGAGCGCCAGCGTATGCGTTTGATAGTGAACGGTAATCGTTGTTTGCCCTGGTTCCAGCCCCGTCACAAGCCCGGTAGGCGATACGCTCGCCAAGGCGGGATTTTCGACGGTATAGCTCGCTTCTTTCGTGACGTCCTTCACCCGCTGGTCTTGAAGCATCGCGGAAATGCCCAACTGCTGCGTCTTGCCTTGGGTGAGCTCGATTTTGCTCGTGTTCGCCACAATGCTTGCCGCCGCTTCTTCCCGCTCGACCAGCACGGTCCACTCAGCCAGCATGCGCTCGCTTCCGTCGTTGCTGACCGCTGTTACTTTCAACACGTGTGGCCCTTCCTGGACTTTTGTCGTATCGAAAGCGTATTGAAACCCTGCTTGCGGATTTTCATACTCGGGATACGCAGTTTCAATGTCAGGCCGAGCCAGTCCGGTTCGGGCGTCCCCCAACCGCTCGCCGTCCAGCTCTATTGCGATTTTGGACACTCCTGCCGGATCGAGGTACCAGCCTTCCACAAGCGTCATGCCTGCTACTGTCGCCTGGTCTGCCGGCTTCTCCACTTCCCAGCGCGCTATCAGCACTGCTTCTGTTTTGACGTGGACGGGGATGGACAGCGTCTTGTCCTCGTAGGAAACGGTCACAGTCGCGGTTCCCGCCCCGATCGCTTGCACCAGGCCCGTATCGCTGACCGCGGCAACCCCTTCATCCGAAGAGGCGTATGTCGCGAGTGCCGTTACATCTTTTACCGTCTGATCTTGCAAAACGGTGGAAATCAGCAACTGATGCGTTTTCCGTAGAGCAAGCTCCAGCCGCTTGACATCTGCCTGCAAGCCTTCGGACACGGGGCTGTCGCCAATGTAGAACGTCGTGCCTTCGAGCAGCGTTTGCTCTCCCAGCGTATTGTCGATGGCGACCGCGAGCGTATGCGCCCCAGGCGTCATTTCACGGGTATCCAATGAAAAATGAAAGCCGGCATGCGCATTTTGGTAGGCCGGATATTTTGCCTCCAAATCTGGTCGCGGATCGCCGTACTGCGCTTCGCCGACCGGGACTCCATCCACCAAAATACGGATTTGCGCAACGCCCGCAGGGTCAAGATACCAGCCTTTGCCCTCGTACAGCCCGCTGACCAGTTCGCCGTTTTCCGGACGATCCAGCCCGCCAAGTGGCGTTAATGGAGCAGCCTCGCGCACCGTGACGGAAATCTCGAGCGTCTTGCCTGCAAACTGTGCGATCACTTTTGTTTCGCCTGTTCCGATCCCGCTGACCAGACCAGAGCGGTTGACCTTGGCGATTTGTTCATCCTCGCTCGTATAGCTGGCTTGCTCGGTCACGTCCTGAACCGTGCCGTCTGTTCGCTTCGCCGTCACTTTCAACTGGCGGCTTTCTCCTTGTGTCAACGGAAGCTCGCTGACAGAAGATTGCAGCGCTTCGATCTCGGAATCCGCTTCTTCCTCTTGTCCCAAAGCCGCCTCCAGGTTGAGCAGCCCTTTTCCGTAAAAACGGGACTCGCCGAGCGGGGTAGCGCTCTCTGTCAAAAGCTCGCGCACTTCGCGACTCGTAGTCTGTCCCTTCTCAGACCAGATCACAGCCGCTGCCCCGGCCACGTGTGGCGCAGCCAAAGAGGTACCCGAGCGCGTCTGATATTCCCCGCCAAGCGACGTGCTCATGATGTCGACGCCAGGCGCCATCAGGTCGAGTCCTTTTCCGACGCTGGAAAAATCGGCGCGCTGGTTTTCCCGGTCAATCGCGCCAACCGACAACACCTCTGCATACTGGGCAGGGAACAGCTCCGTTTCTTCGCCGATGCCCCGGTTCCCGGCCGCCGCAATGACCAACAGCCCGTGGTCATTGGCCCTTTTGATCTGGTCGCGCAACGCCCGGCTGTCGATATAGCCGCCCGCGCTGATCGAGATGATGTTCAGCTTGTTTTGAATCGCCCACTCAATCCCTTGAATCATGCCCGAGTACGTGCCATGCCCTTTTTTGTCCAACACCTTGATCGCATAAATTTCCGCCTCTGGCGCGACGCCGACAATGCCAAAATCGTTGTCCTTGCCAGCGATTACGCCTGCCACTGCCGTTCCGTGTCCATGGTGGTCGCTGTACCCGGGTTCGTCCTCGATGTAGGAAACGCCGCCCTTGACTTCCAGGTCTGGATGGCTGGAAATCCCGGTATCCAAAATCCCGATCTTGATGTTCTTCCCCATGTACTGCTTGTTGCGGGCTGCATTCGCTCCGATGTGCGCGATGCCCCATGGCACCTGCTGCGTTTGTGCCAGGTCTGTTGCCGCCAGCTCGGTTTCACTGTCCTCCTCGATGTAGGCGACGTTCTGGTCTTGCGCCATCGCCTGCCTCTCGCTTTCCGTCAGTTTGGCTACTATCACCTTTGAACTGAGCTGTTGCACGGACGAGCGCTGAATCGCCCTCACCGTGGCCTTCTCGCTGTTTTTAAAGCCAATCAAGTACGTCTTGCTGTTTGCGCTCGCCCCTGCATGCTCGGGAACCAGTTGCAGAAGCAGGAGCGAAACGAACAAGAATGCTTGCCACACGCTGATAAAACGGATGAATCTCTGGTTCATTCCGGTAACTCCTTATCTTTCTTAGTTTTCATTTGCCTGCTCGTATGCTTCGCAAGTCAGCCAGCCTGTCCCGTTCGGAAGCCCCCCTCTCTTCCTGCCACAGTTTCAACAACGCAACAAAAATAGTAAAATATTCCTAGAAACACACAGATTGAATTATAATGAATTGCTAAAATTGGTTCAATATCATTTTATTTGCTTTCTTACCTCTTTTTTCAAAAAAAGCGCTCAACTCCAACAAAAAAAACGCCCCTGGCCCCAGGAACGTCTTTTCCACTCGCTTTTCTTTTCCCTACACGCGCATAAGTCCCGCAATCGTCACGTGCGCCGCGCCCGCCACGCGAACAACCGGGTCCTGCCCAGTCGTGTCTACCGTCACGTACAACGTTCCCGGACGGTCGATGGCGTGGCCTTGGCCGACCACCAAATGATGCTGTTCTCCGGCAGGAAGCAGCTTTTCCAGCGCCAGATAACCTGCCAACGCGCCGTTCGCGGCTCCTGTTACTAACATTCCGTCTTTTTCCTTGCCGTTATATCGGGTGGCACATATGCTCGAATCCCTTTTAAAAACCCATTTACATTCCCAAACGAAAAGAGCCAAACCCATTTTCTTGTTCGGGTGTGGCTCCAAAAGCATCAAAGTTTTACATTCTTGCCCGTTTCAGATAAAACTTCTGTGTATTTCGGCTACATGAATAAAACGCTAGTGATTTACACTACATGTTTTTTCTTTTTATTAGCAGCTTGTATTACAAAAGGTAGCATTATGATGATAACCCCTGCGAGCATTAGCGTAATTCCTATCGCATCGAAGTAGGGAGGAGTTATCAGGAAACCAAATTCTGAAACTGCAATTCCCGTTCCTGTTACCTCCTCTGTAAATAGCGCGAAACCTCTGTAAGCAACATAAATACCAAGAAGTTGCAATAGAACTAGCAATGACCAACGCATTGTATTTATCTCACCTCCAATATAATTATACCGATTATGGAAAAATCTTCAAAACAATAAGGTGCTATTTTTAAGGGATATTTACATTACCGCCACCATCCATGTAACGTGCTGTTTTAGCCACCATTCGAATATGATAATCATCACCTTCGGGAATATCAGAGAAGGTGTGAGATTGTAATCTGCCAGCGCTATTGTTCATTGTGAATGTCTCGGTATCTCCATACAATTCCCATCCATACCAAACATCCTCAACAACTCCATACTGAATTTTTGCTGGAGCAGAACTATCCCCAGTAGTTTGCCAAAACTTAATAGTTACTTCCTCATTAGAATCTGTTGAAAATGCATCTTCTGTATACAAATAACCACCGTTGCTCCAGCCATTATGGAAATCATTAAACTCCCAGTAATCTACTACTCCTGCGTACGCGGAAGAAGAAATTGCCAATACCCCTACAAACAATGCAGTCACGATAAATTTTTTATCGTATTTCATACTTTATACACCCTTTCATAATTTTTGTTAATCAAATTTACTTGTTTTCAACTGTAACAGACCCATCCACTATCAGTTTCCATTCACCATCAACTTTTTCGACAGGAAGTGAGATTTCAACATCTTTGTTCTCATTTGCTATGAGAAATTCAGCCTTGATTGTGTCATCAGCCATTTTATCTACAGAAAGTAGTTTGATAGCCTCTGTTTTCTTAACTTTCTTATTTTGATTCACTAGCGTTGCATAAAAAATGCGTTCGTAATTTGTCAAAGTATTCTGAATGACATTTTCAGCTACACAACCAAAAACGGCAGCAACCAAGCAAAAGGTAGCCACTGTCCATTTGGTAGTTTTATACATTTATTACAATCGTGATAACAGCAACCAATACCTAATTCCTTTTCTGTCGCCCTCTGGATGTTCGTTTGGACTGGTAATTCATTCTACCTATCCATTGTTCGAACGTTTGCCAAAGAAACACTTTTAGCCATCTCCTGATCTGCAACAAGCTGTGCTGACTGTTTTGTTCCAGTTTGACAAGGAGCAACAGGCAGTAGGCAATGAGTGCGAGTAATACTTGGTTTCGTACCGCATTTTCACTCGTTCCATAGAAGTTCTTGATCTTTACATGCTGCTTTATCCACTTGAAAAACAGCTCAATTTGCCAACGCCAACGATAGATGTCGCTGAGTTCTTCTGCTTCCAGGTCGAACCGATTCGTAATGATTCGAATGAGATTTCCCTTCGAATCAAGCGTTTCAATGAGTCGCAGCACGTTATCTACCCGCTTTTGAGGCGTTCCAAGAAGGATCATGGAATCCGATAAAACGGAGCTTTCCAAGGGGATTTTGAATTCATAAAGATGACGGATTTCGGCGTTATCTTTTAGACGAGAAGCGAAAAAGATGCCTTTGTCCGTGTATTCATCAAATTTTTCATAATCCACATACCCTCGATCAAAGACGTACATCATACCGATCTCATCAATCAACGATTCCATTTGAGTGCGGTCATTGGACTTGGCACCCGTGATGGTTATTTTTTCAGGATACACATCCCCCTGGTCGGCAAAGACGAGACGAAGATGAAGTTTGATGCCAGCCTTGGTTTTACGGAAAGTTGCCCATTTGTACTTCTGCAAACACAGCCCAATCGTTGTAGAATCAATGATTTTCATGTCTTTTCGAAGGGAATACGTGTTGCCCGAGTGTCTCTGAATTTGCCCTACAAGGTCAACAAATATTTCTTCAAGCAAAGCTGGATCTACTCGATTGTTTTTGCGACTAAGCTGAGCGGGACTAATCGACGACAGTCCTAACTCTCGCTGGAATTTCTTTGATAAAACATCATCTGCAATGGCTCGGAGTCCTTCTCGTTGCTGAAGTTGAGCATGCAAAAACAGGAGTAGATATGCTTTGGTCGTTAACTTTTTCACGTACTTGTCCTGATCCGTTTCGTCTATCCGTTGTTGAAATTTCACAATATTAATGGGTGAAATGTATTTACCAAATGAAGAAAATAGGGTATTCTTGTCCATGGTCTATCCTTTGCGTTGGATTTGGACAGGAACTACCTGACCTTTCCAGTGTAAAGGATTTTTTTATGCCTGAGAACACTTGAACGCTGAAAGTTATGATGATTTTGAATGGTATGAAAAGATTAATGCAACGCTAGTGATTTTGATTGTTTTTCTTAATTTGCTTTTGCAGTTTTTTCTTAGACGAAGTATCTTTCTCCTGTTTCTTATCTCTAGTATCCAGAATATATTTGCTTGCTTCATCAACATTCTGCTTGTTCATAGCTTCAACAAATGCTGTTACACTTTTCTTTGCCTCTGTCAAATCATTCGATGCATGACTTGTAGGAACCCCCACCGAGCTAAAAGCTACTCCTCCCGCCACAGCAAGACCAAGAATTAAAAAGGTTATTTTCTTCATTACTTGAATCTCCACCTTTTCCCAAATTATTAAATTCACTAACATTATAAAAAACGTATAATAGAGAAAGTTGTCGAAATATCAGTTTCACATAATTTTCAATTTTACCTATATATTAGCTCTTCACCGTAAAACGTGCTTGATCTCCCTCTATCGCAGTTTTTCGTAGTTATGTAGCCGGTTTACACTCCAGTCTAATGCGAATCTTGAATCTCTCTAGGACGTGTCTGAAAACTAAAGAAAATGTGGTATGATTTAGGAAAAACGAATGGAGCAACGAGCATGATTCAAAGACGGTACGAAATAAACGATGAACAGTGGGAACAAATTCAGGACATGTTCCCCCCCTATCGAACAGGACGTCCGTCCAAATTAAGTAATCGTACCATGTTTAATGCCATTCTTTGGATTGCCCGAAGTGGTGCGGCTTGGCGAGATTTGCCGGAAGAACTTTATGGTTCATGGAAAACGGTCTACAGTCGCTTCTGCAAGTGGAGAGATACCGGATTACTTGTCGCCATCTTCCAAGCTCTTCACGTAGAACCTGACTTTGAAAACTTGAGCATCGATTCTACATCGGTCAAAGCTCATCAACACAGTGCGGGTGCTAAAAAAACGCAGAAGGACACGAAGTAAATCAGCACATAGGCGTCAGCCGTGGCGGAAAGACAACCAAACTTCATACCGTCGTCGATGGATTAGGGAATCCCCTCGCTTTTCTTCTCACGGGGGGGCACGTCTATGATTCCGTTCCAGCGATCAATTTGCTTCAAGGGTTTGATCTTACGGGAAGCCATATTGTTGGTGACAAAGCCTACGGCTCAGAAGGCATTCGGCATTGGATTACGGCTAAGCAGGCAGCGTACACCATCCCGCCTAAAGCGAATAATAAAAATCCTTGGAAAGTGGATTGGTATCGCTATAAAGAACGGCACTTGGTGGAGTGCTTCTTCAATAAAATCAAACATTTTCGACGAATCGCTACTCGTTACGACAAGCTGGCCAAATCATTCCTAGCGTTTGTATATGTCGCGTCCATCTT
Source organism: Brevibacillus agri (assembly GCF_004117055.1). Classification (NCBI taxonomy): domain Bacteria; kingdom Bacillati; phylum Bacillota; class Bacilli; order Caryophanales; family Paenibacillaceae; genus Brevibacillus; species Brevibacillus agri. The sequence continues at coordinate 4,117,878 of NZ_CP026363.1, forward strand.
TAAACTAACTCAATAATGAGTTTTCAGACACATCCTAGATTGCGGTAGCCGTAGGCTCTTCGTTTAATTACCTTCACTTTGTTGTGTGTCCCTTCAATCTTGGCATTCGTTACCCGAAAGGAAAAATAATTCTGAATGGGCTCTTGCCACTGGACAATCGTTTTGGCAATGGAACGAACCGCAGGAGTCGGAGAATAGAGATGGTCGACAATCCATTTCTGAAGCGCTTCCTCCCCTGCCTCTTGGGTTTCAAAACGGCATACACGGTTCTTATGTCTTGAAGCGCAAAGTAGAGTCGTTCCAGATGTGGATCTTCTGCTAACCAAATCTTCAGTTCCTGAAGCTCTTCGGGCTTCAGCTTGTCAGGAATCGTATGGAGCAGGCGTTGCTCATGTCTGCCCCGACGATGTGTTCCACGAGCATGAGTGCGTTTTCGGGTAGCTTCCAACGCTTTAGAGAAAAGCTGGATCACGTGAAATTTATCTGCTACCACAAGGGTATGCTTCCAGACCTGGCGTACGGTTTCAGCCATTCCTGGAGCCAAATCCGTGACAACTACATGGGGAGCCTTACGAAAAGGCCATTGCTGCAGCGCGTGTCGTACTTGTTCACGTGAACGTCCTTCTGTGACTTGCCAGATATGACCGGTTTGAGCATCCATGAGGTTCACGCCATACGTATGTCCTTTTTGCAGAGCAAACTCATCCAGACAGACGCCTTCAGGAGCTTCATGTTCTTTTGGTTGAGCAAGGCGTTGGGGGGCCAGTTGGTAGTACCAGCGTTCGAGTGTCGAGTAGGCCACACTCAATTGCTTGGCAACCGAGAGCCAATCCCGACTGCGGCACATATCCACCGCCATCTCTTGAAAAGCAGAGGTGACGGATCCTCGAGGCGGGATACCGTTCCATTCCACTGTCCATGTAAGCACACAACTAGCACAGCGCTGGCGATACACGGGAACGGATACCCAGACGGTCCCCCAAGAAGGAACGAAGCGATGACGAAGAATACGCCGTCCAGGACGTGCATGGTTGGTACTGGCTCCGAGGCAGATCGGACAAAGATGACAGGCAGAATGCGGTTCCAGAACAGCGATCCAATCCGTTTCCTTTGTTTTTTCCCAATGTGTGAGATGGAATGATGGAAGTCTGATAAAGTCTGTGCTAAAATCAAGGCACAACGCAGATTTCCTCCTTTTCAGTGGTTGTCTCGACAACTCCCACGATAAAGGAACATCTGCGTTTTTTCAATGTCTAGCACGGGTTATGGTGATGAATCTTTTATTTGTTCTTTTCCCTCTTTTTTCAAAAAGCGCTCAACTCCAACAAAAAAACGCCCCTGGCCCCTGGAACGTCTTTTCCACTCGCTTTTCTTTTCCCTACACGCGCATAAGTCCCGCAATCGTCACGTGCGCCGCGCCCGCCACGCGAACAACCGGGTCCTGCCCAGTCGTGTCTACCGTCACGTACAACGTTCCCGGACGGTCGATGGCGTGGCCTTGGCCGATGACCAAATGATGCTGTTCTCCGGCAGGAAGCAGCTTTTCCAGCGCCAGATAACCTGCCAACGCGCCATTCGCGGCTCCTGTAACCGGGTCTTCCATAATTCCGATCGCCGGAGCGAAGTCGCGGGTGTACAAGTCGAAACCGCTGGACGCATCCGTCGTGAAAAGGTGCGTCGTTGTGATTCCGTGCTGTTTGTTCAGGTTGCCCAATTCGGCGAACAAAGGCTCGGCCTGGTCGATCGCCGCGCGGCTGCGGACGGGCACGAGCAGGTGCACGCCGCCAGTCGAGGCGAGCTTCAGCGGGTAGCGCTCGTCCAGATCGTCAGGGGCGATGCCGACCATCCGCGCGACGGCTTCGCGATCGAGCGCGATTTCTTTGACCGACGGCTTGATTTGCGTCATCTGCACCCGTTGCAGCCTGCCCTCCGCCGTTTCCAGCTCGACCGGAATCAGCCCTACATTTGTTTCAAAGACGATGCGGCTGCTTTTGGCAAGCCAGCCCAGCCCGGTGGCGAGCACCCACGAAGAGGCCACTGTCGCATGGCCGCAAAAGTCGATTTCGACGGTCGGCGAAAAATAGCGGATGCGAAAATCTGCCTCGGGGTGCTCGGCCGGCAGCAAAAAGGCCGACTCAGGAAGATTCAACTCATTGGCAATCTTCTGCATTTGCGGTAAAGTCAAAGTACCTGCATCCGGAACCACGCCTGCCGGGTTTCCCGCAAATGGTTCTCGGGTAAATGCGTCAACATGATAGACACGTATGTTTTTCATTCGCTTCCTCTCCCCTTTTCACCTGTGATCGCAGCTCTTGCTTCTCATCTTAGTCGGGAGAGCCGGACTTGTAAAATGAAGCTTTGGCATGTCAGACATGATAAAAACTTCATGGAAGGACGACGGCCTTGATGACGCTGTTTCAAATGGAAGTACTCATTGCAATCATGAACACGGGCAACTTCACCCGCGCCGGGGAGCAAATCGGCCTCAGCCAGTCGGGCGTAAGCCACACGATCCGCTCTCTCGAAAAAGAGCTCGGCATCTCCCTGTTCATCCGCGAGCGCGGGGGAGTCAGGCTGACCGCTACAGGCGAGCAAATCGCCGCCTCGGCCCGGATTGTGCTGAACCAGGTCAGCCAGATGAAGCGAATCGCGGCAGAAGCGAACGGCGGCTCTCTGTCCGGGACGATTCGCATCGGGGCGTTTCCGAGCGTCTCCGTCCAGATGTTGCCCCGGCTGTTGAAGGCGCTGCACGGCTCCTATCCCGAGCTGGACACGCGGCTGTTTGAAGGCAGCTACCAGGAGATCAAAGAGTGGCTGCGCACAGGCGTCGTAGACGTTGGCTTTCTTCCCTGGCCAGATGATGAGCTGGAAGGCGTCTTGCTTTTGCACGACCCTTTGCTGGCCGTCCTGCCTGTCGGCCACTCGCTTGCGGCAGCCAAGGAGCTTGCGCTGTCCCAGTTGGCGGCTGAGCCGTTCATCATGCCGATGGCGGGCTGTGAAGCTCTGATCGGCTCGGCTTTTGCCGCCGCTAATTTGACGCCAAATGTCGCCTATGAGGTGGCGGACAACGCTACCATTCTCGCCATGGTCGAAGCCGATGTAGGGGTGACGGTCGTGCCCGCGCTTACTTTGCCCGAGCCGCTTTCGTCCATAGCCGCACGCGAGCTCTCGCCGCCTTTGAAACGCGAAATCGGCGTCGCCGTGCGCTCCTTGCGCGATGCCTCGCCAGCCGTCCACGCTTTTATCCAACTGGCCCAGCGCTTTTCTACCCTATCGTAAAAAGGACGTGCACTCACCTTGAAAAAATGGCCTGTACTCATTGTTGTTCTTGCTGTCGTCAGCAGCTTCGCGCTCGGCTTGAGCTTCCAGTCGCCTGCCTTGCTGCCCTACATCAACCAGAGCTTTCTGTTCGGCCTCGTCCTGTTGATGGCCGGATGTGCTGTCGTCGTGACCCGCTCCGGTTTTTTCACCATCTTTCTGCGCGGCTTCCAGCAGTTGAAAAGCTTCTTTTTCCGCAAGCCACGGCTGATGGACAGCGATCTGGTGCGGGGAGACGACCCCGTTTTTGCGCAAAAAAAAGAAGCGGCCATGCGAGCGGCAACGACCCTGTTTCTCTCCTCCGGGACCGGAATGATCGTATTTTCGTTGGTGCTTACCTGTTTCTACTATTTATAAACAGCGTTTGGCTACGGGGGAAGGACCGCTCGATGGCGAGTGGGAAAAAGATTTTCCCCAGCAAAAAAGACGTCCGCGCTTTTCGCGACGTCCCAGGCTGTCGATCAAGTCGGCAGCCTTTTTGCTTTGGCACTTGGCGGGGACTCGCCAGCTACAGCCCGATTTTGCTGCGATCTGACGGATTTGACGGCCCCGTTTCGGAAATCTCCCATTTTTTTATGCGGGAACTGAAAGATTGCCCGCAGCTTATCCGTCTTTACAGTGCCAAGGAGGTGGAACACATTGGATGAGCGTACGGGCGCCCGCATCGAGCAATGGTTTCACGCATACAGCCAGGACGTCTATCGCTTTCTCGTCTACTATACCGGGCGAACCGATATTGACGATCTGGTTCAGGAGACTTTTGTTCGTGCGCTGAAAGCTGTGCAACGGCGAGCGGAGATGATTGAGAATCCAAAAACGTGGCTGTTTGCCGTTGCGCGAAACGTAGCGATTGATGAAAGGCGCCGAGCCAAACTAATCGACTGGCTGCCAGATGTCTTTTTGCAGCATCTCGTTTCCCGCGATAAAACACCGGAAGAGTCACTGGAGCTAAGCGAAAACAAACGTCTGCTGTACGAGATACTCAATCAGTTGAAGCGTTCGTATCGGGACGTTTTGATCCTGCGCGGAATCAAAGGTTTGTCGAGCAAGGAGACGGCGGAGGTTTTAGGATGGACCGAAGCCAAGGTCAATCTCACTATGCACAGAGCAATGAAGGCAATTCAAAATAACATGCATGTTTCCATTGCGGAGGTGATGCACGATGCCATCACGAGATGAGCAGATCATCCTGGAAGAGCTGAATCAATTCCCGCAGCCCAGCCTGTCCCGGGAACGAAGCCAGGCGATCCTAGAAGGTGTGCGCGAAGCAGGAGGTCGACTGGAAAAAGTGAACAAACGAAAAAGGTATTACGGCTGGATGGCAAACGGGCTGATTACTTGCGGCTTGCTGCTCGGTTTTTTCTGGTTGCAACCATTTTCCGCTCCGGTTGAACAGGCGGGCCATGCAGCTTTGACTCCCGAGGAGCAAACGTATTTTGCCGCTGCGCAAAAAGCCGTGCAAACAGCGAGCGGCATTGCGAAAACCTTTCCTTTTGCCGAGCTTGAAAAAGAAGCGGAATACACGATTGTGCGCGCGAAAGATTACGCAGCCATCGTGACGTTCCAGCCTGGCACGACAGAAGTTCGCACGGTCTCCGCCCAATTTGCGCTCAACGAATTGACGCCGTCCCAGCAAAAATATGCAGAAACGGCACAGCAGGCATTCCAGGAAGCTTCCCAGCAGGTTCACCTGCAAACAGCCCGGTTTTTCAAAAGCACGGGGGTGCACTATTTTTCCTTTCCGCTAGCGGACCAACAGTACGTCACCGTCGATCTTGCCACAAACAGAGTGGTTGACTTCCGCTTGCATTACAACCCGAAAGACGTAGATCCAAAAGTAGTCTCTATCGCGAAAACAGCCTTGCAGCGTTTCGCCAACGACAGCCACCTGTCCTTTTCCGAGGCCGAAAAACGGTCAGACAAAAGCGAAGAGATGTGGCTGCTCAGCAATGAACAAGGGCGCTATTCGGTGACAATCGGCGCGAAAACGGGGCAAGTGTACAAAGTGACCCATGTAACCGATGACTATCACATCAAAGCGCGCGATGAAGCCATTCCCGTGACCAAGGAGCTGATCCAAGCCATTTTTGGCGTGGACGTCAGCGGATATACGGCGCACGGCGGCAAAGACTGGGGCGGCTATGTGCTGCGAAGCCCGGGGAAACCAAGCTTCTCCATTCTCCTGCACGATCTCGATGCAGGCAATCCTTATCAAATCAGCATGGACTAAAAACGCGAGAAAGCTACTGACCCAAAATCACGGTCGGCAGCTTTCTCTTGTTTTACTTGCACGTATTTGCTCTGTTCGGGTTTAAAATGAGCGCGTCATCGCCCAGGGCAAACAGTTTTTCCAACAACGCATCCATGCCGTACTCCAGCTTGTACTCCATCTCTTCCTTATATAAAGGAAGCAAGAAGAAAGCGTGAATCCTCGTTCCGTCTTTTGCCGAAATGACGCTGACTTCCTCGGACAACTGAAACAAAATCACGCCGTTTAAGCCTGTCCCATCCGCATACGGCTCATAGTTCTCGTAGTTCGGAATCGTGTGCCCGTACCCCAGCCACGTATTGTACTGGTGCGGAAACCGCGCCATTTGCTTCATCAGCCGGATCGGCCAGTAGTTGTTTTCATCCTGCAGCGACTCTTCTGTCAGTTCCCAGGAGCCGGGCAAAAACATCATCACTTCCGCCCGATCGACCACCTCTTCCATCTGCTCCTGAACCTCATCCGGAATCGTCATCGGCAAATCGCTCATCCCGTTTGTGTACAACACCCAAAACGGCTCTTCTTCCGTAGGGCTCATCACGTTCACGTCAATATGGATAGTATCGGAAATAATCTCGTGAAAAACACTGCTGTCTCTGCCTGCAAACACCGCTTCAAAGTGGGTCACGATCTCTTCTACGTATTGCATCGGTGCGGGCGGTTCAGAAGTGGCTTGCTGGTTGTAGGTGTATATCGCCGTGCCGTCCTTTGCCTTTTCTTTGCTTTCCACACCGCCAAACAGCTTTTTGAAAAAATTCATGGCAGGTCCTCGCTCTCTTCCTGTTTTCCGTTACATCGGCAGTTTTGGCTGGTTTCGGGAGCGGGGAGCAGTGATTGGCCGATCGCTCCCCCACTTTCCTTTCAGCCCAGATCACTTTACTATATGTAAAAAAATAACTATTGTAAACAGCTAGACATAGAAGCGCTATCTCTCGCCCTTCACCACCAGCATGCGCAAAAGGACGCCCTTTTGACGAGGCGTCCTTCCCGAGTCTTTCCTTTTTCCTTATGCTTCGATCAAGTGGCACGCTACCCAATGTCCGCGCTCCGCCTCCAGCCACTTCGGCTCCTCCTCGGCGCAACGCGCGGTGGCGAGCGGGCAGCGCGTGCGGAAGCCGCAGCCGCTCGGCTTGTTCGCCGGGCTTGGCAAGTCGCCTTGCAGCACGATCCGCTCGCGCTTCACCGTCGGATCGGGGACAGGCACAGAGGAAAGCAGCGCCTGCGTGTACGGGTGGAGCGGCCGGGCGTACAGCTCGTTGCTCGCCGCCAGCTCGACCATTTTGCCCAAGTACATTACGCCGATCCGGTTGGAAATGTGCTTGACCATGGACAGGTCGTGGGCGATGAACAAATACGTAAGCCCGCGATCATGCTGCAAATCTTCCAGCAAATTGACGACTTGCGCCTGGATCGAGACATCCAGCGCCGAGATCGGTTCGTCCGCGATGATGAACTGCGGCTCGACGGCGAGCGCACGGGCAATGCCGATCCGCTGGCGCTGGCCTCCGCTGAACTCGTGCGGGAACCGCTGGGCGTGGTCTTTGTGCAGGCCGACCAGTTGAAGCAGCTCTGAGACGCGCTCCCGGCGCGAGCCTTTGGCGAGTCCATGAATGTCCAGCCCCTCGGCAATGATATCCTCGACCGTCATCCGCGGATTGAGGCTCGCCTGCGGGTCCTGGAAAATCATCTGGACATCGCGATTGAACTGACCCACTTCTTTGCCGCGCAGTTGGTGGACGTTTTTCCCGCGGAACAGCACTTCTCCTGCCGTATTCTCATACAGCCGGATGATCGTCCGCCCCAGCGTGGATTTGCCGCAGCCGCTCTCGCCGACCAGGCCGAGCGTCTCGCCTTTTTGAATCGTAAAAGACACGCCATCTACCGCTTTCAGGTCAAAGCCAGGCCCGATGGAAAAATGCTTTTTCAAATCGCGTACATCAACTAACGCTTCTGTCATACTCCCTGCCTCCCTGCGGCGACCAATTCCTCGATGCGCGGCGCCCGCGGATCGTGCAGCCAGCAAGACGCCTGATGGCCGCACCCGAAGTCGGTTGTGACAGGCATCTGCTGGTCGCATATTTCCATGGCAAAATCACAGCGTGCTGCAAACGGACAGCCTTTTGGCGGATCAAACAAATCCGGCGGAGTTCCCTCAATCGGCACCAGCCGTTGCTTTTCTCCCTCGTCCAGCCGCGGCAGGGAGCGCATCAGGCCCCATGTGTACGGATGGCGCGGATTGGCGAACACGTCCTCGACCGTTCCGGTCTCCACGACCATGCCCGCGTACATAACGACCATCCGGTGCGCGATTTCCGCCACGACGCCGAGGTCGTGCGTAATGATGACGACAGACAGCTCCTGCTCCGCCTGCAGCCGCTTCAGCAAATCGAGAATTTGCGCCTGAATCGTCACGTCGAGCGCTGTAGTCGGCTCGTCGGCGATTACGAGGCGCGGCTGGCAGGCGAGCGCAATCGCGATCACGACACGCTGGCGCATACCGCCGCTGAACTGGTGCGGGTACTGGTCGATCCGCTTTTCCGGGTCCGGAATGCCGACCAGTCTGAGCATCTCGACGGCGCGCTGACGCGCTTCCTCGCGCGTGACCTTCTGGCTGCGCACGAACCCTTCCACGATTTGCGCTCCGACCTTCATCGTCGGGTTGAGCGCCGTCATCGGGTCCTGGAACACCATCCCGATCTGCGTGCCGCGAATGCCCAGCAGTTCTTTTTTCGCAAGCCCGCTGATTTCCTGTCCGTCGAAAACGATGCTCCCTCCGACGATTTTGCCTGGCGGGTTGGGGATCAGTCCCATGATCGCTTGTGCGGTGACGCTCTTCCCGCAGCCGCTCTCTCCCACGATGGCGACTGTCTCTCCTTTGTCTACGTGAAAGGAGACGCCGCGCACCGCCTGCACCTCGCCACCGTAAGTCTTGAAGTTGACGCGCAGGTTGTCGATCATAAGCAGATGCTGATTCATCGTCATTTCCTCTCCCTCCCTCATCAGTCGCGCAGGCGCGGATCGAGCGCATCCTGCAAGCCGTCGCCAAATACGTTAAAAGCGAACATCACAAGCGAGATCATGAGCGCCGGGAAAAACAACCGCCACCAGTCTCCGGTCAAAATGACGCCCAGCCCGTCGTTGGTCATCGTCCCCCAGCTCGCCACAGGCGCTTGCACGCCCAGTCCCAAAAAGCTCAAAAACGACTCGGCAAAAATCGCGGACGGAATGGTAAAGGTCAAGTTTACGATAATGACGCCAAACGTGTTCGGAATCAAATGCTTGAGCAAAATCCGGTTGAATTTGGCCCCGAGCACTTGCGCAGCCAAAATGAACTCCTGGTTTTTCAACTGCAAAATTTGCCCGCGCACGAGCCGCGCCATCCCGACCCAGCCGGTGGCCGACAGCGCGATGATGATCGTCAACATGCCCGGCTCCATGACCACCATCAGCAAAATGACGACCAACAAATACGGCAAGCCGTACAGCACTTCAATGATGCGCATGATGATCGTGTCGATGCGGTCGCCGCGTTTGCCGCGCCCGGCCATGTAGCCGGCGATCCCGCCGACCGTCACCCCGATGACGAGGTCGATCAGCGCAGCGACTACCCCGATCGTCAAGGAAATTCTCGCTCCGTACCACGTCCGGGCGAACATGTCCCGGCCGAGTTCATCGGTGCCAAACCAGTGCTCTGACGACACGGGCTGATTTTTCGTCAGCAGGCTTTGATCCGAGTAGCTGTACGGGACGAGGCTCGGTCCGATAATCGCCATCGCCACGAGCGCGACGATAATGAACAGCCCGAGCATTGCCAGCTTGTTTTTCGCCAGCTTGCGGATGACTTGCTGTCCGTTGCTCAGGCTCGGCCGGGCAATGACGTTCGCCTGCACATTTTTGGTCAGCGGCCGAAATAACGGGTCTACTCTTTGTTCCATCGCCACAGGCTATCTCTCCTTGTTGGTCAGCTTGATACGCGGGTCGATCAGCGTATATGCGATATCGATCAAAAAAATCGTCACGATCAAAATCGCGCTGTAAAAAATGGTCGTCCCCAAAATGACGGGATAATCGCGGTTAAAAATGCCGTCTACGAAATATTTCCCGATGCCGGGAATCGCAAAAATTTTCTCGACGACAAACGTTCCGGTAATCAAGGAAGCGATCAACGGGCCGAGAAACGTCACGACAGGCAAAATCGCGTTGCGGATTCCGTGGCGCAGCACGATGATGAACATCGGAATGCCTTTCGCTTCCGCTGTGCGGATGTAGTTCTGGTTCATCACTTCAATCATGCTGGCCCGCATATACCGCGTAATGACGGCGACCGGACCAAACGCGAGGGCGAGCGACGGCAGCACGGTATGCATCCACGTGCCCCATGTCGCCACCGGAAAAACCGGGAGCTTGATCGCAAAAAAGTTGATGAGCAGCGGCGCCATAATAAAGCTCGGAATCGCTACCCCGAGTACTGCCAGGGCCATCGCCACGTAATCCAGCCACTTGTTGCGGTTGAGCGCCGCCACGATGCCAAACGTGATCCCGAACACGAGCGCAATCAGGATCGCTTGCGCCCCCAGCCAGGCCGAAGCGCCAAAGCCGTCGGCGATCATGTCATTGACGCCGCGCGAGTCCGACTTGATCGACGGCCCCAGATCGAGCAGCAGCAAGTTTTTCAAATAGAGCACGTATTGGACGGGCAACGGCTGATCGAGATTGTACTTTGCCCGCAGGTTGTTCAAAATCTGCTCCGGCAACTGATCCGACTCGGAGGCGAACGGATTTCCCGGAATGGCATGCATCAAGGAAAAAGTCAGCGTCACGATGATCCAAAGCGTGACGATCATCATCAAAACGCGTTTCACCAGGTAGTTTGACATGGAGTTCCTCCTCGTTTATCTGGCCAGCTCGTAAATGGCGTGGGCGTATATCGCCATCGCCCGCAGCAGGTCGTCGATCTCGACGTATTCATCGATCAGGTGCGCAGTCGATTCCTTGCCTGGAAACAACGGCCCGAAAGCTACGCCATACGGCATGATTTTCGCGTAAGTCGCACCGCCGGACGACAGCAGCGTAGCGGGCTGGCCTGTATGCTCCTCGTACACCTTGGACAAGGTTTGAATGACAGGGTGGTCTTTCGGCACGTAGTGCGACTTCGAGGTGCGCAGACTATCAATCGTCCAGCCCAGCTCCGCTACCCGTTTTTTCAGCTTTTCCACGTACTCCTCACAGGAGATAGTCGCGGGATAGCGGATGTTCAGGCGAACGCTGCCCCCGTCCGTCTCGCTGTAGCGCAAAATCCCTGCGTTGACGGTCAGCTTGCCGGATACGTCGTCCTCGCAAGCGAGCTGCAAACGTTGCCCGTAATAGTCTTCGTGAATAATGTCTGACAAGAGCGAAAGAAACGAAGAGGCAGAACCTTCAAACGACCGCTCCCGCAAGAAACAGGCGAGCAGCGTTCCCGCGTTGACGCCTTCTTCTGGCGCCATGCCATGCGCGGGCTTTCCGGCCACGGTGAACTTCAGCCTGTCTGGCGCAAGCTGCTCCATCCGCCCGCTTGTCGCTTTTTCCTGCAAAAACTGTTCCCACTGCGACGCAAGCTGCGCCAAAGCGAGCTGCTCCCCAGCCGCAGCCCCGAGGCAAACGACAGCCTCCGCCTTGTCCGGCACGCTGTTTCCTTGATCGCCGGAAACAAACGACAGGAGCCGCAAGCGCCCCTCCCCGTCTGCACTCCCTTGCGTGGGAGCGATGGTGAGGGTCGGGTTGATCTGGCCTTTTTCCGCATGGGTCATCGGAAAGGACGAATCCGGCGAAAAGCCGATCGGCGGCACGCGGTCGTGCTCCATGAAGTGCTTCATGCACAGCCAGCCGCTCTCTTCGTCTGTCCCGATAATCAGCCGCACCCGTTTTGTGAGCGCCAGCCCGGAATCGCGCACCAGTCGAAGCGCATAGTAGGCGGCCAGAGCCGGCCCTTTGTCGTCGAGCGCCCCTCTGGCGTACAGGCGGCCATCGCGAATGGTCGGCTCAAAGGGCGGAGTCGTCCAGCCCTCGCCAACGGTGACGACGTCGATATGGACGAGCACGCCGACTTCCTCTTCGCCGTCGCCAAGCTCAATCGTGCCCGCGTAGCCGTCGAGATTTTTCGTCCAAAAGCCGTCCTGCGCCCCGCGCGCAAGCAGCGACTCCAGCGCCGCCGCCACCCCTTCCCCGAACGGCTTGCCTGCGGTTGCGGTCGTCATATCTTCAATGCTGTTGATCGAAAGAAATGCCTTCACGTCTTCGACAAACGCTGCTTTTTGTAACAACGCCTGCTCTTTCCAGTACTCGCTCATTTTTGTCCACCTGCTTTCCTCTGCTGCAGGAAGGCCAGAAACGATTCGCCCTTGGCGGAAATCTGGCTTCCCTGCCTTCCTTTTCCTACATGGATCAGCTCGTCTTGCTGCATGAGCTTCAAGCGGTAGCGAAGCTGTTGCGACGAAAGCGCCACACCGCGCTCGCCAAGCTGCTCCATCAAGGAGTAACGGCCGCCGCTGCCCGCTCCCAGCTCCTGCAAAATCGCGATGATCTCCTGCAAAAAGCCTCGCCGCGCGTACTCGGCGCGTATCGGCTCGAACCATTCCTCCAGCCCGTCTGTTGCCAGCGGCACTTCCGGCACTTCGCTTAAAAACGGCAAATGATGCACATACGCTTCTTCCTCGACGACATGCGCCAAATACTCGATGACGTTTTCCAGCTCGCGAATGTTGCCGGGCCAATCGTACTCCACCAGCGCCTTCATCGCTTCGCGCGTCAGGGTGAACGGCGGGCGCCGCAAGTCGAGCGAGTATTTTTTCACAAACTGCTGCACCAGCCACGGGATGTCCTCCCTGCGCTTGCGCAGCGGCGGCAAATGAATCGGCAAGATGTTCAGCCGGTAGTACAAATCCGCGCGGAAGGAGCCTTCCGCCACCATTTTCTGCAAGTCCTGGTTGGTGGCTGCGACGACGCGAATGTCCGTCGGAATGACTTTGCTGCCTCCGACGCGCATGATCTGGCGCTCCTGCAACACCCGCAGCAGCCGATTTTGAATCGCTCCGCTGGCATCGCCAATCTCATCGAGAAAAATCGTTCCTTTGTGGGCCAGCTCAAACCAGCCGATATGGCCGCCTTTTCGCGCCCCCGTAAACGCTCCTTCCTCGTAGCCGAACAGCTCGCTTTCCAAAAGCGATTCGGAAATCGCCGCGAAGTTGACGCCGACAAACGGTTCGCGCCTGCGCGGGGAGGCGTTGTGGATAGCCTGGGCGAGCAATTCCTTTCCGGTTCCCGTCTCGCCGAGCAAAAGCACCGTCGAATTGCTCCGGGCAATTTTTTTGGCGATCTGGATCACCTTTTGCACAGAGGGGCTCTCGCCGTAAATATCCTCGAACTGGTATTTGGCAACCAGCCCTTTGCTGTACAGGCGCAGGCGGTAATCGTGCTCCAGCTTTTCGATTTCCGCCGCTTTGCGGAACAAGAGCAGGCTCCCTAAAAAGCTGCCCTCCATGACAATGTGCATCTTGCGGAAAAAGTAGGTTTTGTTCGCCCAATCTACCAGCACGTCCTCGTTTTCTTCACACTGCCGGATCAGCTCGTAAAAGTCAGACGGAAGACAGTCGGCTGCGCGCTCTCCTACCGCTTGCCTGCCTTCCAGGTGCAGCGACTCGATCGCTTTTTGATTGATGAAGCGAATCCGTTCCTTTTCATCAAAAGCGATGATCGCATCCTCGATCCGGTTGACGATCGCTTCCAAGTATTTGCTCAAAAGGTGCGCGTGCTGAATCTCGTTGTTCAGCTCTTTCGTGATGTAGACCAAAGATTGCATGGCTCGCGCCGTCACCTTTTGGAAATTTCCACTGTCAAAATGCGAGTAGATGGCCATCCAGGTGGACAGGTCAATAATCCGGAACCCGATGTCGACCACTTTGCGGATGTTCGGCGGGACGTGCTCCGCTTCGCCAGGCGTGACCGCGATTTCGATATCTGCCGGGTATTCCGCCCCCGGGTAATACGGGTACAGCTCGAAATCCATACCCGACGCCCGCAGCAAATCCACGTTTTCCTCGGCGGTTTCCTTCGTATCGCTGACCAGAAGCACCTTGACTCCCTTCGGAATTTCCAGCATGCCGCGCAAATTGTGATACGGCAGCATGCGCTTGGCGATGAGAATGCCGGAATCGCCAGGCAGGTACGGTTCTACCAGCGGCACGATGCTTTTCGTGGACACCACCACCAAAGCCCCCGGTGTAATCGGTCGAAACGGAAGCTGATCGACGCGGATCGCTTCCACATGGATGTCTTCAGATATCCCCAATTCGTGGCATTGACTGACGACGGATTGCAGAAACTCGTCCATTTTCGCAACAAACGTAATCGTTTTTTTCGCCATGACACTCGCTCCAAGATGTAGTGTGAAGACAAGAGCACAAGATTCCCTTGCGCTCCTGTCTTTCGTCTATTCTACTATTTCTTTCCGATCTCTACCCATTTGTAGTCAAGTGTCCCTACTGGATGGCGAATGATGCCTTTCACATTCGGCTGGTCCATGAATACTTTTGTGCTGAAATAGATTGGCACAAGCGGCATGTCTTCCATAAAGATTTTTTCTGCGTCGTGCATCAGCTTGAAGCGCTCGGTTTCGTTTGCGGTGTTGCGGATTTTTTCTACCAGGGCGTCGTACTCTTTGTTGCTGTAGTTGATGCGGTTTCCAGGGTGATCGGTGACGAACAGCTCCAGGTAGTTGACCGGATCGCCGTAATCGGCCGGAATGGTGGAACGGGAGAATTGCAGCTTGCGAGCGCGCTGCTCATCGAGGAAAACTTTCCACTCTTTGTTTTCCAGCTTCACGTCTACGCCGAGGTTTTTCTTGTACATTTCTTGCAAAACTTGCGCGATAGCTTTGTGCGCGTCGCTCGTGTTGTAGGTCATGGTTACAGGCGGCAAAGTTGTCCAGCCTTCCTCTTCCATCCCTTTTTTCAACAGGGCTTTTGCCTGTTCAATGTCGTTGTCCTTGATGAAATCTCCGCCTTTTTCGCGGAAGTCTCCGCCTTCCGGCTCAGGGAAGCCGAATGGCACGTGCGCGAGTGCTGGTGCCTGCTTGCCTTGGACTACGTTGTCGATCAGTGTCTGGCGGTCGATTGCCAGGGCGAACGCTTTGCGGATGTTGACGTTGTTAAACGGCGGCATTTCGGTGTTCATGCGGTAGTAGTAGATGGCTGCCTCGGATTCTACCTTCGCTTCGCCGGAGTCGATCAGCTTTTTCTTCAGGTCGTTCGGCACAGTCTGGATCATGTCCAACTGTCCTGTCGAGTACATCTGGTATTGCGTGTTCTCGTCGTTGACCATTACCCAGTCGATCCCCGCGTATTTGACGGAGTCGCGATCCCAGTAGCCGTCGTTTTTCACCAGCTTGACGGACTGGTCATGCACCCAGTCTTCCATTTTGAACGGGCCGTTGGTCACGATGCTCGAAGCGTTCTCAGCCCATTTCGGATTGCTTTCCACCACTTTTTTGTTCACCGGGAAGAAAGTCGGCTGCGTGAGGATGTGCAGGAAGAAGCCTGCCGGCGCTTTCAGATGCACTTCCAGCGTCTTTTCGTCCACCGCTTTTACTTTCACGCCGTCTGCGGTTCCGGTTCCTTTGTTGTACTCTTCCGCGCCCTCGATGTAATACGCGAGGAAGGCAGACGGGAACGCGTTGTTCGGGTCGACGATGCGCTTGAAGGCGAACTCGAAGTCTTGCGCAGTAACCGGATCGCCATTGGACCATTTGCTGTCGCGCAGCGTAAACGTGTACGTCTTCCCGTCTTCGCTCACGGACCATTTTTCCGCCATGGCAGGCTGTGGCTTGTGGTCTTTGTCCAGACGTGCCAGACCTTCCATCGTCGCGTTCAGCACTTCATTGGAGGTGCTGTCGAAGCCTTTTGGCGGATCGAGGGATGGTGGTTCTGTCTTCAGATTGAGCTTCAGCCGCGCTGTCGCGTCAGCTTGTCCACCCGCATCGCCTGTTGGCTGGGCGGCAGGAGCAGTTCCTTCTCCCGTCTTAGCCGGAGCTGCCGACTGGCTACAACCTGTCACGGCCAGAACCGCGACAAGAGCCGCTGTGCTGAGCAGCTTCCATCCTTTTTGCAACTTCATTTGGTGTGACCCCCTTCTTCTTTTGCAAAATCTTTATAGATAAACGGCAACGATCAGGAAGCTGCCGCTTATACCCCTAAGACCACGCTAGTTTTGGTCAGCAAAAACGGCGTTTCGATTCGGCCCACGACGTTTCCGCTCATGTTTTTGATCGGCGGATTCGTATATTCCGCGAGCGCTTCAAGCGGGCCGTCCGTGCCGATTCCGAGCTGACGGAGAACCTCGTTCACGACCGGATTGATCGCGCGCGGGCCGCCATCCTCGATTTTGACCGCGATGCCAAGACCTGTTTGGCGATCGCCCAGGCAGTAGACGGACTCGGCGCCTGCCTTGCCGACGATGCGCCCGGCAAAAGCGGTCATCAGATCGGTGCAATAGCGGTTTTCGCCCCCGACCATTTCGGGATGGGCGGTCATCGCTGCGGTAATTCTTTCTACCGCTTTGCGGCGCTCCGGATTGGCGATCACCTCTGGCTTGGCCAGCTTGGCAAAAGCCCAGGCGTAGTGGGCGAGCGGCAACTGATGAACAGGGACGCCGCAGCCGTCCACCCCGAGATTGATCTTCTCTTTCGGATAGCCGGTGATGTCTTCCACTACATCGAGAATCCGCTGCTGCACCGGATGCTCTGGCAGATGGTACGTCGTGACATCTTCGCCCATGTGCGTCGCAGTCGCGATCATCCCCGAGTGCTTCCCGGAGCAGTTGGAAAATACCGGCGTGAGCGGCTTGCCCTCCCGGATCAGCTCCTTGTAGCTCTCCTCGTGGCGAGGGACGTGTGTCCCGCACTGCAAGGTCGCTTCCGGCTGGCCTGCGCGCGCCAGCATCGACAGCGCACGGGTGCGGTGGCGCGGCTCTCCGCTGTGGGAGGCGCAGCAAAGCGACAGATCGGCTGGCTCAAATCCAAAACGGTCCGCAGCCCCCGTCTCCACAACCGGAATCGCCTGCAACGGCTTCATGCTCGATCGGGCATATGTCATTCGGTGTGGATCGCCGAATGAGTAAAGCAATGTTCCTGCAAAATCCACAACCGCAATGTGACCAAGGTGAGAGCTTTCCACCTGTTCCCCCCGGTACACGTTGGCAACTACATTCATAACAAAGTCTCCTTTTGGCGAGTAAAGTTGGAATGTTTGTACCTCTTCTCTAAAGCAAGATGCGTGCCAACGTCTGAAAATTACACTC
Source organism: Brevibacillus agri (assembly GCF_004117055.1). Taxonomy (NCBI): domain Bacteria; kingdom Bacillati; phylum Bacillota; class Bacilli; order Caryophanales; family Paenibacillaceae; genus Brevibacillus; species Brevibacillus agri. Next base: position 4,134,793 of record NZ_CP026363.1, read on the forward strand.
AAAGGCGAATTTTCTGCAAGTTTATTGCTGTAACGAGATAAAAAGAAGCCAGTTCGCGGCATAAACTGGCTATCCTATCAGACTTAACAGGTTGCTTATTTACAGTAATAGGTTGACTCATTTTCGTTCCCACAAAAAAACACCCCTTTTCTTTTGGTTCGCCAGAAATAGGGTGTCGCTATTGGTTCGCTACTTTACGCTTTTGCCACTCGCTGCAGATCGGCCTCGACCATCATGTGAATCAGCTCGGCCAGCTTTGTCTTCGGTGCCCAGCCCAGCTTGCGCTTCGCTTTTTCCGGATTGCCCAACAGGACGTCGACTTCTGCCGGGCGGTACAGGTCTGGATCAATCACCAAATAATCCTGATAGTTCAGCCCGACGTAGTCAAAGGCGATTTTGCACATGTCCTCGACCGTCGATGTTTTTCCGGTCGCAATGACGTAGTCGTCCGGCTTCTCCTGTTGCAGCATGAGCCACATCGCCTCTACGAAATCGCCTGCAAAGCCCCAGTCGCGCTTCGCCTGGATGTTGCCCAGCCGCAGCTCTTTTTGCTTGTTCGCGACGATGCGGGCGACGGCGTGCGTCACTTTTCGGGTTACGAACTCAAGCCCGCGCAAAGGCGACTCATGGTTGAACAAAATGCCGTTGCAACTGTACATTTGGAAGCTTTCGCGATAGTTTTTCGTCATCCAGTACCCGAACAGCTTGGATACGGCGTACGGACTGCGCGGATAAAAAGGCGTTTGCTCCGATTGTTGCGGCTCCTGGATCAGCCCGTACAGCTCGCTGGAGGAGGCCTGGTACATTTTGATTGCCGGATTCGTCTCGCGGATCGCCTCCAGGACGTGCAAAACCCCCATCCCGGTCGACTGCGCCGTCAAAATCGGCTGCTCCCACGAGGAGCCGACAAAGCTTTGCGCCGCCAAGTGGTACACTTCGTCAGGCTTCGTCGTCTTGAGCGCCCTCGTCAGGGACGCCAGATCCAAAATGTCGCCGTCCTTGTACTCCACCTCGTCGGCGATGCCCAAATACTCCAGCCGCCAGCGGTCCACGGTGCTGCGGCGCGGTACCAGTCCGACCACGCGATAGCCTTTCTCCAGCAAAAATTTTGCCAAATACGCGCCATCCTGCCCGGTGACTCCTGTAAGGAAAGCGGTTTTCATCAGCCACATCTCCCCTCGTTGCCATAGCAGCGAGCCGACTGCCTCCCGCCATCGAAAAGCGCACGGCGTCGGCCTTGCTGGCTCCTGTGCTGTCCAGCACGGCAATTTTCGCACTGTTTTATTTATATGCAAACCGGCTGGCAAATGTTTTGCGCCTCTTCCCATAGCCAGCTTCGGGCAAGCCCCTGACGGCCGCAGCCGAAAGCAATTTTGCCAAGAAGCCTTCACTCCCCTCCCCGCCCGGTAATATCTTAAAGCAACGACCAGCATTTTTCGGTGGGAGTGAAGACAACCATGACAACAGATTGGCGGGTACATTATACACGCTGGAACGAATATTCAGACCTGGAACCTGAGCTTCGCCGCCAGCTCGAACAGTTGGCAGGCGACGAAAAAAAGCTGGAGGACTGCTTTTACAAGCCGATTGCCTTCGGAACGGGTGGCATGCGCGGTGTCATGGGTCCGGGAATCAACCGGATCAACGTGTACACGATCCGCAAAGCTACCGCTGGTCTTGCCCTGCACCTGCTTGAACAAGGGACAGACCCGGCCGCGCAAAAGGTGGCGATTGCCTATGACTCGCGCGCCGATTCGTACACATTCGCCCTGGAGACGGCAAAAGTGCTCGGCCATTACGGCCTGACAGCCTGCCTGTTCGAGCAACTGTGCCCGACGCCGCTGCTCTCGTTTGCTGTACGCCACCTGGGAGCGAGCGCAGGGGTCGTCATCACGGCGAGTCACAATCCGCCCGAATACAACGGCTACAAAATTTACGGAGCGGACGGGGGCCAAATCCCGCCGGAAGCAGCGGCGCGGATTTTTGCCAAAATCGAGGAGGCCGGAGACGAACTGCGAATCGGCACGAGCGAAGTGAGTGCGCTCATCAACAACGGCCTGCTGCAGATGATCGGGGACGAAGTGTTTGCCGCCTACATGGCCTGTCAAAAACAGTTGCGCCTCCCCGCCGCCGAGCTTGCCCTCCGCACGCACCAGCCGCGAATCGTCTTTTCCCCCCTGCACGGCACGACCCTCGCGCCGATCACGCAAGGCTTGCAGGCCTTTGGCTTTACGCAGGTCAAAGTCGTCTCGGAGCAAGCTAAGCCTGATCCGCTGTTTCCCACGGTCGCCACGCCCAATCCGGAAGAGCCGGAAAGCTTCCGGCTGGCGCTGATGCAGGCACGCAAAAAAGGCGCAGACCTCATCATCTGCACCGATCCCGATGGAGACAGGCTGGGGGTGGCGATCCGGACAGGGCCGAACCAGCATCTCATCCTGAACGGAAATCAGACAGGCGTCTTGCTGCTCGACTATCTTTTGTCGCAAGAAAAGCAGGCGGGGACGCTGCCGGCCCAGGCTGCCGTCGTGAAAACCGTCGTCACCTCGGAAATGGTTCGGGCGATCGCCTCCGACTACGGAGTCGCCACAATAGATACGTTGACCGGGTTCAAATACATCGGCGAAAAAATTCACGAGTTCGCGCAAAGCGGCGCGCATGCGTTTTTGTTTGGGCTGGAGGAAAGCTGCGGCTACTTGCGCGGCGAATTTGTCCGGGACAAAGACGCGGTGCAGGCAGCCTTTTTGCTGGCGGACGCGTGTGCCTGTCAGCTCGCGCAAGGCTCCAGCCTGCATCGGCGTTTGCAGGAGCTGTACGAAACGTACGGCTACTTCCGGGAGGACCTCGTCTCCATCACATATCCGGGCATAGACGGATTGGAGACGATGACCGCCATCCTCGCCGCTCTGCGCAGCAAGCCGATGGCCTCTGTCGCAGGACATCGCGTCAGCTCGATCGACGACTATTTGCACGGCAAGCGCTGGCTGTCGGCGACGAACGAATCGGAGCCTTTGCCCTTGCCCGCAAGCGATGGCTTGAAGTACACCCTGGGCGAGCACGGCTGGTTTTGCATCCGCCCCTCTGGCACGGAGCCGAAAATCAAGCTTTATTTTGGCGTGAAAGACACATCAGAGAAAGCTGCGCTGCAATCGCTGGCGGACATCAAAAAAGCGGTTCTTGCCTATCTCGAGCAGCTTTTGCCCGCCTAGATTTCCAGCCAGGGGCCAGTTCCGTGCGGATGGCCCCCTCCCGCAGCGCCGTAGCTTGGCGGATGGTAGGCTGCTTCCGGAGTAAGCTCGGCAAAGCCGGATCGCGCAAGCAAATCACTCACCCCTCGCCAGATCGGCCCCGGCTTTTACGACACGGTGACGAAGGTTTGCCACCAGGCAGGCTTTTCGCCGAAAATTACCGTCGAAACCCACGACATGCAGACGGTTATCGAGCTGGTTTCCTCGGGAATGGGGGTATCGCTTGGCCCTCGGCTTCCTTTGGCGGGCAAGTCCGTCGCCTTCCGGGCGCTCTCCGACGTGAGCATTCGCCTGGAGGCTGGCGTCGCCTACCGGATGGATGAGAAGTCCGAACTCGTCCATTCGTTTTTGGAGCTGTTTTTCCGCTTGTTCCCGCACGAAACGCAGTCATGAAGCATCGGCTCGGCCAGGCGCTGGTGCGCCGTCTGCTGACTGGCAGCGGCAGGCTCTCGCTGAAAACAAGAAACCCACCTTGGATTACCGGGTGGGTTTGCTTGTTTTTATGGCTGCCGCTCGTTGTGCAGCGAGTCAGGCAGTTGTCAATTGTTCAAAGATGATCGAGGCGGCGACTACTCCGATGCCCGATACGGACGCGTTCAGATTGGTGTCTCCGCTCAAATTTTGCAGCGTGATAACGTCATTTTCGAACAGGGTGACGGCGGCGTGCCCTGTGAGCACCCCTTGAGAGTTTTCGCCGTAGCTGGTTCCGGCCAGAAGCACGCCATTTGCAAACAGCGCAAACGGCCTTCCCACTTCTTGAACGTTCAGCTCATAAGTGATCTGGTACACCCCTGCTGCAAATTTCCCAAAAGGTCCTTTCAAATTACGCTCGTGCCTCCCCAGTTGTTCCAAGGCGCGCGCGAGTTCCACCTCAACGCCGAATACGTCGACCCGTCCTACATTCGCAACAAGCTTTCGTTCGATTTCTTTACCAAAATCGGTTCGTACGCGCCGCGGGCCGAGCACGTCCTGCTCTATCTCAATGGCGAATGCATCGGAATCTATCTCAAACTCGAAGCAGTAGATGATATTTTCCTAGCGGACCGCGGCCTGCCCGCTGGTCCCATCTACTACGCGGTGAACGCCAATGCGAATTTCTCCCTGCTCCGCCACAAGACCACCGAGGCAAAAGCAGCGCTGGAAGCCGGGTATCAGCGGAAGCTGGGCACGGAAGCAGACGACGGTTATTTGCGCGAGCTCATTTTCCGCATTAACGCCACACCGCAAGCCTTGTTTGCTCACATCATCAAAAAGTGGCTCGACATCCCGCAATATTTGCGCTGGCTAGCCGGAGCAGTCTGCACGCAAAATCTCGACGGCTTCGTCCACAGCTACGCGTTGTACAGACACGCGGAAAACAAACGGTTTTTCATCATCCCCTGGGACTACGACGCGACATGGGGACGCAATGTGAACGGACGTGTGCTCGCTCCGGAAAATTTGCGCGTCCAAGGCTTCAACACGCTGACGGCGCGCCTTTTGGATGTCCCGGCGTTTCGCACGCAGTATGTCCGGCTGCTCCAGGACATCCTCGACACGACCTTTACCGTCGAACATTTGCGGCCGCATATTCTCGCCCTGCACGACGCCTTGCGCCCCTACGTCTCCATGGACCCATACAAACAAGACGTCCTCGCCACCTTCGCCACTGAGCCTGCGTTTATTTGCGCCTTCATCGAGGAGCGCAACCAGTTTTTGCGCCAAAGCCTGAAAACCTTTCAGCATCCGCGCTCCGGCTGAGCGAAAACACAGCAGGCGCGCATCCACGCTTCCCAGACACACAACAATCCTGCCCCTTTTGCCCCCATCCGGCAGGACACGCTGCTTCCTATTCCCACAAAAAAGACGCCTGGCATCAGCCGAGCGCTGACAGACGTCTTTCTCTTTGCTTATTTTTTCAAGGACAGTTCAACCGATGCGTCCGTGAACTTTTTCGTTACCCGCTTCAATTTGATTTGCAGCCCGATTTCCGGAAGGATTTTTCCGACCTCCGGCACTTCCGGCATCGTGTAATCGTCGCTGTCGTCAAATGTAGTGACACCTTTGAGCGGCGCGTAATTCATCGTACCGAAAATGTAGTCGAGGTTCATGCCAGACGTTTTGTTCGGGCTGAATGCCGCGTCGTTCACCTGGTAGCGGGAATCTGCAATCGCGTCTTCGTTTCCTTCGTCGTTGTTCCAGTAGCGCACTTCCTGATGCGCATCGACTACGCCGAGCATGCCGTAGCCTGGATGCTGGCTTGTGTTGTTGTCTTGCGTTTTGCCATAGCGGCCGTCGTAGTACCAGATCACCATGCCTGGGTCGTAAGAGAAGAACGTGTCGTTGCGGCGGAAATACTTCAGTCCGGCGTCCACGCCTTCATGGGAGCGCAGCTCGATCAGGTAGTACGTGTCGTACATTTTTCCTTTGCCATCGAAGTGGATGAAGCCATCCAGTTCGAACTTCTGGTCGCCCTCGGCATCGTCGGCGAAAATGACTTCGCCATCCGCTTCCACTTCAAAGTTGTCGAGGTAGAAGCCAGGCATCGCCAAGCCGCCATCCGTCACGTAGTTGAACTCCACGCGAATTTTCTTGCCAGCAAAATCGTTCAGGCTGATTTTTTCCTGATCCCAGCCTTTGGTGACATCGTCGAACTGCTCGACGGTTTTGCTATCCCCTGTCTCTTCATCAATCACGTTGACGTACAGGTAGTCGTAGTCGGTTTCAATCGCTCTCCACGAGTCAAAGCTCATGGACGCCGAGCTGGCCCCGGTCAGGTCGATTACGTCCGACACCATTTTCGTATTCAGGTTGTCGCCTTCATCGGAGAAGTAGGCGTAATCCCCGTCTTTCGGCTGAGTCGGCGGTTCTTTTTCAGCCTGCGGCATGTTGAGCTTGATAACTTTTCCGCCCATCTCCTGGCTGGAAGCGTCGATCAGGCTGAACGTCTTCTTTTTCTTTTCCAAATCTTTATAATCGACGACGCGCGGAGAAATCCATTTTCCGCCGTACATTTCTTGCAGCATCATCTTGGACCATGGATCCAGTCCGGTTGGTTGCGTTTGGAAAACTTTACCCGTGTGGCTACCGGAAGACATCAAGGACCACGCACCTACTGGCGAGTCGTGCCCTTGCCTGGACGTGTCATACAAGTCCGGCAATCCGAGGTTGTGTCCGTATTCGTGCGCGAAAACGCCAGGTGCGCCGTCTTCCGGCTGAATCATATAGTCGAAAGCTTTCAGGCTGGTGCCCGGGATTTCCATCGGCTTTTTCAACGTCCAACGGTGCGACCAGATCGCGTCTGCGTCCTCGCCCGTCTCTTCGCCGATGCCCGCATGTACGAGCATCAGGTTGTCCAGCATGCCGTCCGGCTCCATCAGATCGCCATCGCCATCCAGGTCGTACGGGTCGCGCTGGTCGTAGTCTTCCTCTTTGCCCGCAATCGCTTCGCCTACGGCCCCCAGCGTTTCTTCGACCAGATCGCGCGGCGCTGCGTCGTTGCCGCTGGAATTGTTTCCGCCGTAATGCTTGTAGCTCTTTTCAGCCACTTGCCAAGGAGTGACTACTCCATCTACCGTCCAGCTTCTGCCGGATTGCAAATAGTAATACTCCGCCATCGTCGTCATGCTGGTGCCTTCTGGCGTCGTATA